>CAYVNI010000122.1:0-2333 GCA_964452815.1 uncultured Sulfurovum sp.
ATAAAGTAACAGAAATATTAGCTGTAGTTAAAAAGTACAATCAAACATTGAAAGAGATAGAGAGTGATACCAATAGATATGTTTCAAGCTATGTTATCCTAAATAGAATACATCCTGTTGCTAACTATTTCAAACATATTGAGGAGATGATAAAGGATAGCTTTTATATGAATATGTTTAAAACGATAATAAGGGATAGATCTATTTATGATAAATCTTTTATAGATGGAAGAACAGTATTTGAGGCAAGTGATTTAAAAGGTCATAAGGAGGCAATGGATGAGATTTCATCCCTATGCCATGAGTTAATAGAAATACATATAAATAAAGGGTAGACATGGCACTAAAGAAAAAAAGATTAACATTAGATACAGTAAAATCAGTAACAAAGAGTAGCATAATTAAAGAGGAAGTAAAAGTAAAATTAAAAGATTTAGAAAGATTTTCAAAAAGTATACGCTTCCCCTTATTATGGAAAGAGGAGATAGAGGGTAATATTGATTATCCAATAGATTTAAGTAGCTTTATTGTTGAGGCGATAAAGGAGAAAATGGAACGAGAAGAGATGAATACATTTATAGGATAAATCATGCAAAATAAAAAACCTAAAGAGACCGAATCCACGACCATCAGGCTTCCTAAAAAATGGAAAAAATCAATTAAACTATACCAAGAGGATAGTGATAGAATTTCAAGTAGTTCAAGAACAATGAGTGCCTATATTATTCAGGCAATCAAAGAGAAGATGATAAAAGACAATATTATCTAAATATCGATAAAAAAGGAATATATTATGAAAATTAAAAGAGTAACTATTGGTGGGAATCGTGAAGAGATTAATCGAATAACAAGAGAACATACACCTAATCTAATTGATAGTGTTAAACGTAGTGATTTAATTTTTACACCAGAGCTATTGATAAAACAATTGTTTAAAGGGAGTAGTCAGGAGTATAAGACTTGGCTTATGAAAAACAAACTACATCCCTCACAAATTAATTACCATGATATACACCAAAAACAAGAGCTTTTAAAACGGTTAAAAGTTTATACCATGAGATTATTGGATGAGGCAAAAACAGACTCTATGTTCTCTAATAAATTGGGAAACCTTATTATTACAAAATGGTTAGATACTTTTGATACGTTAGAGAACCATATATTTGATTTAAGTGATTTTGATAAAGTAGAGTTTATTAAGATTTCAGATACCTTTAAACAAAGGTTTACCACACATTCCCCTTTTGCTTTTTTAACCATTGATGATGTTAATCAACAAATTAAAGTCATAGAGTCTCATAAAGTGATATTACTACTAAATCAAAAGTTACCTATGGGTAATAAAAGAGGGACACCTGTTGGACAGGAGCCAGAGAAATTATATCAAAGTTTTTTCACCACAATAGGATACAAAGGAAAAGGAGAGCTTACTGAAGGATTAAATCATCATAGAACAAATTTTAAAAACTTTAATTTTAATCTTAATGTAGAGATAAGAGTTTTAAATGATATTATTTATGAACTACTTAAATATGATAGAGAGAAGATACAAGTGGCTTATCTCTTTGGAGCATATGGTAAAAAACTCTATTTTGAAAGTGATATAAAGGGAACAGAACGAAAACAAGCAGAGAGAGAGGCTCTTGCCATAGCTGAAGGTGCAACAATGGTTATTCAAAAAGAGCTACACAAAGAGAGACAAGGTTCTATTGCGGTGGATAAAACATCTATTGAGGTTAAAAAACGAATTGAACATCCCAAATTTAATGAAAAAAGCATTGTTCCAAAAGTTCAAGAGGTTAAACCTGTGGTTGAATCTGAAAAACAAGACAAACCAAGGATAGAGGAGTTCATACAAAGAGATGAAACAGTAAAAGAGGGTATGCTACCCAATCAGTCTATTTCTAGTACCCTAAAAGCCTTTGAAAAAGAGATGCTAACTAGACAGAAAGGGTATGCAGAGTTAGCCAAAGAAAAAATAAATGACGCTCTTGCCAATAGGCTTCAATATATTAAAGAGTTTCATACTTTTTTAAACAAAGGAATGGGTGTCAGTGATGCCTTAAATAAGTTCTCTGAACGTTATGCCAATAATCCCTATATTAAAGGAATAATTGAGACATCTATTACAGGGGAGCTTCAACTTCAAGCCCTAAAAGACAAGGGGATTGAGGAGTTAACTCACCATATTAAGATATTAAACAGTGAAATTCAGGGATTAAAACAGAACCTTGATGTCAGAGAGACTGAAATTGCATCATTTAACCAAAAAATGGAATCCTTAGTTGTGGCACATACCAAACAGCTTGAAGGGATAGAGATTAATCTTGGTG
>CAYVNI010000123.1:0-4973 GCA_964452815.1 uncultured Sulfurovum sp.
GCCTCTATCTCTTTTTTTGTTGCTTTTTTTATTAATTTTTCTGTAGTGATTTTTTTCATCCAAAGATATTAAACTTTTTTGCTTAAATTAAGATAAATTTGTTTACCAATCGTTTATTATTTTAAGATATAATGGTTAAAATATGTTATGTTAATATTAGTTTAAAGTAAGGAACTACCTTGATTATGAAAATTACATTTAAAGTTTTAATCGTATTCGCACTTTTTAGTTTGATACTATTTGCAGAAGTTATTGCCAATATTAATCATAAAGAGATAACGCGTGAAGATGTTAATCATTTTTTAATTAAGAGTATTCCTGGCACAAAGTATGAATTGATGAGTGCTATGGATAAGCGAAAAGTTGTTAATCAACTTGTTGATAGGGTGTTATACTTAGAGGTTGCAAAAAGAGAAAATATCGAAGCCGATTTTGAGTATCAACAGATATTAAAAAGAGAATCTGAGAATCTTATGTTGACTGTTTGGATGAAAAGACGAGCAGAGCGTATACCTGTTAGCGATGCAGAGATTAGAGAGTACTATAATACTCATGAGCGTGAGTTTAGGCAAGTAGCTGCCGCTTCTGCTCGGCATATTTTGGTACAGACCCTCTCAGAGGCAAGAGATATTATCTCTCAACTTGAAAATAGTAAAAATTTAGAAAAACACTTTATATCATTGGCGAAACAGAAATCTACAGGTCCTAGCTCTATTAATGGTGGAGATTTAGGATGGTTTAATCATGACCAAATGGTCAAAGAGTTTTCTGATGCGGCGATGCAATTAAATGAGGGGGAGATAAGTAGAGTACCTGTAAAAACACATTTTGGATACCATATTATCTATCTAACTGCCAAGCGTCCAGCAGGTAAGATAGCACTTGAAGAGGTGCAACAGACCATTAGAAAAGTGATTCGAGCTAAAAAGTTTAAAAAATATTTAGAGCAGTTGCGTGAAAAGTTGAAGAAATCTGCCAAAATTAGTGTAAAATAGCAAAAAAAATATAAGGTGTTTAAAATATGGCTAAAAAAATATTAGATTTCTTACGAAGTGGTGTACTAAGTGGCGATGAGGTTCAAAAACTATTTTCTATAGCAAAAAGTGAAGGTTTTGCTATTCCTGCTGTTAATGTGGTGGGAACATCTTCTGTTAATGCTACTTTGGAGGCTGCATCTAAAGTAAACTCTCCTATTATTATTCAATTTTCTAATGGTGGTGGGGACTTCTATGCAGGAAAAGGGTTGGATTCTTCTCAACGTGCTATTTTGGGAACTATTTCAGGTGCAAAACACGTTCATACTGTAGCTAAAGCGTATGGTGTACCTGTGTTACTACATACCGACCATGCCGCGAGAAAACTTCTTCCTTGGATAGATGCACTACTTGACGCAAGTGAAGAGCATTTTGAAGCGTATGGAAAACCTCTCTTCTCCTCTCATATGATTGACCTGTCCGAAGAGTCTATTGAGGAAAATATAGCCACATGTAAAGCCTATCTACAGAGAATGTCAAAGATTGGTATTACATTGGAGATAGAGTTGGGTGTAACAGGTGGAGAGGAGGATGGTGTGGACAATACAGACATTGATAATGCCCTATTATATACACAGCCAGAAGAGGTAGCCTACGCTTATGAGGAGCTTAAAAAGATATCTGATATGTTTACCATTGCTGCCTCATTTGGAAATGTTCATGGTGTCTATAAACCTGGAAATGTTGTATTAACCCCAACTATTTTAGATAACTCTCAAAAGTATATTCAAGAGAAGTTTAACACAGATGAAAAACCTGTTGATTTTGTCTTTCATGGTGGTTCAGGCTCAACCATTGAAGAGATAAGAGAAGGAATTTCATATGGGGTTATTAAGATGAATATTGATACCGATACACAGTGGGCATATTGGGATGGGATTAGAGGGTATATTGATCAGTATCACGCGTATCTGCAAGGACAAATTGGCAATCCAGAGGGTGAAGATAAGCCAAATAAGAAGTATTATGATCCTAGAAAATGGTTACGAGAGGGTGAACTCTCTGTTGTTAAAAGATTAGAACAAGCCTATTCTGACTTGAATTGTTTAAATAGAAATTAGAGGAGAAAATTTATTTAACTTTTGGCTTTATTTCAAGATATGTATTAGTATTTTTCAGAAGAAAACGAAAACTATACAAAGTATAATTTTTTTGAATGTTAACAAAAAAATCGTTTTTCATGATATACTTTGATTATACAAATATATAAGAAGGAATTTAAATGAATAGAGTAATTTTAGCTACGGGGTGTATGTTACTATTAAGCACTGTCTTAGGCATGGCGGATGAGATAGATGAAATCCATATTATAGATGAATCATCAAAGTCTTCTCTGTATAATAAAGGTCCTATTTTGGTATGTAAAGAGCATACCGATAAAAAAGAGGAGTCTTGTTCCAAAAAAGCAGAAGATTTAATTTTGGAGGGTCTCCCTACAAGTCAACAGTTAGAAGAGATTAACATAGAGGACAAAACAGAAAAGAATCTTATTAAAGAGCAACTCTCTGATATTTTAAGTGAGCTTACAAAACTTAAAAAGGCACAAAAAGCAGACAGAGAGACCATTAGCGAGTTAAAAAAAGTTATTAAAGTATTGTCAGTTAAAAAAGTAACCAATCCTAAAAGAGAGTTACATGTTATTAAAGAGAGTATAAAAAGAATTACTGCCAAAAAAGATAAAGTTTATACCAAAACATTAATCAGAAAACCAATTAAAGAGATATCACGAGATGCTGAAAAGGTTATTATTGAAGTACAAAGTAACGAATCTTTATCAACATACGCTCAATACTACTACAATGACAATACCCAATATTATAGAATCTATAAAGCCAACCAGGATAAAATGAATAAGAATTTTCAAATCACCATTGGAAGTCAGTTGGTTATTCCATTGCAATAAAAGGTAAGAAATAGAGAAAACTACTGTTTTCTCTTGTCAAATCTCCTCCAAAAAAACCTCAACACTCTGCTTTTTTGCCCCCTGGTCCAGACAAGAGATGGTATGCTTTTGAGGTGTTAAGTATTTATAGAAAGGGAGAGAGGATGTCCCCACAATCGGTTCATCTTCGTCAATAAGCCAGTAGATGGTGGTGTTCTCTTCAAAGGAGTAGCACTGCATCATGGTTTTTTTAAATGTTTGTGGGAGCATTTTATTGTGGGCGTAGTGTTTTTCGTGTATGGGGTTGGTGATGAGGGGTTTGTAGCTTTTCCACTCCTTATAACAGGGGTGTTTGGCAAGGGATGAGAAGCTTTTTATCTTTTGATTTTGAAGCAGATAAGAGAGGACTTCGGCTCTCATCGCTTGGCAAGGGGTTTGGGGGGTTACTCCTTCTATGGTGTAATCCTCTATGGACTCTTGGCACTCTCCAAGCTTAATACTATCTTGGCAGATGCGTTGTTTAATAATCCCTTTTGGTTGTCTAAACCAGCTCTGTTTTCCTAAAAGTTTAAAAATCTTAAAGAGCGTAGGAGAGGCGATTTTTAATCCTGTTGCGTTAACGCCTTGGTGACTTTTACTCGCCTCTCCTGAAAAATTTCCATACCAAACAGCTACCGTATACTCGGGGGTATAGCCAACGGTCAACATATCTTTGGCATGGGCAGAGGTTCCTGTTTTAAATGCGATGCGTGAGATATCTTTGATGTACTCCCACGAAGAGGAGAAAGAGAGTCGTGGGGCATCGGCTAGGATGGTGGAGATGAGATAGGTGGAGGTAGGCGTTAGTAGATTTTTTTTATGAACTTCTTTTCTATAAACTTCTTTTTTGTAAGTTGCTTTTTTGTAGACTCCACCATTTGCCAACATGGCGAAGAGTTGGGCATTCTCTTGGAGTGAGATACCCCATCCTCCAAGTACCAAGGCTGAACCATAATACTCTTTTTTCTGTCGCAAAGAGGAGATATTGGCATCGTCCAAAAGAGCATAGAGGCTTTTGTCTCTTAGGAGTCTATCAAGCTCCACAGCAGGGATATTTAAGGAGAGTTGCAACGCCTCACTCGCTGTCACCTCTCCTAGATACTCCTTGGCATAGTTGGTGGGTTTGTATCCGTCTATAAAGAGTGGGACATCATAGATTTTTTTTAGAGGGGTGATTAGCCCCTCCTCCAGTGCTTTGGCATAGACCAAAGGCTTTAGGGTAGAACCTGGGGAGACCAACGCTTTTACGCCGTTATTTTGACCTCCATATTGGGTGTCATAAAAATCATTTGAGCCGACATAGGCTACTATCTGCATTGTTTGGTTATCTATAATCATAGCAGAGGCGTTATGAATACCAAACTTTTTAACCTCATCAACCCCTTGTTTCAAAACTCTCTCTGTCGCTTTTTGAAGTCCCATATCAATGGTGGTATGCACCTCACCCTCTTGTTTTATTTGGGCTGAGAGATGAGGGATTTGATGAGGAAGATTTTTTATGTCCGTAAATATACGCTCCTCTTTTGCACGGAGATAATCCTTTTTACCTAAGAGATTTAAGCCGTAGATTCGTGTGAGAAGTCTGTTTTTGATAGAGGTAATATCTCTGTTTTTTTTGGGTCGATTTGCATTCGGATTTTTGGGGATACTGATAAGATAAGCGATTTGAGATAGGGAGAGTGAAGAGGGAGAGAGGTTAAAATAGCGAAATGAGGCAGAGGCAAACCCCTCAACATTTCCCCCATAGGGTGCATTGTTTAGATAAAAGGTCAATATCTCCTCTTTGGAGTAGTTGCGTTCGAGTTGAAGCGATTGAAACATCTCTATGAGCTTCTGTTTGAGGGTACGAGGTTGATGGTGCATCATTCGTGCCACCTGCATGGTAATGGTCGATGCTCCTATCTTTCTTTGGTTGGTAAGATTAAACCACATCGCCCGAACAATCGCCAAGGGGTTGACCCCAAAGTGTTCCATAAAATATTGGTCTTCATACGCCAATACCATCTTTTTTATCTGAG
>CAYVNI010000124.1:0-8458 GCA_964452815.1 uncultured Sulfurovum sp.
AAAAAATATACCTGTCCAGAGTGTGGGATGAAACTTCCTATGTTTTACAAAACAAATCACAGTGCCATCTCGAATGGAAAAGTTAAACAATACTGCTCTCTGCACTGCTTGGTAGAGGATAAGTTAAACAAAAAAAGCGAACTAAAAGATATAGAAGTGATTGCTATTGATACCTTAAAATTTATAGATGCAACAAAAGCAACTTATGTGGTGGGAAGTCAAAAGAGTGGTACCATGTCAACACTAAGTAAATATGCATTTGAGGGTCGAATGTCAGCCAAACGATTTGCAAAAGAGAATGGTGGAAAAGTTATGAAATTTAACGAAGCGTATGGGTATGCTTTGAGGGATTTTAAATAAGAGGGTGTTTTCTTAAGAAAACACTAATAAACATCATCTTTAGAACATTTTTTCTGCTTCTTGTAACGCCGTAATAATCTGTTCCACTCATTATATTTTCCTTATTTTTAATTATCATTTTAAGTGATGACGCTATAGCATACTATTTTATAGAGTCAACTATGATATAATACACCCAATAAAACATAGAGAACAACACGGAGCAGAAACTTTTGGAAAACAAAACAGAAAAACAGGATAAAATCGTAGGAATGTTTGATGAGATAGCATCAACATATGACTTGGCAAACAGAGTTTTAACAATGGGTATCGACCAAAAATGGCGAAGAACCGCGTGTGAAAAAGCGTATGATATTTTAAAACAAAAAGAGATAACACAGATAACTGATGTGGCGTGTGGTACAGGAGACTTGCTACTTTTTTGGGAAAAGTATGCAAAAAAGAACTCCATAAGCGTTCAAAAATTTGTGGGGGTTGACCCCTCTGTGGGGATGCTAGAAGTGGCACGAAAAAAAGTAGAATTTGCAGAATTCTTAGAAGGAAAAGCCCAAAAATTACCTGTAGAAGATGATGCCACTGACATCATCTCTATCTCTTACGGAATTCGTAATGTCGTGGATAGAGTAGAGGCACTTCATGAGTTTTATAGAGCATTAAAACCAGGGGGAATTGTCGTTATTTTGGAGTTTACCAAACAAGATAGAACCTCATTTATTGATAAAGTTGTTGATTTTGGGATGAAGAGTGTGCTTCCACGTGTTGGGGGATTGATTTCTAAAAACTACGCAGCCTATAAATATCTTCCTGACTCTATTGAGGAGTTTTTAACCACCGAAATGTTGGCAAAAGAGCTAGAGTCTGTCGGATTAGAGATGAAATTTACCAAATCATTTACCTTGGGAATTTCAACCCTTTTAATTGCTCAAAAGCCACTATAATTTGGTGGCAAACCGATACCCAACCCCACGAATATTTTCTATATTATGGGGAAAATACTTTTTAAGTGTAGCGATATAAACACGAATAGCACCTGTGCTGATATCCTCATTGAAATGCCACAGATGTGTAGATATTTTGTCAATACTTACCACTTCCCCTTTTGCAGTGACTAAGAGAAGCAATAGCTCTATGGACTTGGTGGTAACAGAGGTCAAAAGGATATTTTTATGATAGAGTTTTTTGGCGTTACAATCCAACGTATAAGAGCCAATCTCTATTTTGTCTGCTCGGGTCTGTCGTCTAAGCAGGGCTTCTATTCTAAGCAGTAGCTCATCAAGGTCAATGGGCTTTTTCATATAATCATCTGCACCCATCTCAAACCCCTTTACAAGTGAAGCTTTGTCATCACGAGAGGTCAAAAATATGGTAGGTGTCTCATCCCCTGAAGCACGAAGTTTTTCAAGTAGATTAAACCCACTCTCATAAGGAAGATTGACATCAAAGAGATAGAGGTCAAATCGGCTCTTATAAGAGAGTTCTAGTGCGGTATAGGGGTCAAGCGCCGTCTGAATATTAAACCCCTCCTCTTCCAAAAAATCCTCTATCGTCTCATTAAAAAGTTTATCATCCTCAAGAAGAAGAATTTTCAACATTACATCAACATCCCACCATTAACTTTTAGTGTTTCACCTGTGATATAAGAGGAGTGGTCACTAAGTAAAAATGCAACAGCCTCAGCTACCTCTTTTGGCTCACCAAATCGTGCCAATGGGATACGAGAGGTAAAGGCATCTTTTATCTCATCTTTTAATACATCCGTCATCTCTGTGGCAATAAACCCAGGGGTAATATTGTTAAACCTTATCCCACGGGGAGCAGCCTCCATTGCAAATGATTTGGTCATGGCGAGGGTTCCCCCTTTTGATGCTGCATAGTTGGTCTGACCTGCATTTCCAGTTTCACCTACAATAGAGGAGATATTTACCACCGAACCAAACCGTTTTTTACTCATGGTTTTAACAGCTTCTCTACAACCGATAAAGGTTGATTTAAGATTCGCTTCAATCACACTCATAAAATCATCACTTTTCATTCTCATGGCAAGTTTATCGTTGGTAATTCCTGCATTGTTTACCAAATAGGATAATGCTCCATCAGAGGCTACAATAGTTTTCATTGCACTCACAAAAGCCTCTTCATTGGTAACATCAAAACCAATAACTTCAGCCTCTCCACCATAGGCTATAATGTCAGCCTGAACCGCTTTAGCTTCAGCCTCTCCACTGCGGTAGTTTACCCAAACTTTTAGCCCAAAACCTGCCAAACTTTTTGCTATCTCTGCCCCAATACCTCTACTTGAACCTGTTACCAGTACATTTTTTCCTGTAAATTTCATCTTTTGCCTTTTTTACTATTTCAATACTTGTTATAAAATTGGCTAATTGTAGTATATTGGTCGTTAAATAATTATAAAAAAAAGGAAAGTAGAGGGAGGGGAGAGATATATGGGCATATACCCCCTATTAAAGCTATTAACTCAACGCAAATGCTTTTTTTAGTTTCTCAAAAATCTCATAATCATCAGTATGAAGGTTGTCTTTGATAATTATATGATTCAGTTGCTTTAAGATACTCATTTTTTGATAAGTTTTATTACTTAAAGCATTGGCAATAATAGATATTTGTGTATCAATATTGAACTCTTTATCCATTGTATCATTCAAAAGAAGATTTGCCTCTTCACAGTCACAATCAAAATCTTGTTTCATAAAACGACAAAAAAGTGGTCGCTCTTTGTCTATATTTTTATTATCCATTTTAATCACATGACAAAAAAGTGCTGCAACAGACTCTTTAAGCAGTGTATCCATAAGATGCTCCTCTAATATTTATATACTTATATAATAGCAAAATAACCATAAATAAAAATAAAAATGTTATTTTTTAATACTATTAGTAGAGAGAAGTATCCATTTCTTTAGGAATCTTCACTCCCATAACCTTGAGTACCGTAGGAGAAATATTATTTAATCCTCCTCCCTCAATGAGTTTATCAACACCATCAGCCATCACATAACACCATACCTCCCCTACTGTATGGTTGGTTAGAATATTCCCCTCACTATCTCGCATCTCTTCACAATTCCCATGGTCAGAGGTGAGAACAATCGCATAATCTTGCTCTTTTGCTTTTTTGATAATCTCTCCAAGCTCCCTGTCCACAGCCGATACTGCCAAACACGCTGCCTCATAATTCCCTGTATGTCCAACCATATCCCCATTGGCAAAATTGACAATAATCAAATCATACGCCTCATCCATCCCCTTACGCACAGCTTGACCCACCTCAGGTGCTGACATCTCAGGCTTCATATCATAAGTTTTTACATCAGGACTGGGGATAAGCACACGGCTCTCTCCTATCATGGGTTCCTCGACTCCTCCATTAAAGAAAAAAGTAACGTGTGCATATTTTTCTGTTTCAGCAGTATGAAGTTGTATCAGTTTTGCATCGGAGATCACTTGTGCCAAAGTATTAACAGGAACCTCTTTTCTAAACATAATAGGGTGAGAAAAAGAGGCACCATATTGGGTCATCGTGGTGATATTTAATGCCAAGAAATCTCTATCAAATCCAGTAAAATCAGGCTCTCCTAATGCCGTGGTAATCTCACGGAATCTATCAGAACGGAAGTTTGCCATAATCACAGCATCCCCCTCTTGCATTCCTTTATAGTCATTTAGTGCCACAGGCTCTATAAACTCATCATAGATATTTGCCTCATAAGAAGATTCTATGTACGCTCTAGCAGATAAAGCACTTGAACATCGAGCCGTAACAATCGCACAATAACCTCTCTCTACACGTTCCCAACGATTATCTCTGTCCATTGTGTAGAAACGACCACCAATGGTTGCAACTTTAATATTATCATTACAGATACGCTCTATCTCCTCAACATAACGATAAGCAGAACTAGGAGAAACATCCCGTCCATCGGTAATAAGATGCAATAGAACATCTTTTCCTCTCTTGGCTGAAAGTTTAGCCAACCCAATAATATGGTCAATATGCGAATGTACCCCACCATCACTAAGAAGCCCAATAATATGCACCCTATTACTCTTCTCTAACGTACTATTTAACGCTTCATTCTGCTCAATGGTTCCCTCATCAATCGCTAAAGAGACCTTAACCAAATCTTGATATAAAACTCTACCAGAACCAATACTCATATGCCCCACTTCAGAGTTCCCCATCTGTCCTAAAGGCAGACCAACACTTAACCCATGTGTTGATATTAGTGTTTTCGGAACATCTCTCATCAACACATCATAAGTAGGTTTAATAGCATCTTTAAAGGCGTTACAACTACTATCAGGTTTACAACCTATCCCATCGGTGATAATTAAAACGGTTTTTTGAACTTTCATCTAATCTTTTGACCCTATCTTTATAATTTTTTAAGTAAAATACCACTTATCTACTTAAGTTAGGATTTTTTCTATATGTTATATAGCTTTTATGAACTACTCAATATCAACCTCTTTCAATACATCTCTGTCCGTGCAGGTTTTGGCTTTTTTATCGCTTTTCTGCTTACTCTTGTTATCCTGCCTAAGTTTATGGCATGGGCAATCGCAAGAAAGGCTCAACAGCCTATCAATAAATACGTTCCCAACCATGCGAGTAAAGCAAATACGCCTACCATGGGGGGAGCAGTTTTTGTTATCTCAACCGTTCTTGCTATCTTACTGACGGCAAACCTCTTTAACCCATACATTATTGCAGGACTGATGACTCTAATAGGATTTGCATTGGTAGGATTTCAAGATGATTTAGGAAAAATTCTAACAGGTGACAACCTCAAGGGGCTAAGTAGCAGGGGGAAGTTAGCACTTCAAACCGTAGTGGGCGTGGCTGTGGCTGTTTTCCTTATTCATGTTGCTGATTTTCCAACTACCCTCTATCTGCCATTTTTCAAAGAGCCACTTTTTGATATGGGGGATTATGCCATTATCTTTTGGGTTATCATCTTTCTAGCCACTACCAATGCTGTCAATCTGACCGATGGACTGGATGGACTGGCTACTGTACCCTCCATTATCTCTTTGGCAACACTGGGGATTATCGTCTATCTCACAGGTCATGCTATCTTCTCAGGTTATTTGTATATGCCAAATATTAAAGGGGTAGGAGAGGTGACTATTCTCGCCTCCTCTCTATCAGGTGCATTACTAGGATTCTTGTGGTTTAACTGTTATCCTGCTGAGGTATTTATGGGCGATACAGGCTCTTTGGCAATTGGTGGGGTTATCGCCTACATGGCAATTATCGGAAAAAGTGAAGCACTTTTGGTGCTTATTGGTCTAATCTTTGTTATCGAAACCATCTCTGTTATTTTACAAATAGGAAGTTTTAAACTGCGAAAAAAACGGGTCTTTCTTATGGCTCCTATCCACCACCACTTCGAGATGAAAAACTGGGCTGAAAACAAGATTATTGTGCGATTTTGGATGATTGCATTCCTCTCCAATATCATCGCTCTTGTCTCTTTGAAAATACGATAAGGGAGACAATAATGCAAAATACAATAACCCAAAAACCTACCCTATTTGGATATGGACTCACCACCAAAGCGATTGCCAAAAAACTAGGGGGTGGCTGTATCTTTTTTGATGATAATGCCAAAGCCCCTTACGCTGATGAGCATCAAAATCAGATATTTCCTTCTCACCTCTTTGACCCACAAGACAGCACCTTGGAGGTAACGACCCCAAGTGTACCACCACACCATCCCCTTATCCAATCAGCCAATAATCTAATGAGTGAGTATGACTATTTCGCCAAAGAGATGCCCTTTAGCATTTGGATTAGTGGAACAAATGGGAAAACCACGACCACACAGATGCTAGGTCATTTATTAGAAAAGAGAGGTGGAGTAACGGGTGGAAATATCGGTACGCCTTTGGCTGAACTAGACACCAAAGCACCCATTTGGATATTAGAATCAAGCTCATTTACCTTACATCATACCAATATCGCCTCACCCAAAATGTACCTACTGCTTCCTATCACCCCTGACCACTTAGATTGGCATAAAACAGCCAAACAGTATGAAGAGGATAAACTCAAACCTCTACTCAATATGAAAGAGGGGGATATGGCACTTGTACCAAAGGGACTAAATCTACCAAAAACAGATGCTTTTGTGGTGGAGTATGACAGTTCAGAGTTTTTGGCTGAATACTTCTCTATAGATACCTCTAAAATACGTTTCAAATCTGCCTTTTTAGAAGATGCACTTATCGCTCTCTCTGTCACCAAAGTTCTCTTTGATGAGGTAGACTATGATACTATCAACGCATTTACCCTAGACAACCATCGTCAGGAGGAGACCACAGATAGTATGGGTAGAGTGTGGGTAAATGATTCAAAAGCGACCAACCTAGATGCCACCATCCAAGCCGTCAAGGGTTATAATGATAGATTTATCAGGCTTATTATCGGAGGAGATGACAAAGGGGCTGATTTAACCCCACTCTTTGAACTTTTAGAGGACAAAAAGATAAAGCTATATAGTATAGGTGCAAATAGCAAAAAAGTAGCCATACTCTCCACCCAACATAATATTGATTTTATGATGTGTGAGACATTGGAGAATGCTGTTAATATTATCACCCAAGAGCGTAGTGGGGAGGATGTTGCGCTACTCTCCCCAGCAGCAGCTAGTTTTGACCAATTTAACTCCTACAAACACCGTGGAGAGGAATTTTTTAAATTTGTAAAAAATATTTAAATTTTTAAGAATATTTTAAGTTTAAGTGGCTATAATTTCAGCCACTTCAAACACGAAGTACTCACTAAAGTGGCTCCATAGCTCAGTTGGTAGAGCAAAGGATTGAAAATCCTTGTGTCGGCGGTTCGATTCCGTCTGGCGCCACCACTTATTAAATCCCACCTTTTATCCTTCATCTAAGTCATATTAATCTTTCACTTTGAAAAATTTCCTTGAAATTTAATACATCGCTCATTCCTATCACAATCTGTCACAAAAAGTATCACAATAAAAAATATAAAATCTTGATAGATAGTTTTTAACGTAATGACTGTTTCTCTTATTCTCAACTGTCCAAAAAGTAACACTTTCTTGCTATATTCTTTGATTTTATATGGTCTTGTAGCTATAATGGATTCATCTAAGAATTATCTCTATTAATAGTTCTTTATAATTTGGATTTAAAGGATAAAAATGGCAAAAGGTAAAAAAGTAACGGTTATCGGAACAGGTAATTTTGGCTCAACAGTAGCATTTATATTGGCGATGAATGGACTCTGTCACTATGTTGTACTTCGAGGAAGAAACGAAAATGTGGCAAAGGGTAAAGCACTTGATATGTCCCAAGCAGCCAATGCTGCTAGACAACATACTGTGGTAAAAGCAGCACGAGGACCAGAAGATATTGCAAACTCTGATATTGTTGTTATCACCGCAGGAGCACCTCGAACACCAGGTATGAGTCGTGATGATTTACTGACCATGAATGCAGAGATTGTAAAAGGTTACGCCAAAGAGATAAAAGAACATGCTCCCAATGCCATTGTTATCGTTGTATCTAATCCACTCGATGTTATGACCTATGTGGTACTTAAAGAGACAGGTTTCCCACGAGAGAGAGTACTTGGAATGGCAGGTATTCTTGACTCTGCTAGAATGGCACACTTTATCTATGAAAAACTGGGATATGGAGCAGGTCAAATTCGTGCTACTGTTATGGGTGGTCATGGTGATACGATGGTTCCTCTTCCTAGATTTACAACTGTTGCAGGGGTACAAATTGATGACCTCTTGGATTCTGAACAGATTGCTGAGATTGTTAAAAAGACAAAAAATGGTGGTGCTGAAATCGTTAATCTACTGGGAGATGGTTCTGCCTACTATGCTCCTGCAAAATCAACTACGGTTATGGTTGAGGCGATACTTAGAGATACCAACCAAATCCACTCATGTGCCGTAATGTTAGAGAACAATGAGTATAACTACTCAAATAAAGTAGCAGGTGTACCCGTTATGATTGGGGCTGGTGGAGCAGAAAAAATTATTGAGATGAGCTTAACACCCCCACAAAAAAGAAACTTTGCCAACTCTGTAGCCTC
>CAYVNI010000125.1:0-22007 GCA_964452815.1 uncultured Sulfurovum sp.
AATTAACTCTCGTATCTCGTCTAAAAGTATCTCTTTACTTCCCCCTTTAATCTGATGCTCTAGCTCATAAGAGATATCAAAATGGTCTTCAATGGCTCTTTTTCCTCGTCCACTTACAATTGCCATGGTGTTAATACCTGCTAGAACTGCCTCCTCTACACCATACTGAATAAGTGGCTTGGTTAAAATAGGAAGCATCTCTTTTGGGGTTGCTTTGGTAGCTGGTAGAAACCGTGTTCCGTACCCTGCCGCGGGAAATAGACATTTATTTATCATTATTTTTTAACCTTTATTATTTAATTATTTTCTTTCTATTATTATTTTTCTATTATTTTTTAATTTCTTTTTTAGAATAACCTTACCCGATTCCACACCTGGTTGATTGTAGGTATTAACATTGATAAGTTGACCTACCAGTGAAGTCAATAGCTCATAGTAGTAGATTAACTGTCCCATACTCTCTTCATCCACGCGTTCTATAATAATCTCATCCAAAGGAATGTCTCTCTGTTCAAGTAGTGCCTCTATCACAGAATCGCTCTGCATGGTAATTAAATCGTGAAAAGTTAAGCCATTGAGGATATCTAGCTTTTCTAAAAAAGGAAGCGTCATATCGGGAACCTCTAGCTCATTTTCAAAATCATTTATCTTAATAAAGGTAACAGATTTGTCTCGTGTTCCCTCTACAATAAGTTGAAGAAAAGAGTGTTGGTCTTTGGGACCTATAAGCCCAATAGGGGTAAGCCCCACATGAAAGGCTGAATCATTTTGTCTTTTACCCAAACTCTCACCCCAAATCTGTACATACCATTCCGCAAAATAACGCAGGGTCTCTGTATAGGCAAAGAGGCAGTTGATGCTATAAGTGGTATGATATTTTGCGTAAAAAATTGCTTTGTTTAAAAGGGTCTCCTTGAGATAACCATCGTTAAAAAAGCTCTCTTTTACCCTGCTTGAACCTTTTAGCAACGCTGTAATATCTACTCCACAGAGTGCCAAAGGAAGAAGACCAACAACCGATAAAACAGAAAATCGTCCTCCTATATCGTAGGGTAAATAAAATACTTTCGCTTTAATCTCTTTAGCAAAACTATCAAGGCTAGAGTCTTTATCGGTAACAAAAGTATACGAAGAGACATCCTCTTGTTGTGCATAGAGGTACTTAAAAATAGAGATGGTCTCAACTGTAGTACCCGATTTACTAATGACTAAAAAGTGTGCTTTGTTTATCTCTATTTGAGAAAGTATCTCTTTGATATTCAATGGATCGGTACTCTCAAAAAAAAGAAGCTTTCGCTTGAGCTTTTTAACAGGTTTTAAGAACTCATATATCGCTTTTGAACCCAAAGAGCTTCCCCCTATACCCAAAACTACAATTGTATTAATTTTTGAATCAAATGCATTAACAAACGCCAAAATTTCATCAGTATTCTGCTCAGGTAAACCATAATATCCTATTTCTAAACGCTCTTTTTCTATTTTTAGAAGAAGTTTCTCTTTTAAGGCTTTTTGCTTCTCAAAAATATTAAAATGAATTTTATTTTGCATCTTGGGTTTTAGTCCTTTTTTGTATCTCTCTCTTTTTCATCTCTTCTTTTATCTCTTTTTTCATCTCTTCTTTATGTGTCTTTTCTTCTACTTTTTTGGTTGCCACTTCTACTTTTTTCTTAATCTCTACGGGGTCAATTTTTGGTTTGACTATTCCCGAACGCATCATCTGTGTTTGGGCTTCTCGTAGGGCATTGTTAATCTCCATCAATCCAAACTCATTGCTACACTGCTTGTCATATTTTACCATATCACTCTGAAAATGCTCTACGGAATAATGCTCCAAACTCTCAGCTTTTTTAGCCCTCATAAGATTGGCATAACGCAACCTTGCTATCTCAACCCCTCTAATAATTTCTGGACCTAACGCATTTTGATACATGGATTGATTTTCAGGAGTATTGGTAGTGGTATTACTAAGAAAAACCCCTTTTGCCACATCGGTTATATACTTGACACCAAAAAGCATACTTACCGTATCAAAAATACTCATATATAGCGTCTGCTCAGCACTGCTTGTAATACTTTGTGTTCGATGTTGAGGATTACCAAGATAGTGCTGACACTGCATATTTGATTGAGAGATGAACTCCTCTAGAAAACTGTTTCTATCTTGTTGGGTGCTTGTGGCATCCAAGCTTGGTGTTAAAAATGCATACTGATTGGTATTAAACCTATTCTCATACCCATGTTCCCCAGAAAGCAAACTGTTACCAACGTTTACACCAGAGACACAACCTGTAAATTCAACCAATGCCAATACCATCATATATTTTTTAACACGCTCTATCATCACCTCTCCTTTGTATGGCTATTATAGCAAACTATCTATTTGCATCTGCCAAAGTGAGTGAAAAAAGTACCTGAACCCCATTGGCTGTTAAAACATCTTTTGCCTCTTTAAGCGTTGTTCCTGTTGTAATAATATCATCTACTAAGATTACTTCAATATCTTTTATTCCCGTATATTTAAACGCTCTTGGATTGTTGAGACGATACTCCAAACTCTTTCCTGAATAGTTAATATGATTGTTTGCCAATAATTTTGCATGAAGTACTTTTGATTTTTTAGTTTGAAGCTCATGGGTCAAAAGTGCCACATGACTATAGCCATACTTAACAGTTTCGTCCACCCCTATCACATGAATCAATCGGCTATCCTCTTCCAAAAATCTCTTGATAAAAGGTCTAAAGGTCATCTTTGCCAATGCTTTGTAGACAATAAAACCTTGTGCTGTATGTTTGGTAAGGAGTAAGTCTTCTATATTTTGATAGTTAAAAAAGCTATAGACATCCAAAGAGCCAAGTTGACGTTTGGAGACAGATGGCTGAAGTAACTTTTTTTGACACCTATCACAAAAGCTTGAAATACTTAATTTATGACAACTTAAACATCTCATCCTCTTTTATCTCTCTATAAAATATCTCGTATCACAATGGCATAGTGAAGTACTAAAAAATTCAGAATAAAAATACCCATAGAGGCTCCTCGCGATAAAATAGTCTCAATCTTACTTCTCTCTTTGCCATTGGTTCTAAATGCAATAACCGTATGTATCAATGTGATAAATGTCATAATAGCGACCAAAATCAACTTCCCACGAAGTGCTGTGGTAACAACATTATCTATAGTACTATCAAAAAGAATATAGATGAGTCCATTGTTAATAATCATAAGTGTACCTGTGATTAACAGTGTTACTAACGCAGCAATCTCAAAATAACCAAAAATAGGACCGATTCTAGGATAAACAGCCTTTTGATCCTCTTTATTTTTTAGTGAGATTCCTAAAACAAACATAAACACAGAGCCACCAATCCATGACAGTGCTGCAACAAGGTGCAGATGTATCTCCCAACCCAAAATAACTCCCTCAACCTTTATTTAATAGCTACTATTGTATCCTAAGTTATATTGTTTAAAGATTGAGTCTTATCAAGGATATCCTCTTCTACTTTGGTTCTAAAATTGGTTCTAAAATTGGTTCTAAAATAGGTACACCTACCACAACAGGATGCTGTACAATACTCTTCTCTATCCGACTCTCCATTTTCTTACTTTTTACCTCTTTTCCTGAACACGCTGACAAGCCAAATGCCAAACTTGCCGTAACAATGGTTCTTACTCCTACACAGATATTGGAACCATATTTTCGTTGTAGTGTTTTCACTTCACCTTTAGTATACCCACCTACATAATAGAGCTTCTCGTGACATCCATCACAAAAACGTCCATCTTTCACCTCTTGCATATTTTCCCATCTCATATCTTTGGGACATTTTACTCTTATATCATCACTTGTAAATAAATTTTCTTTATTTTCTAAGTTTTTCATGTTAGATTCCTCTTTATTTTTAAATGTTGAAGTTTATTATAACATTTAAAAGAGTTCTACTCTTTTAAAAATTCCAATTTATCTACTCCAAATCTATCACTAGAGAAAAGAAGATTAAATTTTTTTGAATTAGCCATTGGAAATTTTACACGATAGTAGGTACTCCAATTATCAACCATTGGCATCTCATACTTAAGAGGGTCATCTTTTTTTAGCTTTTTTATCTCTAATGGTTTTTTTCCATTAAGCACTAAAGAGTAACCTTTATTATTAAAGTGATGTGTTTTGCTATTGGGAATAAAAACCCCTACAAAGAAATACTCCCCATCAGAGACATCCTCACAAAGGTGTGAACAGTCATATCCAAAATCTTTACATTTCTCTCTACTATAAACAGGGTTAAGGTAGGTTGCTGTCAAAAGTGCTTTGGTCTCTAACGAAGCGATAAGCTGTGCTTTTTCGGTGTTAAGTAAAGAAATATGATAGATATCATCTTGATTAAAAAGTTGGTGCATATTTGATTTATTTTTTTCAGAACAGGAGTTAAGAAGCAAAAGTGAAGAGAGTAGTAGTATTTTTTTATACATTATAGACCTTAAAATTAATAAAAGTTAAAAATATTTTAACATATTTTCAATAAACATTAATGTATAATCTCATATTAAAATTTTTAGGAAATAGTATGAAACGCTTTGCAGTTGCATTTACAGGTCCTTCGGGAAGTGGAAAAACCACACTGGTTGAAAAAGTTGCCAAGGTTATGATAGAGAGTAAAGAGGTTGCAATTATCAAAAATGACCCAAAAGATAAAGCGATATTTGATGTAGAGGGAAAAGACAGCTACAAATTCTCTCAAACGGGTGCTGAGGTGGTGGTCACCTCCCCAACGCGCACCACCTATTTCTCGCAACGTCAAAAAGAGCTAGATGAGATTATTGAGATGTTTTCACATTTTGATATTTTGCTTGTGGAGGGATTAAAAACACTTCCTCTGCCTCGTATCGCTATCTTTAGAAACAAGATAGATGAGAGTTATCTCATCTGTTCTGAAGCGATTGCGATTGATGGGTCTATTGATATCAACGACTATACGATACCCCAAAATATAGATATATTAGATTTAAATAACACCAGTGAGATTATCAACTGGATAGAAAAAAATGCAAAAGAGGTATAACTAAAATGAACCAAATATTTGAAACCATAAAAAAAATTGCTTTTGAGATAGACCATGCAATTAAAACAGCTGACCTAGGCTACAGTGACAGTGAAAACTCCTCAGGAGAGGAGCAACTAAAATTGGACGTTCAATCTGACATTATTATAGAGAAGGCTTTTGCTGATATCGATTCAGTGAAAGCACTGGTAAGTGAGGAGAAGGAGGGTGTACTTGAGCTCTCTGATAGAGGAAGATATACAGTATGTTATGACCCACTAGATGGCTCTAGTCTGGTGGATGTCAACCTCTCTGTTGGCTCTATTTTTGGTATCTATGAGGGTGAGCTAAAGGGTGAAAATCTTGTCGCCTCTGCCTATGTGGTCTATGGCCCTCGTATTGAGTTGGTGATTGCCACCCGTGACACCAAACCGATGCTCTATCGTGTGGTAGACTCAACATTTAAGCTTATCGGTGAGATAGAGATGAATAAAAAAGGTAAACTTAACGCTTCTGGTGGAACACAACAGCACTGGGCGAAACATCATAAAAATTTTATAGATTCACTCTTTATGGAGGGGTATCGTCTGCGATACTCAGGGGGAATGGTACCAGATCTTCATCAAATCATGCTAAAAGGAGGAGGACTCTTCTCCTATCCCAGTACCACTGATACGCCAAAAGGGAAACTGCGTCAACTCTTTGAGGTTATCCCTTTTGCGTTGATGTATGAACAAGCAGGTGGTGAGGCGATTGACGATAAGGGCATACGACTATTAGAGCTTGTTCCTGTACATCCACATGACACCTCGCCCTGTTTCTTTGGGTCAACATATGAGATATCAGCACTTAAATTGGCATACGGTATCTAAATTATGGATGAAATTTCACTAGATGAGTGGGAGATAGCACTGAAATCCAAAGTAAAAGAGCTTCAAGCTTGTCAACTTCAACAGGGGGTTAAAAGTTGTCTTCTCTGCTCAAAGCTTCATAGTTGTGAGTTAAGAGACTCCTATGTTCATGCTGTCTACTCCAGTATGAACAAAGGGGCTGGTGGAGGATTTGAGTTTTAGGTATAATGTGACGTTAAAAGTTACAAATGAAAAAGAGACTGTAAGGAAAACACTATATGAGTTTAAAAAAAATTATCTATTTTATACTAATATCTCTCCTATTTATCGCGTGTACCCCACAAGAAGAGGAGAAGAAAACAGTTATCCCAAAAGAACAAATTCCTACAAAAATTACAATGCTTTTTATCACCCAAGCACACTGTCCCTCTTGTAAACAACTTAAAGAGACAATGGAGCTTAAAAAACCTGCCCAACTTATTCGTAAATACTTCCATACAAAGATTATATATCTAGGTGAGAAGATTCCAAAAAATCTTATACCACCCAATGGAACACCTACAGTATATTTTTTGGGCTACAAAGATGAACTTCTGATAGAACCGATGATAGGTGAAAAAGATGAAGCCTCTTTGATGATATTTTTAGAAGATGCTCTCTTGGAGTATAAAACCCTTTATAATATCGATTTAACTTTAAGAGATTTAACTTTAAGAGATTTAACTTTAAGAGATTTAACTTTAAGAGATTTAACTTTAATAAAAAAGGATAATAATGAGACCAATAGCACTATTTAGCATTTCACTTTTTCTACTTTTAAGCTCATTTTGCTGGGGCAAAATCAGTAATAATAAAGAGAATGAAAATAAACATAAATATAAACATAAGATTTCAAAAATAGCAGAGGCATCAGGGGTCTCCTATTGTGAAGATACAAACACCTACATGGTTGCCAATGATGAAGGGAGTTTCTATGAAATTTCAGGAGAGGGTAAAACCATTGCACGACATAAACTAGGAGACTATGACCTAGAGGGAGTAGTTTGTCAGGAAAAAAAGCTTATCTTTGCCATTGAAGAGGGGGCATTGTTGGTCGTAAATAGAGAGACCTTACAGACCAAATACCTTAAGATAAAAGGTAAAGAGTTTAAACCAAATAAGAAATCAGGCATAGAGGGAATTGCCAAAGTAGGAGAACTATATTATCTTGCGATACAGGCAAGAAAGAAAAAAGATGCCAAGATACTTATTGTCAAAATCACCAACAACCATGCTAAAATTGTAGATACCATAAAGCATGATATTATAGACACATCAGGAATGGACTATCATGATGACAAACTCTATATTATCAGTGATAAAAATGACAAACTCTATATCTATAATCTCAAAAAAAATAAGATGAAGAAAAAGAGCTATAATTTACCAAAATTTGCACAAGAGGGCATCGCCTTTGACAACAATGGAAGCCTACTTCTAGCAGATGATGATGGTGCTGTTTTCAAATACACCAAAAAAGAGTTAAAATTAAAGTAGCGTTTTAAACTACTTTATTAAACAACTCCACCACGCAGTACATCAAGTACATTGGTGGCATAAGAGCCTTTTGGAAGCGTAAACTCCAACTCATAATGGGCTCTCTCTTCCACATAGGTTTTTTTGATATCGGTTACTTTAATCCAAGCGTATCGTCTTGCCCCATTTTCTCCTATCTCTTCCTCATAATTTTTCTCTATCAGCTCAGAGACTTTGGTCGTTCGACTCACCCGTTTTCCTGCCAAAAGACCAGACGGAGCAATATCAAACTCATTAAAGCGTCTCGCCTCCTCTTCTAGAGATTCAAGCTCAAACACCCGTCCAAAAGGGTAGTGCATCATCAAATCCCCCTCTAAAATTTTAAAAAAATGTGGTTGCTCTTTTGTCCCTTTTAAACTTCCCTCAGGCAAATCAAACACCCTCTCAGCCTCTGCTTCACTAAATGCCTCCAGCAACATAGACAACTCTATTCGCTTAGAGAGCCACGCATTAAACAGATGCGACTGATAGGAGTTAAGCAGAAAAGTTCGGGTTTTTCTGTCTCGTATCTTTAGCGTCCCTTCCATTATCGCCTTGCCCTCTTGCCAGTTATTGCCATCTGTGCCAAAGCGTTGGTTACCAAAGTAGTTGGGTACGCCATTTTTCTTGACCCACTTTAGCACAGAGTCTAACTTATCTTTTTGAACACCAAGTACCTTTTTTAGACGCACTTTAAAATGGTTTCCTTTTAGATGTCCTACCCGTATTTTATTATTATGTCGATAGGTTCCCAAAATTTTAATCTTATCATGATTGAATGTCTTTAGCTTCTCTTCGTTCTCTTTTGCCAAAAGGGAAACATATTGCATGGTCATGGCGTGTTTGTCTTTTAACCCTGCATAACCGATATCTCTCTGTTTTATCTTTAGATAGTTCGCCAAGGCCGTTATCATCTCCCATGTGGTCATATCTTTTTTACGCACATGGAGAATCAGATGCTCCCCCTCTCCTGAAAACTCATAAAGAGGAATCTCATCAACAATAAAATCACGACTGGTGGGATTAAAAATAAAACTGTTTTTAACTTTTACAGGGTACAACAAGCTCATCAATTAATACCCAACTCTGTCTATCTTACCTTTAAAACATCGGCTTTTGGGCTTCTCACCTCTGCTCAATAGCTCACTTAACTTACTACTACCATTTCCTAAATGCAACCATAGTTCAGTAATCAGACCTTTTTGACAATTCATCGTCACGTGTTCTCCTGCACCTTTTCCAAATGCCAAATTAAATACACCACGAACCTCTTTTAAAGAGACTTTTTTACCCACATTCTTCTCAAAAAAATCTTGTACTTTAGACTCATTTACCTGTGTCATTAAATCCATCGCATCATCATAATAGGCACTCGCACCCGTTCCATAACATGTACCATGCTTTATCCACTCATGCTTGTGTAGATTTGAGCCGTACCCTGGCATCAGTTTAGCCAGTCTCTCTCGTGTGGTGGCTGTCAAATCAAGCTTGTTTAGTCGATTCCACTGCTTATTTTTATCCATACCAACCTGTTTTTTGTCCACATTACAGTATTGATTGTTTCGAGGTTGAGGCCAAAGTCCATGAAGCACAAAGTTTGACGCTCCAAAATCCTTTGAACGCATACGCTTACACTCTTTTTTGTATTGATGTGTTTGACAAAAGGCATTTTGCCATGAGATTGCCAAAAGATTTTGTCGGCTTGTTGATTTGGAAGTAGCCCTTTTTGGCATCTCTTTACTGCTCTCTTTTTTTGTTACAGCAGGAGTTGTTTTTTTATCAGCCAAACTTTGAGTTCCAAAACAGGCTTCATCTACCCAACGTTGAGCAATTCTCTCCCCTGAAATTAGTGTCAATATCTGACCTTTATTATGGTTCAAAACTCTATACTTTTTACCCACTTCTAGTTTAATACTATTTGTGTTGGTGGTATGTTTCATATTATTATAGGCTTCACATGATTTGGTCGCCTCTTGGTAGTTTTCTGCTTTTTTTGACATCGCAACCATTGGCAACGCCATTAAGAGTGATGATATAATTATTCTTTTCATTATATTCCTTATATTTTGATATGATTGTAGTTAAAACTTATTAAAATTGGAATAAAAAATGATATTTAATTCACTAGACAAGCTCCCAAAAGGTTTTGGAAAAGCAAAAAAAGCCCCTGCTATTAAAAAACTCCATCGCTCAAACATGATGCTCAACCCTCTAAAACTCAAACACCTAAACAGAATTGATAATATCTCAGCAGACATGATTACCCTCAACCTAGAAGATGCCATCGCTCCTAGTCGAAAAAAAGAGGCTCTGCACAATATCGCTCTATTTCTCTCTCATCTAAAATCCTCAAAAAGCTTCATCATCGTGCGTACCAATCCTTTAGATGAAGGAGGCAAAGAGGAGATAGCGTTTTTAAATGATTTCTCCTTTGACGCTGTCCGTGTCGCCAAGATTAAAAGCAGAGAGGAGATTTTGGAAGTAGATAGATTACTAAGCTATGAAAAAGAGATACATATCTCCCTAGAGACAAAAGAGGCGTTTCACCATTTGGCTAATTTGGGGGGCATAGAGAGATTTACCACCGCCAACATAGGAATCCTAGACCTCCTCACCTCACTGGGCTTACCACAATCCCTAGTCACCCATGACAACCCCACCATTCACTATATTTTAAGCAAGTTCCTAGTCGATGCCAAAATTGCAGGAGTCCACCCCATCTCCTTCATGTTCCAAGACTATCAAGACACAAATGGATTTAGAGCATGGTGCAACTTGGAGAAAAAAATGGGCTTCAGCACAAAAGCCTGTATGGGTCCACTCCAAGTTGAGATTGCCAATGAGATTTTTTCTATAAAAGAGGGAGAGATACTCAAAGCAAAAAGAATAAAAGAGCTATTTGAGACCTCATCAGCCAAGGGTGAAAATGGCTTTATGAGTGAGGAGTATGGATTTATAGACGAGCCTATCTATCGGGATGCTCTTTTGGTTTTGGGGTGATAGCCCCAAAAAGGGCATACCTCTATTTAACAGCTTTACCCAAATCCCACATTGGCATAAAGATACCCAATGCCATCAAAAGAACCAATCCTGCAATAAAAAACAGCATAATAGGCTCAATATAGGCCGCAAGGTTATCAATAAGGTCTTGGAATCTTGCATCATAATAGCCTTCAACCTTTCCAAGCATCATGTCTAATTGTCCACTGCTCTCTCCCGCTCTAATCATCTGTAGAAGCATATTTTCAAACAGACCCGTCTGCTCAAATGCATCCGAAAGAGAAATACCTCTGGCGATATTGGCATTAACGGTGAGGAGTTTTTGCTTGATATAAGCATTATCCACCATACCAACTGCGGTATCAAGTGCTTCAGAAACAGGGATACCTGACTTTACCAACTCACCAAAAACTAAGGTATATTTGTGCATGGTCGCAAAAAAGACAATTTTATGAATCAGATAAAATTTAGGATGTACTAAAATTTTATCTACTTTATATTTAAACTCTCTACTCGTTTTATAGGAGTGCATTCCTGAATAGACAATTACGATTAAGACGCCAAGGACATAGAGACCATAATTGTTAAGAATATTTTCCAAAAAGAGAAGAATCTGTGTAGGCACAGGCAAGGCGGAGTCAAACTTCTCAAACATCTCTTTAAACTTAGGAACAACTACCATAATCAAAATGGTAAAGGCCACCCCCATCGCAGCAAAAGTGATAAGAGGGGTACGGATTGCTTTTTTGAACTTTTTAGTATTGTCTCGAATGCTCTCCAAGATATTTGCCAATTTATGGTACGCTCCTGCGATATTACCCGTCTTTTCACCAAGGTTGGTCATGGCAATTGCCACATGACCAAAGTCCTCTTTATAGGGTTCAATAGAGTCTCCTATACCTTTACCTGCATTGATATCATTACTCATTGTTGTAAAAATAGTTTTTAATTTTGGATTTTCTGTATTTTTTGCCACCTCATCAATAGAGTCATGAATAGAGATACCTGCATCTGTCATAACTGCAATCTGACGGATAGATGAAATTTTATTTCCAATATCTACTTTTGGTTCAAAAGACTTTTGTAGTCCTAAGACCAAATCACCTATCTTATCACCAAAATTAGGAGTGGTCTCCTCTGCTTTTAAGATATTAAATCCTGTAAACTCTTGCTTTGCTGTACGAATGGCGGATATTTTACTTTTGGATTTTACCACTTCTGTTATTCTTTTTCCACGTTTGGTCATGGTTACTTTGTAGTAGTTCATCCTATTACCTCGCCACTCTTAGAATCTCTTCGACTGAAGTTTTACCTGCAAGTGCTTTATTGATACCATCTTCTAACATGGTGGTAAACCCCTCTTTAAATGCCTGTTCTCTCATTTGGTCTTTGGTGGCTCCATTGGCTATCATGGTTGAGAGTTCCTCTGAAATCAAAAGAACTTCTGAAATCATCTCCCGTCCTGCGTATCCTTTGTTGTTACAAACTGCACATCCTTTACCGTGATAAAACACGGCATCTTTAGGAAGATATTTAGAGATACTTGTCAAGTTGTCCAGAGGAACATCTTCCACTTCTTTACAAGTATCACATATCTTTCGCACCAATCGTTGACCTTGAATACCAACAACTGCACCTGCCAAAAGATAATCCTCTATCCCCATATCCTGCATCCTACTAATCGCAGAGATGGCATCATTGGTGTGAAGTGTAGAGAGTACCAAGTGACCCGTAAGGGCAGCCTCAATCGCGATTCTAAGTGTCTCTTGGTCACGAATCTCCCCAATCATAATTTTATCGGGATCTTGTCTCAGTATGGAACGCAATGCTGCGGCAAAAGATAACCCTGTCTTAGAACTAACCTGTACCTGTTGAATTCCTCCCATCTGGTACTCCACAGGGTCTTCCACCGTGATAATCTTATCTCTTACATCAATAATAGCATTTAACGCACCATAGAGTGTCGTGGTTTTTCCTGAACCTGTAGGTCCGGTTACTAGCATAATACCATAAGGAGATTTAATCCCCTTGGTGAACTGTTTATAGGCTTTAGCATTCATCCCCGCCTCTTCAAGTTTTACCAAGGCTTTTGATTTATCCAAAATCCTTAGAACAATAGATTCACCAAACATCGTGGGCAGTGTTGAGACCCTAAAGTCAAAGACGTGACCTTTTACTATCTGTGTAAATCGTCCATCTTGTGGCTTACGTTTCTCGGCAATATCTAAACTAGAGAGTAGTTTCATTCGAGAGGCAAGTGGTCCAAAAATAATTTTTTCAAGAATAAAATACTCCTGTAACATTCCATCAACTCGATACCGTACAATACAGTTCTCCTCAGTAGCCTCAATATGAATATCACTCGCTTTGGCATCAATAGCAGTAGAGAGTACTGTCTCAATTAATTTTAAAACAGCAGGAGAGGCATTACTATCTTCTGTCATCTCTATTGTACCCTCTGTTAGGTCATGTTTAATCTCTTGTGAAAACTCCTCTACATCCTCTGAGGTCTTAATCTTTAAAAGCTCTTGTCGTATCATTTGAGCTTTGGCGATGCATACCTCCATAATCTTTCCATGAAAAAAACGCTCAACTGCCCCTTTTGCCTCAAAATCAGAAGGATTTTCAAAGGCGACTACCACAGTAGACTCCTCAGCATAAAGAGGAAGAGCATTATATCGCATTAACTGCTTTAGAGGTAGTCTCTTTAGCAGTTTATAATCAATATCTATATCATTAATTTCAACATATCTAATATCTAAATTTTTAGCAATCTGTTTGAGAATACGGGTGGTGTCAATCCCCTGTATCCCCTCTAAATCATCCATCTCTATCATATGCATACGTAGCTCTTTAATGAGTACCTCATCCATATCTAATGTATTAATAATTTTAACTTTAATTAGATTCTCTATATTAACACGCTCTTGACCATATTTGCTAACAAACAGATCTATTTTACGTTGGTCAATAACACCATCTCTGGTCAATAACTCTATTACTCGTTCCATAATACTCTCCTAATCGTACTGATAACGTTTGGTAAATTTATCATTTTGATAAATATCTATAATCATATAATTTCTATTTTTCTTACGCTCTTTAATGTAAACCTCATATCTAATATCTTGTTTATCTACATCTACTAAAATATAGATATCCTCTTTTAAAGAATACTCTTTTTTTACAAAGAGGTTAAATATTCGAGAGAGTACAAAATCTGTTTTGGGAAGTCGCAAGTTACCAAGCTCTTTACCGTCAATCAAAAACTGTTTCATAAGCTGTTTTTGCAGTAAAATGGTTGCAAAATAACTTGCTGTTTCACGAAGTTCTCTGCTTCCACCTAGCTTCACCATGGGTTGAGCCAAACGATTGATACTATTTGTCTCCAAACAAGAGAGTCCATAAAAAGTTAAATATTTCTCATTGTCTATATTTTTTGTATAATATTTTTCACCATAATCACACCCCTTATCATACTCCTGATTTTCATATAGTTTATAAATATCTGATAAATTTGAAGCAATAATAGAGGAAGAGAACAACAGATATAAAAATATTTTTTTCATTAAATACTCCTTGATTGAATCTTCTCTATCAACTCTTTTGCTTGGGGTGATTTTGTTTTTTTATGATAAGAGACTAATATTTTTAGTGCCTCTCGCCTCTTTCCAAGCTTCGCTTTTGATTTTGCAAAGAGAAACCAACTCTCTTCACTATTTTTATCTAAATTATTGGCTATTAATGCCCATTTTTCAGACTCAACATAATTTCCTGCTTTATAATACGCTTTGGCTATCAGTATCGCCTCTCGGGGGTTCTTATTCTGCTCAAATTTTCTCTTCATTATTGGCATATAATTATTGCTTGTTGTATGAAAAGTTATTTTTTTACTCTCTTTTCTATTAATATTAGTTCCATTCACAACACCCAATTCACTAGAAGTAAGAGCAGAAGAGCCTTTGGCTTTAATAAGATTTTTCCTCTCTGATGAGTTTTTTTCTAACGCTCTTTTTTTCTCCAAAGCTCTACGTTTTGCCATTTTTTGACGATATGCCTGTTTTTTATCTAGCCTACTTTTTTCTGCCTTTTTTTGTTCTATCTTTTTTTGTTCTATCTTTCGTTTTTCTTCTCTTTGTTCAATTTTTTTTTTCTCAGCAACTCTATCCATCTGCTTTTCATTATTAAAATCTATAATCGGGATAGAGGGAGCAAGAACAACATCATTAATATTCTCTACTTTAGGTGCCAACTCATCTTTGACGCTCAGTTGTTCATCCTGTCTCTCAACTTTAGATATACTCTTCTCTTTTCCTATTATTAAGGTGTATTGTTGAAAGAGATAATAAGAGAGGTAAGGTATCGCAAGTAGAAAAAAGATTATAAAAAGAAGTGACCTAAAAATTTTTGTTTTATAACGTAACCAACGTTTTTCAAGTTCAATTGTATTAATCATGTAAATATCCTAGTTTTAAAGCTGTCATCTCCAGAATTTTTTTGGAAAACTTATTTCCTTTTATCTTCTGTGGTTGATTTTTTTCATAATATTCATAGATATTAAAAACAATATAGAGAAACTTATTGGTCTCCCTAAAATTTCCTTTGGTATGATGATGTATAAACTTAATATCTTTTTTGCTTATGGAGTTAGAGACCTCAACAAAACCTTTTTTAATTAGTTTTTTTTGAATATATATTCCCAAATCATCCTCTGTTGCATTTTTAAGCTCTATCACCTCCCATATACGGGTTTTAAAATGCTCCTTTGCAATAATATCTTCATTGTCTGTTTTATGTAAAGTAATAACAAACTTTACAACTCTCGTATCAGATAAAAGTCGTATTTTTTCCATTAATTCTTCACTATAGAGCTGACACTCATCTAGTAAAAAGACCACATCTCTTTGACCTCTTTGCTTTTGACAATACTTTAAAAGCCCATCAAAGTTCACTTTCATATTTTGTGGGATAATTTGAGAAGACATCGCCTCATAGATACTTTTTAAAAACTCTTTTTCACTTAAAATAGGAGCATCAAAGTAGTGAATATCTCGTTTATCTTTTAAATCTTGATAGAGTCTGGTAAGCGTCATACTTTTCCCTGTACCAGGTCTACCAAAGAGGAGTATCATCTTGAGTGGCTTGTCCAAACTTTCCTCTAAAATCTGATAGTTATATGACATAGACTCTAGTTCTACATAATTTTCATTATCAAGGGAGTCAAGGAAAAGGTTTTTTATCTCTTTATATTTACTACTCATGCTCTTGTAACTTTCTATACCCCAATTCTGATAGTGACAACTCTTGATTCTTTTTTATAATATGAGGCGTTAAAATTAGAACAAGCTCCTCCACCCTATCAATCTTAACTTCTCTTTTGAAAAGCTGATCAAGTAGTGGTAAATCTCCTAAAAGAGGGACTTTAGAGACTTTTACTCCTGTTTTTGAAGAGATAAGTCCCCCTAAAATAACATGTTGACCATCTTGCATTGTAACCACGGATGAAATCTGTTTTCTTGATAAGTCTGGTGGAATATCTCTGGAGCCGCCACTTCCTTTCTCCACTGTGTCTAGTGTGTCCGAAATGGATGGATTTATCTTTAATGTAATTGATCCATCTGCGGATATCTCAGGAGTAATATCTAATAAAATTCCTGCAAATACCGAGTCAATTGTCTCCCCTTGTGTGGCAAGACCTGAACCCGAATTACTTTGCATAATGGCGTTAGATTGGATTTTATAAAAAAGCTCATTTCCTACCGATATCAGAGCTGGTTGATTGTTCAGCGTTAACACCTTGGGATTAGAGATAGAACGGACATCACCCTGTGTCTTTAAAAACTTTATCACCTCATTGATATTTGTACTGCTCTCTGCAATTAACGCTCCACCATTGGGCATACCATCTTTTCCAAGAGAGACATTGTCAAATGTTGTTCCTCCCCCACCTGAATCTTTTGTCCACTCTAAACCCGTAATGTTATGTTTGGCAAGATTAAATGTTGATATCGCCATATTTTGTAGACTATAAAGCTGAGACCAATCAACACCTGTTGTACTACTGTCATCAAAAGTTACACTCAAAATTTTAACATCAATTAAAACTTGGTTTTTTAATTGAGATGATATTTCGATGATATAACTAGAAATTCGTGCTAACTGTTTTGGTGTTCCTGTGACGGTAATCATACCTGCCTCTTGGTTGATAATGGGAGCGGGTGCATCATATTTGTCTTCTGGACGATTAATAAGACTGTGTAACTCTTCACCTATTTTAGACCAAAATTTAAAATCATCATTGCTCTCTATGGAGACACCTGTCTTAGAGCCTGATGTACCTGCACTCATGGAACCATCTTTTCCATCACCACCTGAACTCCCACCCCCTGAGTTATTATTATTTGCGATGGTAACATGAGCATTACTTTTACCCACACGAGAACCTGCAATATAGTCCAAATGAAATGTCTCAGTCTTTAGATAGCTGATTCGAAGCCTGTTTCCAACTAAATCATAACTGATATCATTTTCGCGTAATATTACATCTAAAAACTCCTCTAAAGAGGCATCTTTTAGTTTGACATAATAGAGATTTTCTTGCAATCTTTTTTTTGCTTCAGTATCTTTGACAAGCAGTGTTAATCCACACTCATCTGCTAAATTTTCAATAACATCACCGTAAGTTAGTGAACTGTTTAGTGTCACAGTAAACATCTGTGTTGAGCATGAGTTTGCCTGTAGTGTTTCTAAGCTTATTAGTAGAATAAATAATGATAGTAAAATATTTTTTAATTTTTTTATGAATCTTATCATTTAGGATCCCCTTTATTTAATATAAATTTTCTTTTTTCTTTTTTAATAGAGAGTTTTTTCTGCTCTTTTTTTGATTTTAGGTCAACTGTATCATAGTTGATAGAGACCAAAATAAACGCACCAACTTTATCTCCTACCTTATACCACTTACCATCAATAAATGCCGCATGGTTTAAAATGGCAGAGAGATGATGCACCACCTCTTTTTTAATAATTTGTACTTTCTCCTCTTTTTTAATCTCCTCTTTAACCTCTTCTACCTTCTCTACAATAGCAAAAGGATTTGGTGTCGTCTCCAATACCGAAATTTCAATTCCATCACGTTGATGTTTGATTTTTTCAACCATGGTTTTAATCTCAACATGACTTAATGTTGCAGCATTAAGAATAGAAGAGAGAGTAAGTGTAAATAATATGACTGTTTTTTTCATTAGTGGTTAATCCCCCATACTGAGACATTAATATCCGAAAAGGTCTTTGTTGAATTTTTATCCATATAGATGCTGTTTGCATAGACATCGGTTACTAAAATATTCTTCTCGATTTTATTAATAAATTTCACGATATTTTTATACGCACCCTCACATCCAATACCAATCTCCAATATATGTCCAAAACTTCCATTATTATCTACATAATCATTTTCGATATATTGAATTTCCACCCCTTGCTCTTTGGCTTGGTTGGTAAGACTATTTAAAAATTTTGACCAACTTTTTTTATTGAAAAGTAGGGGTGAGAGTTCATCTAACTGAGAGGTAATAAAATTAATATCTGCATTTGCTTGTAGAATATTTTTTTCTAAATTAGAGATATCCTTGGTATATTTATTAACATAGAAATTTCTGTCACCATTCACCGTAATCGAAGAGATATACTGTTTATGTTTGGCGATACTCTTTTGTAGTGTTTTTTTGCTGTTCTCAGAACGATTTTTCTCCTCCTCTGCATAGGGTAAAAAAAGACTGTATGCCAAATACCCAATAACCAGTACAATCATACCAATCATCATCCACTTTTCATTCTCACCTTTATCCTTAAATACATTGTCTAAACTCTCTAAAAAACTATTCATTATCTGTACCCCACTTCCAAGATACCTCTATATTTGGTATCTATACTATTCATCTCAATACGATGAATATCTATTTTGTTTATCTCATCAAAATATTTTTTGGAGATAAATTTAATATATTTTGTCAGTTTTTTCTCATCATAACTTACCAAATTTAAGGTATACTTATCTTCATAGGAGCTTATCTTTTCCACGTTAACCTCATGACCCGTCAAGTCAGTGGCAAAGTCAAATAGGAATTGTGATTTCAGATGATAATCAACTTTTTTATTATAGATAGCAGTTAAAGTTTTTGCTTTTCCATCAAAAAGCATGGTCAATCTACCAAACTCTTTTTTCTTCGCCTGAATCTCTTTTTGCTTCTCCCCTAAGATTTTTTTATATTTATCATCTATCTTCTTTAAATCATTGTCTTTGGATGTCAAAATAATATTGGTAGCATCATTCGTATAAGAGATAAGAAGATAAGAGAGTGGCCAAGAGAGTGCTGCTAACGAGGAGAAAAGCGTTGCAATAATAAACTGTCCACTTGCACGTTTTGAAAATACAGGCGCTCTAGGAGTCGTACTTAAATTGACAATCTTAGCAGGAGTTTGGAGATAATCTAGCCCTGATTGAACCATCATATATTGAAACTGATCTACATACCACTCATCATTTTTCATATCAAACTTGAAATCTAAATTAAAAGTAGGAATACCCAAATAGTTATACCCATAATCTCCCAAACCGATAATGGGACTCTTGACTGATCCTAAAAAAAGCTTACCAATCGTCTCTATATTATATGCCCGTTTAGTATAAATAATAATATCATTTATCTGTAAAAATATCTCCGAAAAAAGCTTCATAAGATTCTGTTGATAACTGGAGTTTGTGGCTTTTAATCCCTCTGATTCTAACGTTTCAAAAAACTCTTTTTTATCAATCTTTTCGCCAATTAATGCACAGTATTTTTCATATATCTGTTCCAAAGAGTACTCTAATGATTTTGAATAGAGGAATTTTCCATCTTTATAAATAGTCACAAATGAATCTTGCATGGTAAAATAGATAAAACAGTGTGCTTCACTACTCTCCAATGTATGATTGCTATAAAGAGTTTGAAAAAGAAGTGGTGCAGGAAGCAGTAAATCTATATATTTTGTTGCTTCTAATGTAGATTGAAGATTTTTATCTATAACTTCTGGCTCTGTTATAAATAGATTATAGACATTACTATCTTCATTGCTCTCAGCCTTTTGATGATGGATACTGTACTCCTTTTCAGTATCCAAGCCTAACTCATCGTAGGCTTTCATATATATCAAATCATCTAGCTCTTCTATATCAACATCATACCCCAAATCAAAAGAGGCAATAATCATATCTCTATTGGTGACATACGATATCACAAAATTTTTATTAAACTCTAGCTTCTCTACAACTTTAAGTGTTTTATCTTTATATTGATATGCTTCATCTATATAAGGATTAACGGTAATAATTTTTTTATATTTTTTAATTCTTGGGTCTACAGTTTCTATTGACATAATTGTTAATTTTACCATTCCATAATAATTTGAACTATTATATTAATTATTTTATTAATATAAGCTTGTAAGTTTATATTAAGGATATGAAAAATTCAAATAATAGATTAATAAAAAACACAATCTATTTTATTGCAATATATTTTAAGAGTTCATAGAGAAAAAGTTATATTTGATTAAAAAATATACCCCATATCTTCAAGACCTCCTCGCGATTTACTCCATCCTTTCTTGACTGAAACGTGTAAGTCCAAATAGATACGTTTCCCCGAAAATAGTTCAAGCTGTTGACGTGCCAACTTACCTACACGCTTTATTCCCTCTCCTTTATTTCCCACAATAATACCCTTTTGTGTCTCCTTCTCCACCACAATAGTGGCATAGATTCTGTCGATATCATCTGCTTCATCTATCTTCTCAATCGTTACATCCGACTCATACGGTATCTCATCAGAGAGATTCTCAAAAATAGACTCACGAATCAACTCCTTATAGATATCACGTACAAACTCGGTTGTCGTAATATCTGTATCAAATAGAGCAGGAGAGGGAGGAAGATGCTTTACCACCTCATTAAGCAGAGGTTTTTTGCCAACTTTTTTATTAACAGAGAAAGGGATAATTGCCTCAAACCTGTCCTGATACTTCTGATACTGACCCAATTTCTCTAAAATCTTACCCTGAGGTACATGATCCATTTTCGTAAGAAGCACAATATGTTTTGCTTTTGAACTCTCTTTTAACGCCAAAAACTTCTCATACTCATCAAGCTTATCTGTAATAGGAGCTAAAAAGAGAATTAAATCACTGTCCCCCATCGCCTTTAGAGCCTCTTCTAGCATAAACTCATTAATTAAACGCTCTTTTTTATGAATTCCAGGGGTATCCACAAATATCAATTGATGTTCCCCATGCATCACAATGATATTCATACGTTTTCTTGTCGCTTGTGCCTTTTTAGAGACCATTGCTAATTTCTCACCCACCAAAAAGTTAAGAAGTGTACTCTTCCCTGAGTTTGGTCTTCCTACTACGGCTATAAATCCTGATTTTATTTCTATGTTCATTGTATACATTCACTTTATAAATTTTTTTGGTAGTATAACATATATCCCACCATAGCCTACTTTTAATAGAAAACAACCCTAAATATTTCAATTACAATAGGTTATAATATAAAATAATACTCCATAAAAAATATTTAAAATATTTTTAAGTTTTTTAAGAAATTAAGCTTTTTACTTAAGTTTCTACCCTATAATACTCCCATGAGAGTCACTTCTTTTCCCCTATTTCTAATTAGTGGCTCTCATGCTCAGATAACTTTTGATACAGATATATTTTTCCCTTTTTTTATATTTTATCCGATTAGAAGTTATCAATATTTAGATATTATTTCTCATGAAAAACTTTACAATAAAATCCCTACTCGAAATTAAAATATGGCTCACACAAGAACTTCTAGTATCAGATAGCATAAGCTTTAACATACCAAATCCTGATTTGGATAAAGGGTATAAACAGTGGGTAAACCTAGCAGAACTACATCATTGTCGAATGCTAACACCCTTTAAAATAGAAGAGAGTAAAGTACAACTTACTTTTAAAAAGCTAGATACCAATGACTCATTTCACACGGATAGCATAAAAAATAGAGAGGAGAAGTATGGCACAACCTCAAAATTTTTTGAGATTAACAAAAATGAAGAGCCTACCTTTTTATATGGCTACTATCAAGCCCTCCATGCTGTCAAGGTAAAAAACAGGAAAAATATCTTAAATCTAGGAATTAATAAAGGTGATGAGTTTGAACTCATTGCACAGATGCTAAAACAAGAGACGTTTGAAAAGATAAAATTTGTGGGTATCGACCACTCAACCTCTGCCCTCAAATATGCAAGAGAACGTTTTCCAAACGAAAACATCTGCTTCTACAAGCATGATATCAATAAAATTTCTGAACTCAATTTAAAAAAATCTGACCTTATCATTAGTATCGGAACACTCCAAAGCCCAAGTATCAACTATAAACCCTTTTTGATGTCACTGGTTCAGGAGCATCTCACTCATGATGGAGCGTTCATCTTAGGATTTCCCAACAGTCGATGGATTGATGGTGAGCTAATTTATGGAGCAAAAGCA
>CAYVNI010000126.1:0-2855 GCA_964452815.1 uncultured Sulfurovum sp.
TATAGAACGCAGAGGATTGGAGTCTCTTGGGCTAGGAATTAGCCTTCAAGACTATAAATCAGAAAGCCTTTCAAATTCAGACTCGTTGGAGTCTGCTAGTTAGGAAGCCTCTAGCTCTTTAGCTAGAGGTAGTTCACCCATGTTCTTCTATCCATGTTTTTCTATCCCCTCATAGATGTCTATTAATTGTTTTTGATTGACTATTATAACCTCTCCTCTATTAATTTTAATAATCGTATTACGCTTTAATCTGCTTAATACCCGTGAGAGTGTAGAGGGTTGAATGTTAAGCATTAATGAAACATCGTAGCGTTTTGAGCGATTAAAGATATCTAAATCTGTTGAGAGCATCATGGCAACTTTGGAGACAGAATCAAACACAAACTCTCGGTTTACCAGTTTTTTTAAAAGTTTTGATTGGCGTAACACCTCACAGCTAACCTCTCGACACAAGATTTTTTTATCTAAAAAGTGTTTTTTAAACGCACCATAATCAATGCTTAATATTATTGAGTCCTCTATAACCGAAATATTGGAATAGGAGCTAAGTTGTATATCTTCAAGCGAAGATATCTCTGAAAGCATATGCTTTTTGTAGATATGGTATAGAAATATCTCATTATCATACTTGTCCATTTTATAGGCTTTCGCCAACCCCTCTATTAGAAAAAGCAATTTATCACTTTGACTTTTTTCATAATAGAGTAGCTTTCCTTTTTCATAGCTTTTAAGAGAGGAGATAGAGGTTAACCTCTCTACCTCCTTCTCACTTAAGTTACTAAAAAACTCCAAAGAGCGTATGATATTTTTTATCTCTGTCCTCATAACTTAATAATACTATTTTGATAAAATATCTCTATTGATATAGGTCAAGTGGGTTATAATATCAAAATTAAGTAGCTAACAAAGGAGCTGTTTTATGATGATAAAAGAGTCTTTAGAGATTGTCATAGTAGAAGATGAAGAGGATATTTTGGAGTTAATTGAGTATCATCTCCAAAAAGCAGGATATCTTACCATGGGTTTTACTTCAACAACAAAGGTGGAGGAGTTTATTGAAGAGGAGCGTCCTGCGTTGATGATAATTGATCGAAATTTACCACGCGTGGAGGGGACTACTTTTGTAAAACAGCTTCGCTCTTATGGCTGTACTATCCCTATCATCTTTCTCACGGCACAATCAAAAGACAGTGAGATTGAGTCAGGATTTGAAGCAGGTGCTGATGATTATATCACCAAACCTTTTAACCCAAAAGAGTTGGTACTTCGTGTTAATGCTCTTCTGAAACGCTCAGGACGTTTGCTAGGTGAGAATATACGTCATCGTGATATTATGATGAATATTAATACCCAAGAGATTTGTATAGACAATCACCCCATAGAGCTAAGTCACTTGGAGTTTAAACTGCTCTATACCTTTATAAAAAAACCAAACCAAGTATTAGATAGAGATTTTTTGCGTGATGAAGTGTGGCGTAATGAGGAGAGCAGTTTCCAAGATAAAAGCATCAACGTTGCCATCAATAGACTCAAAAAAAAGATAGACCCAACGGGTAAAAAAGAGTATTTTATTCCTATTCGCTCTGTGGGTTATAAGCTTATCTAAAATTGTAACCATACTGTAACCAACTTTAAGTAGAATCCTTTTTAAAATAGACCGTTGGGTTAAAATAGACCGTTGGGTTAAAATAAAAAAGGACTCTCTTTATGAACAATATTTTAAAAACACTGCTTGGGGCAGGATTTGCTATCGCTGTCGCTTTCTATGTACACTCAACATTTAGCCATGTGCCAAATGTTGGTTTTCTAACCATGGCAGCAGTATTTGGTGCTTATATGGCGATGAATATCGGGGCAAATGATGTTGCTAACAATGTAGGTCCAGCCGTGGGTGCAGGGGCGTTGACAGTGGGTGGTGCGATTATTGTGGCTTCTATCTTTGAAGCAGCAGGGGCGTTAATTGCAGGTGGAGATGTGGTGAAAACCATTAAAAAAGGGATTATCGACCCTGTGGCTTTTGCAGGAGACCCAATGGTATTTGTTTACGCCATGGCAGCCGCACTTCTGGCTGCAGCATTGTGGTTAACTTTGGCAACAGCACTCAAAGCTCCCGTCTCTACCACACACTCAATCGTAGGTGGGGTGATGGGTGCAGGTATCGCCGCGGGTGGATTTGCTGTGGTATCATGGGCAACCATGGGTAAAATCGCAATGTCATGGGTCATCTCTCCTGTGCTTGGTGGTCTTATCGCTGCGGGGTTCCTCTATATTATAAAGTCTCAAATTGTTCACAAAGAGGACAGACTTGAATCAGCCAAAAAGGTTGTGCCTATCTTGGTCTCTATCATGGCAATGGCGTTTATCACCTACCTTACCATAAAAGGACTCAAAAAAGTTTGGCCAGACATTGTTGACCTATTGCCGTTCTTACCTGATACCAAAAAACCATCTATTCAGATAGCACTTCTCTTTGGTTTTATTGGTTCGATTGTCACTTTTGTTATCGTCAAACCACGTGTTAGCTCAAAAGTGGCAACACTCACCAACGACAGAGCCTCTATCAACACGCTCTTTACCATCCCACTTATCTTTGCCGCAGCACTGCTTAGTTTTGCACATGGGGCAAATGATGTGGCCAATGCCGTTGGTCCTTTGGCAGCCATTTATGATGCGTTGGCACACACCACCATCTCGGCAAAAGCAGCGATTCCATTATGGGTCATGATAGTGGGTGGTATCGGTATCTCTATTGGTCTTGCCCTCTTTGGTCCAAGACTGATTAAAACCGTCGGTTCAGAGATTACAGAACTCGACCAGATGAGAGCTTTTTCCATTATGATGGCAGCAGCTATTAC
>CAYVNI010000127.1:0-5783 GCA_964452815.1 uncultured Sulfurovum sp.
ACACCTCACTATGCAAAAGAGATTTTAGAAACGCTCATTGCAGATGATAAGATAGAGATTCCTTTGGTTTTGACCCAACCTGACCGAAAAGCAGGTCGTAAAGGAGAGTTAAAAGCTCCTGATGTTAAAGTTTTGGCACAAGAGCATAAGTTGGAGGTTTTACAACCTCAAAAGCTCTCTGATGAGGGAGTTTATGAGGCGATTGTAGAGGCAAATCCTGATTATATTGTGGTCGCAGCCTTTGGACAGTTGTTACCACAAACTGTTCTTGATATTGCTCCTTGTATTAATCTTCATGCGTCGTTATTACCAGAGTACAGAGGAGCAAGTCCTGTACAGCAATCACTTCTAAATTTAGATAAATTTACGGGTATTACTGCGATGTTAATGGAGAAGGGGTTAGACAGTGGACCTATTTTAGGCTATCGCTATTTTAAAATCCCTGAGACAATGATTTTGCCTGAACTGATGAGTCGTTTGAGTCATGATGCATGTGTATTAACGACTGAAATTCTTCATAACTTTGAGACTCTTGAACCGATAACACAAATAGGAGCTGAAGCAACACACTGTAAAAAGATTAAAAAATCTGATGGTTTGGTTAGCTTTTCTGATGTGGTGACACTCTATAATAAATACAAAGCCTATGCAGGTTGGCCTGGAATTTTTCTTGATAATGGTACAAAAATATCAGAGGTGAGACTCTTTGATAGAGAGACAAATGAGATGAATGGAGAAATTTTAGCGATGTATGACTCAGCGATACTTATTTCAGGGTGTAATGGTTCGGTCGAAGTGGGGCAAATTCAAGCCCCCTCTAAAAAAGTGATTGATGCAAAATCTTATTGTGTAGGAAGGGGAAAAAAGGTTGGAGATATTCTATTTTAATGCGTTACCATCAACACAAATTTATCTATTAGAGCAGATAAAAGATAAAAAAATATCAGCTCCTATTGCGATAGTGGCAAAAAAACAGACCAAGGGTATAGGGAGTCGTGATAACCATTGGGAGGGGGGAAAGGGAAACCTTTTTTTCTCTTTTGCATTAAGTTTAGAGCATTTACCTAATGATTTACCATTAAGTTCAGCATCCATATATTTTTCATATATTATGAAAGAGATACTTGAGGAGTTGAGTGAGGATATTTGGTTAAAATGGCCAAATGACCTATACCAAAATAAACATAAAATAGGGGGAACCATAACAAAAAAAATAGATAATACTTTAGTTTGTGGGATGGGAATAAATTTGAAAAAAAATTCAAATAGCTTTGAATCATTAAATCTCAATATCGAGATTGATATTCTGCTAAAAAACTATCTAAATGCAGTAGAGAAATTTCCAACATGGAAGCAAATATTTAGTAAGTATGAGATAGAATTCGAGAGAAATAAGTCGGTATCTGCTCATGTCATGGGGGAGCATAAAAGCCTTCAACAAGCCATTTTACGGGAAGATGGCTCATTGACAATTAATGAAAAGAGAGTATATAGTTTAAGATGAGTGAAATAATTGCAATAGCCAACCAAAAGGGTGGCGTAGGAAAAACAACAACGGCTGTGAATCTGGCAGCATCATTAGCAGATAGTGGTAAAAAAGTATTGCTAATTGATGCTGACCCTCAAACAAATGCAACAACAAGTTTGGGGTTTAATCGTAATGATTATGAGTATAATATATACCATGTGCTTATTGGTATTAAAAAAATTTCAGATGTTATATTGAAATCGAAACTTGAAAATCTAGATTTATTACCTGCCAATATTGGTTTGGTAGGAATAGAGAAAGAGTTTTATGACCCAAGTAAGAAAAATCGTGAACTTCTCTTAAAAAAAGCACTTAAGTCTGTAAGGAGCAATTATGATTATATCTTGATTGATTCTCCTCCAGCATTGGGACCTATAACGATTAATGCATTGGGGGCTGCTGATTCAGTGATTATCCCAATACAGTGTGAGTTTTTTGCATTAGAGGGATTGGCTCAACTGCTCAATACGATTAATCTTTTAAAAAAGTCTATTAATCCAAAGTTGAAGATTAAAGGGTTTCTGCCAACCATGTATTCGGTGCAAAATAATCTCTCAAAGCAGGTGCTTCAAGATTTAGAACACCATTTTAAGGATAAACTTTTTTTAAGTAAAGAGAATGAGTTTATTATTGTTCCTAGAAACATAAAGATTGCAGAGAGTCCCAGTTTTGGACAGCCTGTAATAACCTATGCACAGAAGTCTAAAGGTGCAAAAGCCTATAATAACTTAGCAAAAAGTATTCTAAAAGGATAAAAAGATGGCATTAGGTAGAGGTTTGGGGGCAATATTAGATGAGGTTGGACAGGCGTATGAGAATGAGGCAGAAGGGTTTGGTTCTAACCCCTCTGGACAACTACGAGAGCTTGACATAGAGGAGATATCACCCAATCCGTATCAGCCACGAAAGTATTTTGATGAGGAGGCTCTTGTAGAACTCTCTGAATCTATTAAAAGGCACGGGTTACTTCAACCTATTGTTGTGATAGACAAAGGAGATGATGAGTATCTTTTGGTAGCAGGTGAGCGACGACTTAGAGCGCATGAATTGGCTAAAATTGATACCATTAAAGCGATTATTGCAGATGTTGATATTGATGATGCCCGTCTAAGAGAATTGGCACTTATTGAGAATATTCAACGAGAAAATCTCAACTCAATTGAGTTGGCTCACTCTTATGATGAGTTGATAAAAGTCTATAGTATTACCCATGAAGAACTCTCCTCCTTTGTACATAAAAGTCGTTCTCAAATTACCAATACATTAAGACTTTTGATGCTCTCTGCTTATGTTCAAAAAAAGTTGATAAGTGCGTATATTTCACAAGGTCATGCCAAAATTTTGGTGGGTTTTGATGAGAAAGAGCAGAAAAAGTTGGTTGATACTATTATGGGAGAGAAGTTGAGTGTTCGCGAGACAGAGCTATTGGCAAAAAACTTTAAAAATCTTCGAGATGAACCGTTAAATACTAAAAAAAATCAGCGTTTAATGAGAGAATATCAAGAGAATTTTTTTGAAAAAATACCATTTCAATTTAAATTGAAAAATGATGCTATTGAGATAAAGTTCAAAAATAAAGAGGAAGTTGAAAAATTTCTTTCTATGTTGAAAGAATAGTTAAAAGAATAGTTGAATTTAACTGCTATTTTTATTTTCAATTCTACTCATTTTCATGCCTCTTTATCTCTTCTTATGACACCAATTGTAACAAGAGTCTCTTAATCAATAGTTATCTTTCTTATAAGAGCTTAAATCTACTAAATTTTAATAAAAATATTACATCAAAAAAGTTATACTACGCCAAATTTTTTGAGGAGTTTGAATGCTTGACCTAAACCCTGGTTTGATGTTATTTGTTCTGGTTATCTTTTTTGCTCTCATGGTTTTGCTGAATCAAATGCTCTATAAGCCGTTAATAAAGTTTATGGATGATAGAGACAACTCTATCGCAGATGATTTAAAAAGTGCCAATGAGATGTCAGGAAGCAACAATGAACTAAATGCTAAAGCAGAAGCTATTTTAGCAGATGCCAAAGCAGAAGCGAATGCAGTTAGAGAAAAAGCTACTAATGAAGCCAAAGCTTTAGCTGAAAGTAAAATAAAGAGTAAAACAGAAGAGCTTGATGGAAAATATCAATCTTTTTTGAGCGAACTTTCCAAAGAGAAAGAAGAGTTAGAAAAATCTCTTTTAGAGCAGATGCCTCTCTTCAAAGAGAGTCTAAACAATAAAATGAACAGTTTATAAAAGGAGAATGGAGAATGAAATTAAATAAAATTACATTGGCTATTGCTTTTGTATTGCCTGTAATTGCAGTGGCATCGGGAGCAGAACATCATGAAGTCTCTATGTCCAATTCAGACTTTTGGTCTAGAGTAATTAACTTTTCAATTTTTGTAGCTCTTTTATATTATCTTGCGGCAAATCCTATCAAAGCTTTTTTCAAAGGAAGAAGTGAAGGAATAGCGAACAAGATAAAAGAGATTGAGGCAAAATTAAATGCTTCTAAAGAAGCTGTAAAAGTAGCTGAAGCAAACTTGGTTTCAAGTCAAGAAAAAGCAGAGGCGATAAAGCAGGACTCTGTTTCAGAGGGAGCTATTTTAGCAGAAAATATTGCTAATAAAAATAGTGATACTTTGACTTCGCTTGAAAAACAGAGTAGTGAAACAATGGCACATGAGAGTAAAAAGATGGCAAAAGATACCATTAATTCACTTTTACAAGAGGGTATTAGTAATGATGATATCGCTGTAGATGAGTCAAAAGTCGTATCACTAGTATCTAAGAAGGTGGCGTAATGGAAGAGTTAATTGCAAAACGATATGTAAATGCTTTGTCAGAAGTAGCAACTTCTGAGCAAAAAGCAGAATACAGCGAAGTTTTAAATGCTATTTCTGAACTTTTAAAAGATGATAGTGTGACAGAGAGATTGACTTCTCCTCTAATATCATCTGCCGATAAAACAGCTTTTATACTAGATGGAATTAAAGGGTCTGACGCTAACTTAGAGAACTTTATCAAGATTTTAGGTGAAAATTCACGTCTTAATCTTATTCCAACCATTGCTAAAAGTCTTAATCAAGAGTTACAAAAAGAGAGCAATGAGTATGAAGGGGTTGTTACTTCTACCAATGCTCTGTCTGATGCAGACCTTGAAGGTTTGCAAAACTCTCTTAAAACCTATACAGGCTCTACCATCAAATTGACTCAAACACAATCTGATGTAGAGGGTATACGCGTATCGGTTGAGGATTTAGGCATTGAGGTAAACTTCTCTAAGCAGAGAGTTAAAGAACAATTAATTGATTTTATTACAAAATCACTATAACTAAAAACGGAAGGAGTTGCAGTGGCAAACAAGTTACAAGCAGACGAAATTAGCTCGATAATCAAAGAGAGAATTGAGAATTTTGAGATAGGCGTAGATATCAACGAAGTTGGTAAAGTAGTAGGTGTTGCGGATGGAATTACATCTGTATATGGTCTTAACAACGTTATGGCAGGAGAGGTTGTAGAGTTCGAAACTGGTGTAAACGGTATGGTTCTTAACCTTGAGGAGGCAAATGTAGGTATTGTTGTTTTGGGTTCTATGACAGGAATTGTTGAGGGAATGAGCGTAAAGAGAACAGGTTCACTACTTAAAATGCCAGTAGGGGATGCGGTGGTTGGTCGTGTTGTTAACCCACTTGGAGAGCCAATTGATGGTAAAGGTCCAATTGAATCTACAGAGAGTAGACTTCTTGAAGACAAAGCACCAGGGATTATGGCTAGAAAATCAGTTCATGAGCCACTTCAAACAGGTATCAAAGCGATTGATGCACTTGTACCAGTTGGACGAGGGCAAAGAGAGCTTATCATTGGTGACAGACAGACAGGTAAAACTACTTTAGCGATTGATACCATTATCAACCAAAAAGGTCAAGATGTTACTTGTGTATACGTTGCAATTGGTCAGAAGCAGTCAAATATTGCAGCAATGGTTAAGAAACTAGAAGAGCATGGAGCTATGGAGTATACAATTATTGTGGCTGCTACAGCTGCTGACTCTGCTGCGTTCCAATTTCTTGCTCCATATGCAGGTGTTACTTTGGCTGAGTACTACATGAACTCTAGCAGACACGCTGTTATCTTCTATGATGACTTGTCTAAACATGCTGTTGCTTACAGAGAGATGTCACTTATTCTTAGAAGACCTCCAGGTAGAGAAGCGTATCCAGGAGATGTTTTCTATCTTCACTCAAGACTACTTGAAAGAGC
>CAYVNI010000128.1:0-2014 GCA_964452815.1 uncultured Sulfurovum sp.
CTCACCAATGACAAACTAAGCTCACTCAAAAACTCTCCATTTCTAATGAATCAGAGTGCCTTGCCCCATCTTACAAAGATTTTAATGGAAAATTGGGAAAAGGGAACACTCAATTTAAGCGATGAGCAGAAGCAAAAACTATTGGTCGTAAGAAAAGAGACCATGAGTGGAGTCAAACGTATTAAAAAAGCATTAAGTGGTCTACAGGGTGAGATTATTGAGATGACTGTAGAGGCAGAACCAAGAGAGAAGATAAAGCCACTGGTTGACAAAGTCGCAACACTTAAAGCAGAGGGAACGATGATACATATTAAATGTCTTCAAGACAGCGTGGCGATACTAACTGATGAGCAGATGGAGCTTCTGTTGCCGTTTTGGTAGCATTAAAAAATCTCAAATAAGATACTTTTTTAGTATCAGATTAGAGGAGGAGAGTAGATTTTTTCTTAGCCTATTATATTAAAAATAACAATTATATAATAATATTAAACATAAAAAAAGAAAGAATATTATACAATGGGAAGTTATTATATTTAATAGAAGGATAAGTTATGGTTAAAAAATCGCTCTTCTTGGTTATAGGACTTTTTACTTTCTGTCTATTTGCAAGTGAAAATAGTATTGAGTCTCGACTAAAAAATATTGTTAATACTGCATTTGTAAAGCAAAACTCTATAGATAGTGTTGTTGCTTTAGCGACCAATAATAAAATGCTTTCTCAGAAAATGGCAAAATGTGCTGTGCTTATTAAAAACAGTATATATGTTGAGAAAAATCACAAAGTACTTTTAGAATCAGCTGAAAAATTTGATGCGTTTATTCATGGAATGTATCATGGAGATAGTCTGTTAAATCTAAAAAAAGAGACAGATACGCAGGTATTAGATGAGTTAAGTGAGGTGAATGAGGAGTGGATTAACTTCTATACTCATGTTAAAAATCTCTATAAAGAAGATAAAGTTGATATGCTCTCTTATCAATATATTATAGAACATAATGAGAAGCTTCTAAAAATTTCTCATAAGTTAACCCAAACAATACAGAGTAAAACGATGTTTAATACAAGTGATAACCAAGTTCTTGTTAATACACTTAAGTTTGCTGACCGTCAAAAGATGTTAACACAAAAAATGCTCAAAGAGAAATTTCTTGTCTACACCAATGAAAATAAAAAGAGAAATAATGTGAAGTTACGAGGAAGTATTATTCTTTTTAGAAATGGATTAAATGGGTTAATCCAAGGGGATAAAAAAAGAGGAATAGCTCCTGTAAGCAATAAAGCCATTCTGCAAAAATTGCAGGATATTTTGACATTGTATAACGCATCAGAAGCACTCTATATTAAACAAAATGTAGATATGACAAAGATGAAAATATTAACCCGTGTTGATAATAGACTGTTGCAACTGTCAACAGAAGTTTTTAGCATGATACAAAATACATTGGTATATTAAAGGAGTTTAAGATGTATAAAAAAACTATATTTTTAATGAGTTTGTTGTTATCAAATATATTATATGCACAAAAGATTGATAATATTACAGGGTTGGTTATTGATAAAGGGTTAGGTAAAGTAAAAGAGAACTGTACCATCTGTCATACAGGAAGATTTATTGTTGTTAATGGTGGGGATAGAGCATTTTGGCAGAATAAAGTGCGTATAATGCAGGTTGCTTATGGGCTTTGGAAGATAGAGAAAGAGGATAAAGAGGCTCTTCTGACCTATCTTTCAAAAAACTACTCTAAGAAGAAAAATATTTCAATCAATGAATAAAATTACGCCATACCCATACTGTGGAAGGTATGTTCTAAAAAGAGTGCCAACATAATAAGCAGGGCGATTCCTGCGGGTTTGCTATAGAGTTTGTTTGCTGTGATGTAGATAAGCAAAATGGTGGCGGCGACCATGGTTGCGATATCAAATGCGTTATCTACGAGTGAGATTGGTAAATCTTTGACCATGGCAGAAAATCCAATCACCAGTGTGGTGTTGGCGAGGTTGGAGCCGATGACA
>CAYVNI010000129.1:0-5744 GCA_964452815.1 uncultured Sulfurovum sp.
TTTGCATCTGTCCTGACAATCAAATAGTCCGTATTGACAATACGGTCGATCTCATCAACTTTACCCAGTACCAAATCACCCTCTTTTACAACTGCTCCGACTAAATCGAACCAAAAATACTCACCCTCTTTGAGTCCGCACTCCTCTTTACTTCTGCTTTTGGTTGTAAAAAGTTTTTGATTGGTCAGTTTACTTGCAGCAGTGCGATCACCATAACCGACAAATTGAATAAGCGAGGTTTCGGGATTGTAAGTATGAATCGTAAGTTGGGTATTTTTATCAGTAACAAAACTTTTCCCAGTCGTAAACTGCTGGGGAAAATCCGTATGCAGGTGAAGTTTCAAATCACCACGAAGACCGACACATTTGCCGATTGTGGCAATATGTATCTTTTCATCACTCTTCATGAGATTTGATGACAATGCGGTACGATCTGTTCTCTTTGGCTTTGCAGCCTGAAATTACCGATTTCAAAGCGGAAATCATCTTTCCCTCTTTGCCAATCAGTTTTCCGGTATCGCTTTTATCCGCAATGACGGTAATTTCCGAAAATGTTTCATCTACATCTTTTCGCTCAACCTTGATTTCATCAGGTTTACTCGCAATCAGCGTCGCGAAAGTGTAGATAAATTTGTCAGCCATTGTTACTTCGTAATGCGCGCTACTCTGTCGCTCATTTTCGCACCGACACTTTTCCAGTAGTCCAGTCTCTCTTTGTCGAACTTGATTGTTTCAGGTTCAGTCAAAGGATTATAATAACCGATAGACTCGATCCAACCACCATCTCTTCTTTTTCTGCTGTCTGTTACCACGATTCTGTAAAACGGCATCTTTTTTCTACCCATTCTTGTAAGTCTAATTGTTGTCATGTTATTTCCTTGATTTTTTATCTTTTTTCAGCAAGTGGATAACTAGTCCAAAACGTGATATATCACGTAAGCTGTCTGCTGAAACAGCTTCTAAAAAGTCCTGACAACTGCTCTTAATGAGAAAGCACTCATCAACACTTTTGAAATGGAATATTATCTAACTTTTCATTAGATAATACTTTTTTATTTAAGAGAAGTAAAATTAGCGAGGAATTCCCCCACCTTGAGCCTGTTTCATCATCTCTTGCATCTGCTTCATTCCCCCTTTTCCAGAGAGCTGTTTTGCCATCTTTCCTGCACTCTTAAACTGCTTTAAAACACGGTTGACATGCATTTGAGAGAGTCCTGCACCCGATGCCAATCTTCGTTTTCTAGTATTGTTTAGTAGCTCTGGATTCTCACGCTCTTTTGGGGTCATGGAGTTTATGAGTGCTTTTATCTGTCCCAACTCTTTTGAGTTTTCCAAATCCATATCACCAATCTGCTTTGCCATGCCACCCATACCTGGAATCATTCCCATAATAGACTTCATGCTTCCTAACTTTTTCATTGACTCCATCTGCTCTAAAAAGTCGTTGAAGTTAAACTTCCCTTTTTTAATTTTTTGGGTCAACTGTTTGGCTTTTTTCTCATCAATGATACTTGCTGTCTTTTCTGCCAAAGACTCTAAATCTCCTGCACCCATCAGACGAGAAACGATTCTATCGGGGATAAACTGCTCCAAATCAGGCATCTTTTCACCTGCTCCAATGAAACGAAGAGGCACACCAACTTGGTGTGCGATACCCATCGCCACACCACCTTTGGAGTCACCATCAAATTTACTAAGAACCACCCCAGTAATCCCAATTTTTTCTTTAAAAGTCTGTGCTGTACGAACAGCGTCCATACCCGTCATCGCATCAGCCACATAGAAAAGTTCATCAGGATTGGCTACTTTTTTCACACTTGCCAGTTCATCCATCAGCTCATCATCAATCGCCAAACGCCCTGCTGTATCTATCAGCACCACGTCATAAAGCTCTTTTTCAGCCTTTTTCAATGACTCTTTGACAATCGCTTGTGGCGTAGAATCCTCATCAGCCATCAGTGTTACATCCATATCAGCTGTAATCTGACGAAGTTGTTCCACAGCTGCTAAACGCTGTAAATCGGCTGCGACTATCATCACCTTTTTCTTTTTCTGCTCGGTCAAAAAGTGTGCCAGTTTTCCTGTAGTAGTTGTTTTACCCGAACCTTGAAGACCAATCATCAGCACAACAGTTGGAGGCTTTGAGGCAAATGCAAACCCTTGATTTCCTTCAGCTGTTAAAATTCTCGTTAAGTCATTTTGTAATGCTTTTAAAAAATTCTCTTTACCAACACCATTGGCTTTGACCTCTTTTTCCACATTGGCAAGAAGCTCTTTTACTACTTTATGGTGTACATCAGCTTTGAGTAGCGATTTTTTCAGCTCACTTAGTGCTTTTTTAAGTGCCTTGTCATCATCATAAAAACGAATTTTATCTATCGCACCTTTGAAACTATTGGTTAGGGTATCAAACATATCTTTTCTCTTTTATTTTTTGAATTTTATTATTTTCACTATTTTTATTCTAAGGATTATAGCAAAATGGACTTAATTATCTGTTCTTATTGTCGCTATTGTCGCTCTTCTCATCACTATCATCACTCTTTTTGGGCGACTTCAAAACAGAGTAAAAAACCACCAAAATAATCGCATAGGCGATATAGTAGAAGATGTTATCTTCGGGTAATGCTCCTTGCATCTGCTCCTCCTATTTATATTTTTGAATATCTCTGGGTTCTTTGGCTTCAAAAGCATAACCTAAAAGGGAAAGGGCTTTGGCATGAAGCAAGATTCTTTTTGAGCGTGTGACAGAACCATAACGCTCATCACCCACAATCGGATGCCCAATACTAGAGAGATGCAGACGAATTTGGTGTGTTCTCCCCGTCATAATCTCTATCTCTACTTTTGATTTCTTACCCTGAATTTCCAGTGGTTTCACAATCGTTATTGCAGGTCGTCCACGCTCCTCATTTATCTCTGAAAACGCTTTTCCTCCCTGTTTATGGGTGACAATAGGTGCATCTATTTTAACCTCTTCATAAAAAACTCCCTCCACCCATGCAATGTAGCGTTTTTTCACTTTTCTCTGTTTAAACGCCTCAATGGCATCTGCCAAGAACTTCTCATTTCGTGCCAAAATCAATACCCCTGAGGTGTCACGGTCAAGACGGTGGATAAGCACCGTCTCCTCCTCTTCTATCGCATCTTGCAACTCATAAGAGTCCAGAAGAGCAGGTTTATTAATCGCCAAGATATTCTCATCTTGATAGATAATTTTTGTCTTCTCTACATCTTCAACTCTAAAACGTGTCCCATCAGGCATCTCTGCTCGGGCTATCTTGACCTTTTTATCGGTGACATAGACCAATCCTCTGTCAATAAGCTCTTTGGCTTTTTTATTTGAAATTCCCTCTTGTTGGGCAAGTAGTTTGTATGATTTTTCCATTATATCTCCCTTGTGATAGAGTCAACTATCGGCTGTATATCTGTTCTTTGTATTATCTTTGTAGGCATCAATTGTGCGTGTTGTTGTAACCTTCGTGCAAGATTTTCCTCCGTCACGATGGCTATCCCCTCTATCATATTAAAAATATCCCGTTGGTTAAAGTAGTGGACTCCTGAGATAATCTTGCATCCATATTGTGCAGCTTCAGCGGCATTGTGTCCACCAATTGCACCAAATGCTCCTCCCAAGATAACAATATCAGAAACAGCATAGATATTTATCAGCTCTCCCAGTACATCTACTAAGACAATATCTGAATTAAATGCCTCATTTTGAGAATATCTATGGGTACTATAGTAATACTCTTTGCTAAACTTATCTATCATCATTTCTACTTTTTTAAAACGGTCAGGATGTCTAGGAACAAGCGCCAGTTTTGCTTCTGGATTCTCCTGTTTAAATTTGTAAAAGGCATCCAAAATCAACGCCTCTTCCCCCTCATGGGTACTTGCCCCACAAATTAGAAGTGCTTTTGGTTTTGAAAGCTTTTTATTCGCTTTGGGAATATTTGCCAATTTAATATTGCCAATAACAGCCACATTTTTTGCACCAAGCAGTTCAAGTCTCTCTCTGTCAAGCTCACTCTGTGCATAGACTTCATCAATATGCTCAAATACCTTTTTATAAAACCATGACATTCTCTTATATTTGTTAAAAGAACGGTCACTCATCCTAGCATTGATAAGCAGTGTCTTTGCCCCTCTTTTTTGTGCCAAAATAAAAAGCAGATACCAAAACTCTGCTTCCATAACGACCAAAACTTTTTGTGGTCGTAACCAAAAAAATAGAAGAGGTTCAAAGGGAAGGTATCGACTCTGTGTGGGCTGTTTTGAGACAATTGCCTCATATCCTGTTTGCGTGGTGGTGGTCAATCGCAACAACTCGTTGGGCAAAATATCCAAAAGAGGATAGGTTGCCCTTGCTTCACCAAAACTACAAGAGTGAAACCAAATACCACCCTCTTTTAAAGGCTTATTGTTTTTTAACCAAAATCTTGCAGGGAGAGAGACCCTATATTTTGATTTTCGTTTAGAAAAGAAAAATATAATAGGCATAGAGATTAAATAGACAAGTCCAATAATAAAAGAGTAAAAAGTAAAAAAAAACGGTGATTTTGACATTGATAGGATTACCTCATTTGAAACCATATAAAAATGGGACTAAAAGCCATTCTAATCCCATTTTAAAGCAAAATTACGACGCTTCACTCTCTTGTGCTTGTGGTTCAAGGTGAAGAATTCTACCACAATTTGGGCAAGTTTTAATCTCTTCATCTTTAATAACTTCGGCATATGCTGAATCATTTAATTTCATATAACAACCAAAACACGCCTGTTTTCTAACAGGAACAACGGCTGTATTTCTCGCCCAAACACGAATTTTCTCATAAAATGCAAGAATTTTTTGGTCAATAGCAATGATTTTAGTCTCTCGCTCTCCAAAAAGTTTTGCTTTACTCCCGTCAATGGTCGCTAACTTCTCATTGACCTCTACGGCAACTTTTTCAGTCTCTGCATTGATTTTTTCAAACTCTGCATTGGCATCTTCTAGCTCTTTTTTTCGAACTTCAAGAACACCATTTTGTCTATCTATCTCCTCATTGGCAAAAACAACTCTCTCTTTTGCCAACTCCTCCTCTACTTGAAGGGCTTGTAACTCTTTCTCATTTTTAACAGCATCCATCTTGGAAACACCTTGATTCAACTGCTCATTTTGTACTTTAATCTGCTCTTCATATGAAGCTATCTTGCTAATAGCATCTTCAATCTGACCATTAATTGTCTCAATTTTTTCAGAAACATCATCTCTTTTTGTTACTTTTCTTGCAAGTTTTTTCTGAGCTTGTTCAATAAGTGGTGTAAAATCATCTATAGATTTATCCAAGGCTGACAGTTCAACCAATTCATTTAAATGTTTGTTCAATCTCTATCCTTTGGGGGTTTGAAGCATATTTTGTAGTACCTATTTGACAACAATCATACTATGATATTTCAAATGGGTTTTGTGATTGCGAAATTATACCCAAAATACCTAAATTTTTTAATTCCTTCATTAGCACTTCTGCAAAATATTTTTCACTCTCATAGTGACCAATATCCACCATCATCAAATTTTGGCTCATCGCCTTCATCGCATCATGATATTTTATATCCCCCGTCAAAAAACAGTCAGCATCCACCTCATCAATAAGTGAAGCCCCTGCTCCCGTGGTCAGAGCAATGGAGTTAATTTGATGTTTAGGAGAGACCACACGCAAAGTCTCTAACCCCAGTTTCTCTTTTAAAAGTTTAATCAA
>CAYVNI010000130.1:0-9055 GCA_964452815.1 uncultured Sulfurovum sp.
GCCAATAACTTCAAAAGTACCGTATTTAAAATAAACGATGTAGGCGAACCCATGTCGAGAGCTTTAATAGTATCCGAAAAGAGTTTTAGCGTTGATTCATCTAAATGATACTTTCCTGATTTCATGGCAAGAGTTGAAATTGTCTCAACTATTTTTTGGCACTCTTTGGATGATATTCTGCTATTTTTTTGGACAAACTCATAGACTTTTTCTAAATTTAAATTATTGATATCCAAATTTAGATTATCTTTAGGTTTATCCTCTTGGAGGACGGTTATGGGCATTCTTGATTTTATGGTGTCTAAGATGGCTGATTTGGACTCGGTGATGATAATGAAGGCTTTGTTTTTTGGAGGCTCTTCTAGGATTTTTAGAAGTCGGTTTTGTACAATATCTGAGAAAGTTGGGGAGATAAGAATAATGTAATTCAATACATCACTTGCCACATAGGCTTTAGCAATGGTCTGTTTAGCGTGTTCTACCAAAAACTCTTTTACGTTTCCCTTCTCATCTTCATTTTTGATAATGGTAAGAGTCTCATGAGTTCTTAAGTGTTGAAGTGTCTCTAAGACCTCATCAGGCTTTTTGGTGATAAAAATCCCACTAGAGAGCGAAAGAGAATTCAGACTCATTAGTCAAGACTCACTTCGTTGAAAAGTGATGCATCAATGGTTTTATTGAAGAGTTTAAAGAGCTGTATCATTTTAATATCAAGCGATGCACCACCTTTTCTAAGATAGAAACTGTTGGGTACATCTCCATCAATAATCCATAGTAAATTTTCATCATTACGAAATACAAACTTCGTATAGACACTATCAGCCGAACCAATGTACCAAATAAAATAGCCACTGGGATAGGAGATATCTAACATATCCTCTAATAAATCTAGCTCCTCGGTTGTACTCATCTTATCAAGATTTGGGAACATTGATTTTAGTGGATAGATGGGTAGAAATGGTCTATCATTCTCTAAATTGTTGATTTTATTGGCAATGTATCGAGCATACCATCCTCGGGACTCATCCGTTAAAATAAGAATACTCTGCCCCTCTAAAATCTTTTTAACAGCCGATTGAACCACAGGAACCCAATCGTAGCGACACTCCTCCATCCATGAGAAACTTGGATCCTCTTCACGAATGGTCTCTAGTGTCCAATCCAATATCTCTTGCATTAAAAAGCCAAGACCTAAGCATCTAAGTTATATATCTGATGTAGTGTTCTTACTGCCAATTCTGCATATTTTTCTGCAATAACCATTGAGACTTTTATCTCAGAAGTTGAAATCATTTCAATATTAATACCCTCATTTGCTAGAGCAGTAAACGCTGTAGCTGCCACACCTGCATGAGATTTCATCCCCACACCAACCACGGAAACTTTACAGACAGAATCATCAAAATCCATTGAACCTATATCATGGTCAAATGCCTCTATCACTGCTCGTGCTTGGTCACTTTGACACCCCGAGACTGTAAAACCTAAATTTGTTGCCCCATCAGCACTTGCATTTTGGATAATCATATCAATGTTTATCTGCTCCTCTGCAAGTTTTGTAAAAATCTCAGCTGCAATACCTGGTCTGTCTGAGACCTCTCGAATGGTTACTCTTGCCTGATTTCTATCCAACGCTATACCACTTACCAATACTGCTTCCATATCTTCACTCTCCTCACCTATAACTGTTCCCTCTACATCTGAAAAAGAACTCTTTGCTATCATTTTGACATTTAATTTTTTTGCCAACTCCACCGAACGATTTTGTAAAACTTTTGCTCCAAGAGAAGCCAGTTCTAACATCTCATCATAAGAGATAAAATCCATTTTTTTTGCTTTTGGTTCAATCCGTGGGTCAGTGGTGTAGATACCATCCACATCAGAGTATATCTCACACGCATCTGCTTCTAACGCTCCTGCAATCGCCACGGCAGAGAGATCAGACCCCCCTCGCCCCAGTGTGGTCACGGCTCCATCTTTATTAATTCCTTGAAATCCAGCCACAACAACCACCCGACCTTTATCTATCTCCGACTGCATCGCACTGGGGTCAATGGACTCAATACGTGCATAGGTATGCATTGTGTCTGTTTTGATACCTGCTTGTCTACCTGTCATGGCGATAGAATCTATCCCTTTCTCTTGAAGAGCAATAGCCAAAAGAGAAGCTGTTACTCTCTCTCCCGAACTTAACAACATATCCATCTCTCTTTTTGATGGATTATCTGAAAAGTATTTGGCAAATTCAATAAATTTATTGGTCTCACCACTCATCGCTGAGACAACAACAACCAAATCATTGCCCTCTTTTTTTACTTTTGCTACACGTGAAGCAACACTGGCAATACGCTCCAAACTCCCAACACTTGTACCACCATACTTATGTACTATTAACATCTATTAAATACCCCTCTCTGACGAAATGTTCTATTACTCTTCTATATACTCTACGTTTAAAATAAGTTGCCTTTTTTAACAACTGTGCATACTCTACATATCTATAATCTTCAAACTCTGGTTCATGAAAACAATCCAAATTAATCTTGGCATCACTTTTAAGTTTTACTAAAAAGTATTTTTGGGTTTGACCATCAAATGGATACATCTTTCTAGCCGTAACCCCATTTGGAAAATCATATTTTATCCAATAAGGGTACTCGGCAAGAATCTCAACACGATTGCACCCTATCTCCTCTTTTAACTCACGTAACAACGCCTCCCTTGGTGTCTCATCATTATCAATACCACCTTGTGGAAACTGCCATACATTTTTAACATCTGATCTTTTTCCTAAAAAAAACTCACATTTATGTGGATAGTTTGAAGAGAGTATTACAGCTGCGACATTTGGGCGATATCGCTTCTTTGTCTGCATTTTCATTACTCATCTTTCTTTTTTAATTTATAAGTTTACCCTAAGACCCATTTAAACAAATAAAGCCTCATTCACTTTCAAAATATTTTAGCTAAAATGTCATTAAAAATTGGTGAATAAATGCTACTCTATATACATATTCCATACTGTGACTCAAAGTGTCACTACTGTAGTTTTAACAGCTATGTTGACAAGTTTGACACCCGAAAAAACTATATGTCAGCCCTGCTTCAACAACTAAAATTTGAACTCCAACGATTCCAACCAAAAGCCCAAGAGATAGAGTCGATTTTTATTGGTGGAGGAACCCCCTCAACCGTTCAACCTCAACTTTTTAAACCTATTTTTGAGCTTCTTAATCCACTTATTAAAGAGGATGCAGAGATAACAACTGAAGCCAATCCCAACTCAGCAACCCTCTCATGGCTACAAGGAATGTATGATTTAGGAGTCAATAGGGTATCTTTTGGGGTTCAGAGTTTTAACAAAGAGAAGCTCAGAGGGTTAAATCGAAATCACTCACCAGAAAATGCAATTGATGCCGTCAATAATGCCCATGAAATAGGTTTTAAAAACATATCAATTGATATTATCTACAACTATCAAGGTGATACCAAAGAGCTATTAGAAAAAGATTTAAATCAAGCGTTTGAGCTTCCTATTAATCACATTTCAGCGTATGAACTCACCATCGAGTCAGAGACAAAATTTTATGAAACCCCTGAGGTAAAACAGGAGGATGATAGTCTGGCATTTTTTGTCAAAAAAACCATAGAAATAAAAGGATTTCCACAATATGAGATATCCAACTATGGAACCTATCAGAGCATTCACAATCAAGGATATTGGGAGCTAAAAGATTATATAGGAGTGGGTGCAGGAGCTGTGGGGTTTAAAAAAAATAAACGATACTATCCTCATACCAATATAGAAAACTATATAAAAGAGCCGTGTGAGACAAGAGAAGAGAGACTAACCCAAGAGGATTTATTAACAGAAAAAATCCTCTTGGGACTTCGCTCTAATATTGGAATAAAAGAGCAGATATTGGATGAAAAAACTAAAAAAAATGCTGATTTTTTAGTAGAGCATAAGAAGCTAAATCACCTCTCCTCTACCTATTATAATCCAAACTTTTTTTTAAGTGACGAGATTGCTCTCTATATTCTTGATTAGTTTATCGATTCAAGTTTTGCTTTTGACTGCTCTCCATTGAGCGTTCCAGAGAGAAACTGAATCTCCACACTGTCGATACGCTGTAAAAGCTTTGTCTTCAACGCATCTCCAATAATTTTACCATCAACGTATCGTTTCATGCTCTCAAAATCTGGAAAAAGTTCCAAAAAACCCTCTTTGAGTTCACTCTTATTCCATACTTCTAATTGCTTGGAAATATCAACGTGTTGCACATCTAAAACAGTATCTCCGATAATATCAACACTATAATACTGCTCGTACTGATTCTCTTTTTTATAAGAACCACTCTCTTTATCAACATCTTCTTGAATAGAACCAATAAAATTGGTGCTTAAATAGATGGCGATTAATCCGATAAATAAAAACGTAAGTAGACCTTTGTCCATGATGTACTCCTAAAATATATTATTAAGTTAATATTATATCTAAAAATTATAATAAATACATAAGTTTAAATTAAGTTATAAAAAAGCGAAACTCTTAACCTTTTTCGATAAAATTACAATAATTGAAAATCAAGGGAAAACTATGTTTGGAATGGGTTTTACAGAAATACTCCTTATCGCTATTGTCGCCATACTCTTTTTAGGACCAGATAAACTACCCGATGCAATGGTATCGGTCGCAAAATTTATCAAAGGAGCCAAAAAAGCAATTGGTGAGGCAAAAAGTGCCATAGATGATGAAGTCAAAATCTCTGACTTAAAAGAGGAAGCGATGGGATATAAAGCAAAATTAGATGCTGCTACCGATGAGCTAAAAGGGTTTAAAAATATCAACCCAATAGAGGGTTTAAACAGTGATTTAGAGTCCATTAAAGGAACACTAACCAATCCTCTAAATAACAGTGGTGAAATTACCACACCTGTTGAACCAAAACAAGATGAATCTACACCCATCAAGAAAAAAGATAAAGGAGATAGCTAATGTTTGATAATCTAAAACCTCACCTCATTGAGCTTAGAAAAAGATTGGGTATCTCGGTTGTGGTGGTTATCGCTTTTGCATTTATTGCATTTGGATTTAACCAGTATATTATCGCTTTTGCGAAAGCCCCTCTTATGGGTATCATGAATGGGGCAGACCCTTTTATTGGTGGTATTGGTATCTTCTTTACTGCTCTTAAAATATCTATCTTTACAGGTTTTCTTTTGGCACTGCCTGTTGTATTCTCTCAACTTTGGGCATTTATAGCACCAGGACTTTATGACAATGAGAAAAAATATGTTATTCCCTTTGTCACAATATCCACCTTTATGTTTTTAGTTGGTTCTGCGTTTGCCTACTATGTGGTTATCCCTTTAGGATTTAAATTTCTATGGATGTTTGCAGGAAATTTAGTAAACTTCTTACAGACATTAGATGAGTATATCGGTATCTTTACTAAGATTTTATTTGGATTTGGTGTTGCTTTTGAACTTCCTGTTATCCTCTTTTTCCTAGCTGTCCTGGGTCTTGTGGATGACAAAGGATTAAAAGATTTCTTTGGTCATGCCGTACTTATTATCTTTGTTTTTGCAGCCCTTTTAACTCCTCCTGATGTTATTACCCAACTATTGATGGCCGGTCCACTAATTTTACTCTATATTATCTCTATCTTTATAGTGCGAATGGTGAACCCTTATAAAGAGGATGAGGACGATGATAATGACGACGACGACAAAGAGGACAATGTTGCTGTAGATGAACAGAAACAGCTAAAATAAGTAGATGCAAAAAGAACAACTTATAGCAGAGTTACTCACCTCTAGCTATGACTATGAGCTTCCTGCTCATCTCATAGCACAAACTCCAATACAACCAAGAGACCATGCAAAACTCTTGGTCTATAATAGAGCCACAGAGACCACCATTCACACTACTTTTCAACATCTACTAAAATATCTACCAAAAGAGTGTGATGTATTTTTAAATGATACAAAGGTCATCAAAGCCCGTATCTTTGGTAAAAAACGAAGTGGTGGAAAAATTGAGCTACTTTTCAATAAACCCCTTGATGCCAATGAGTATCTGGTGATGACCAGAGGACGGGTAAAAATAGGCACAGAGATATTTTTTGATGATACATTAGTAGCAACCGTTATTAGATTTTTAGAAGATGGGGCAAGGGTCGTCACCTTTACCCATCACGCTAAACAGATACGTTTTGAAGAGTTAGTAGTAGTCTTAGAGAAGATAGGGCATATCCCTCTGCCTCCTTATATGCTAAGAGAGGACAACAAAGAGGATGAGAGAGACTACCAAACCCTCTTTGCCAAAAATGCAGGAGCAGTCGCTGCCCCTACAGCCTCTCTTCACTTTACCCCTGAACTATTTGAGGCATTTTTAAAAAGACACAAGAGCCATAAAATTACGCTTCATATAGGAGCAGGGACATTTAAACCTGTTGAGGTAGAGCATATTTTAGAACACCCCATGCACTCAGAATTTTTTGATATTCCACAAGAGAGTGCCGAAGTATTAAAAAGAGATATCCCCATTTTGGCGATTGGCACAACTGTAACACGAACGATTGAGTATTTTCATAGAACAGCTAAACTAGAAGGGCAGTGCGACCTTTTTTTAAACCCAAATAATAAACCTCAACGAGTTACACACCTTTTGACAAATTTTCATTTGCCAAAAAGTACGCTTATTATGTTGGTCTCTGCATTTATCGGTAGAGAGAAGACGTTGGAACTTTATCAAGAGGCAATCGCCAAAGAGTATCGGTTTTTCTCTTATGGGGATGCGATGCTAATCCTATAGAGGATTAGATATTCGTCTGTATATAAGCATTTTTATTAATCTTTTTACGAATTCTATCAAGAGCTTCCATTGTCTCTACTGTCGTGGAGAATGGTCCTATATAGACACGCCTAATAATTTTATCCTCATGTGTTAGTTTTTCGATTTTATACTTAAATCCAAACGAGACAATTTTATTTAGATATTCCACTCTTGGCTCTTTAATAAAGCTACCAACTTTAACATAATATTTTTTTATGCCGTTGGAAGGACTCTTATTATCATTTATTTCTGATGTTACTACCACCGAATTATTCTCTTCTAGGACAACGGGTTTAGACTCTTCATCTTCTATAACTTTTGGATTGACCACTTGTCTTAGTCGCTTGATTGCCAACACTTTAAACTGCTCATCCTCCTGTACAATTCTAACCTTATGTACATCTCGTCCTGAACGGGAATCATTGTGACTATCATACTGCCAATGTACGGTGATTTGTACATCGGTATAGTCCTCTTTTTTTCTTAAAATCTTCATGTACCCCAAACGATAAAGACGTTTTGGCCAGTATTTATAAAAGTTGACTTTGGCAGAGCGTAGATTCATAAGCGTTACATTTTTTTGATACATATACTGTTGCATTGGAAAAGTATAGAAGACTTTTAACTTATCCAAGAAATTTTCCTCATCTGCTTTATAGTAATCTTCTAAAAAGTGTTTGAGATAAAAGCGATTTGCCTCTCTGTTATCTTTCATGGGAATAAGAAATTTTCTGCTTACCCACCCCTCTATATGTTGCATTCCTGTGCCATGAGAAATATAGCACCACTCCCGCCCCCTCGCATTATATTTACACTCTCTAATCTTGATGCCTATCGCTTTAGCAGAGAGCTTTCCCACTAAGGTATAGCGATTAATCATAGGCTCGGCTCTTACGTTAAGAGCCCCACCTTTTCTTAAGTGTGTTAAACTGTATTCAGTAGCAAACAGAGAATTTAAAGCCAAAAAAATTAAAGGTAATAATAGTAAAATTCGTTTCATAACATTATTATACAATTTTGAATTAAAGATGATATTAAAAAAATTATTCTCTTATTAAAGCAACTCTAGCTTTAAGTCCCATGGTCGTACTGTATCCCACTTCTGAAAATCGTAATGTATCATTAGCATCATAGATAAAGGTTGTGGGAAACACCTCTACTCCAAATTTTTTCGTCAATAAACCTTCGCTATCATTAATCACCCTATAAGAGAAATTTCTTTCACTCATAAAGGATTTAAGCTCCTCATCTAAACCTGAATTTACCGCAATGGTTATCACATTGCATGAGTTTTTTAATGCCTCAATATTGGGAGCTTCTAGCTTACAGGTAGGACACCATGTTGCCCAAAAATGGATAAGGGTTGGAGAGCGTTTCTCGTCTGATTTTATAAACTCAATCTCATGTTGATAAATATCCATCGCTTTTATATCTACTAATCTATTAGAGGTATCAGGCTTACGTATATAATTTAACACCATAGAGACCACAAATACCATCAGTAACATGGAGAGTATCTCTTTTATAATCTTTTTGAAACTCCAATTTTTCATGCTCTATTCCCCTCTTTTAAAAACCATCTCTCTAGTATGATTTTGGCGGCTATTGAATCTATTTTACCATCTTTTTTATGCCGAAACACCCCTTGAGTCATCTCTTTTGCCTCTACCGAAGAGCCTTGTTCATCTTGATAAACCACCTCTATGTTTTCTAGTTTTAACAAGGAGACAAAATGTTTAATTCTTCGCTCCATCTCCTCTTCGCTAGAACCCCCTTTTGGCAGTCCAACAACAAGTCTCTCTATCTCCCATTCCACCAAAAAAGTAACCACCTCTCTAGCGGCTTGATTTCGGTTGATACGCAATATCGCATCTTGGGGGAAAACCACCGACCCATCAAGACACAGGGCTACCCCTATTCGCTTTAGTCCTACATCTATACTTGCTGTTTTTTTATTTTTTACTTTTTTATTTTTTACTTTTTTATTTATTTTTTTTTGCACTGTTTCTCTACCATATTTTTTTTAGTTCAATTATATAATATCCAAAATATCATGATATAATCATGTATGGCAAAGAAAAAGAAAAAACAAGCAATTAAAATAAATAATAAAGTAAAAGAGTTAATGAGTGGTGAGCCTTTTGATGAGGGGATAAAATACCTAAGCGAAGATATTTTGGTAGAGCTTACTATGTTACTGGATTTAAAAGTATC
>CAYVNI010000131.1:0-2617 GCA_964452815.1 uncultured Sulfurovum sp.
CTCTTTATCGTGACTAAACAAATCTATCATCAAATCATCATCTATACATTTATTATGAACTATTCCATATTTATCAAGGTCAATCTTTTCACTACAAGTTCCAAGTTCTAAACCCCAATCTTTATTGATACTAGAAATACCTTTTGCAAACTCATCCATTAGCTCATGATTCCACTCTATATAATTTACATTCTCTCTCTTTAGATTATTTTTTACTTTTCGATATATACCAATATCAACAAAACTAAATACCAACTTTTCTGTATATTCATTTAATTCATCTCCAATATTTTTAACTCGTCTCAAAAGCTCATTCACATCAATTTTATCAGTCAAAATCAAAGGGTCAAATCTCCAAACAACTCTTTTTTTTCCTAATCTATCAGATAACTCTTTAAATATTGTTATTCGACTCTCTACACTGGCTACTTTAGCTTCAAACCCTTCATTGTCATAATCATTTAAAGAGTATTGAAAATAATAATTTGGTATATTTTTATCCATATAATCAAGATATTTAAACATTGGTTTTGGATTTTTTGTCCAAAATACAACAGAGCGTGTATTTTTAAAAGAGACATAAAGAGGTTTGCCATTAAAAGGATTTGTCCATTTTAAATATCCTGCTTCCCATCGATTAATAAACCAATCACTGTAAAATGCAGGTATATCCGTAGAACGACTTGCAGAGATAATAATAGGAACTTGTGCGTCAACCTGTTGCCCATCAGTGGTGATAATTGTTTCTTTTTTCCATTGCATAAAAAGCCTTTAGTTGTTGTATGAAATTATATCAAATAAACCCAATAATATTCTCAATAAATATTATTTTAATCTTTATTTTAATAATTACATAATATAATTTATATATAATTAATGTTTGCACATAAAGGAAACCCATGTCAGCCACCAACATAACCTCAAAAACAACAAATATCACACTATCTATGCTAAAAAACAACATAGAAGATAGTGAACTTCTCAAACTCCTTCTCAATCAAGGAGATGATATTAATCAACTTGATGAAGATGAAAACTCTCTTTTAATATTGGCTATCAAAAAAAGTTATAGAGAGATGGCTAAATTGTTGCTAGAGAGTGGTATTGAGATTAATCATGAAAATAAAAATGCTCTTAATGCCCTTATGGTAGCTCTAAAAGAGGGCGATATAGAGAGTGTAAAACTTTTGATAGAGTATGGTATCAACCTTAATCATCAAGAAAGTGGAGGTAAAAATGCTCTTATGTTAGCCATAGAGTTGGGCTTTTTAGATATAGCAGAACTTTTGATTGAGAGTGGTATTAATCTTGATAGCAAAGACAAAGATGGGAGAAGTACCCTAATGTGGGCATTGGAAAATGGATATAAGGAGTTGGCTCAACTGCTAATAGACAAAGGGGCAAATATTGATGCTAGAAATCGTACAGGCTGGACAGCTCTTATCTGGGCAAGTGTCAATGGATACAAAGAGATGGTGGAGCTACTCATAAAAAATGGAGCGAATCTAAATATTAAAAATATAGATGGTTGGAGTGCTTTGATTGGAGCAGTCTTTAAAAACCATTATAACATTGCCCAACTGCTTATAGAGAATGGTATTGTGGTCAATGTAGAAGATAAATACCTAATCTCAGCGATGATTTTTACTTATGATAAGGGTTATAGCAAGTTGTTTAAACTACTATTTGAAGCAGAGGTTAATAGTGAGAATATTCGTGATAAACAGGGAAATACTCTTTTGATTATGGCTACAAGATTGGAGTTAGAGGGTGTGGTTAAATCTCTGCTTGAAAATGGGGCTAATGTGAATGAGAGAAATAATGATAACGAAACAGCATTGATTTGGGCTAGTCAGAAAAATAATAAAGATGTGATAGAGATACTATTAGAGTATAAACCAAAATTAGACTTAATAGATAAAAATGGTTGGAGTGCATTAAAAGTTGCTTGTAGAAATCATCAAACAAAGGATATAGTCGAGCTTTTAGTTGATACAGGGGCTAATATTAATCAAATTTCTGAAATTAATGATGTAACACCCCTAAAAACAGCTACATGGAATGAATATGACACGATTAACGGCATAGAAGAGTTCCTAGAAAGTAAAGGAGCAATAATAATATTATGATAGAACCCAATGAAGTGTTTGACTCCATAAGAAGAGGCTATACTGATTTAAATACATCTTCTAATAAAGAGATATTTGACTATTTTCAGACCATTGGTGAAGCGTTTATGCAGGGGCATATCTCCAATATCAAAGGGATTCTTTTTGAGCATGAGTATGTAGAGAGTTTAGAAGAGATGGGGGTTCATGCCTCTATCTTTGAGGAGACCAACCACCCCATAACCGATATTTCAATCTTTGATAAGAGTGGGGAGGTGGTTAATGAACTTCAACTCAACACCACAGAAAAAGTAAATTATTTGACACCCCAAAAACCACCCCACCCAAAAAACATCCCACATACTTAAAATCTTTACCTTGTAAAAAAGAGGATACTTAAAAACTCTCTTAAGAAAAGGGGAGGTTTTGGTATAATCTACTCAAAAAGGAGTGCTGGTTTTGGAAGAGAAAGAGGTACATTTGGTTAAACGGGTTTCTAAGGAGTTGGG
>CAYVNI010000132.1:0-6192 GCA_964452815.1 uncultured Sulfurovum sp.
AGAAGTATTATGAGAGTGTCTTCATCCCCTATTCAAAATGGACAGAAGCCCCTTATAAAGAGGATACATTTCACTTTTCAATCGAAAAAGATTTTGCATCTTCGGTAATGGGAGTAAACATGATTATGGGCAGAGAAAAAGAGTTTCGTGTAAACAACAGCGATTATGTCTACTTTAGCCGTGGACTCTATGGACTCTACAAAATATTTGAACAGATGGATGTGACCATTGAGCTAAAAAGCCGTTTAGAGGAGTACCGATGTCGTTAGCTCTATTAGTTTGGTTTGCTATTCCTATTGGTATCTATATGTTAGTCATACTCTGCCTCCTCTTGCGTAAATCCTGCCATTGCATTAAAATACTTGTGGTGAGATATATTAGAAACAATATTAAACCCACTACTCAAACTATCAAGCGTAATAGGCGTTACCCCTGTGATAAACATCTTCTGCACAGTCCCTGTCTGTATTGCCCCTTTTAGCACTTCATAAAAGCTTCGTACAAATCCACCTTTGCTCACCATCTTTAAAAAATCCTGCATACTATTAGCTAGTATTGCATTGGCAAATTGGTCATAAGTAGCAAACCAAAATAAATCATCAAAAATAGTATAATACGAAGAATGAGATATATAACAAAACTAGAGAATGAAACAATCAAAGATTTAGAGAAAATAGTGAAAGAAGATAAACACTATAAAAGTAGATATAGAGCCCAAGCAATACTACTAAGTCATCAAGGAAAAAGTGTAAATGAGTTAGCCGATATATTTGGATGTAAAATAAGAACAATATATAGATGGTTTGACAGATTTGAATTGAAAGAAGTAGAAGGAGTTTATGAATTGGAAGGAAGAGGGAGAAAGCCACTTTTGACGATAGAAAAAGATGAAAAAAAAGTGAAAGAGTATATAAAAAAAATCAATATAAATGAGATTTGTATAGCCTATGAAAAAGAGTTTTTAGGAGAAGAGAAAAAGAAAATAAGTAAAAGGATGTTGAAGAGGTTTTTCAAGAAAATAGGAATAAGCTATAAGAGGGCAAGAAGAAGTATATTTAAAGATACAAAATGGAAAACTTATTGGAGTAAATTAGCTCAAATCAATTCAGTTAAGGGCTTTGTGGATAAAGGGTTATGTGATTTGTACTTTTTTGATGAGAGTGGTTTCTCGATGGATTCAAATATTCCTTACACATGGTCAGAAATAGGAAACCCTACAAAAGTTCCCTCAGATAGATATGCAAAAAGAATAAATGTATTAGGCTTCTTAAATACCAAAAACAAAGACCTTTTTTATGAGATGAGAACAGGTTCTGTAAACTCTGAAATCACAGTTGCTCTTTTTAATAAATTTGCAGATAAAATTGATAATAAACCAACTATTGTTATCTTAGATAATGCCTCAATGCATACCAGTAAATTATTTAAAAGTAATATCCAAAAATGGGAAAAAAAAGGGCTTTATCTTCTCTATCTTCCTCCTTATTCTCCTGAGTTAAATTTAATTGAAATATTGTGGAGGGAGATGAAGTATAGGTGGTTTGACTTAAATGCTTTTGCCTCTTTTGAGAAACTTTGGGTTCATGTTGAAAAACTCTTAGATAGTTTTGGGGGAAAGTATGACATTAATTTTAGTTAGGTACTTACTCATCTATTAATAGATAGATTTGCCGTGTGACATGGTCACACCTACGGCTCTGAACCTCCTCCAAAACCTCCAATCCAAAACAACATTCTCTTCCACAAAAGCTTTCTCTTTTTCTTTACAAAAGTCAAAAATACTGTCTCTTACTCCTACCTCACACACAAGGCATAACCGTTATTCGACTTAAAGTACCAATCGTCAGTGCCAAAATTGAAACGGACACTCCACGCGTAAGAAGAATCTCTCTCTGTCGAACTCCAAAAAGTAGCACTTTTATACTTCCCTGTAAGAGGTGGCATATTTTCTACAAAAGCTTTTTTTACAAAATATTTATGACCTTTTGAAGAGCTATTTCGTTTATGCTTATTGTCATCAAAATGCTTTTGAGCTTTAACTTGATGTTGAGCTTTCCACTCAGCACCTGTTTTATAATCTCCATAAGCATGATAAAACTCTATGTTTCCCACAACTTGTAACTCTTCTCTATTAGGTAGTCGCCAATCTCTATAGTTTCCAAGCGTTAAATCTGAACAATAGTTTTTTGCTCCTTTCCAATCCCAAACTCTACCTCCGTTTGTTTGATTATCATAATGACTCTTATCTTGGCTCGTAAACGGCTGATTTTGGTACATTAAACCGTTTATTAGGGTTATGCCTTGCATTGGGTGTTTTTCTTCTTGACTACTCCCCAAAATAACATCAGGAACAACCTGCGAAATAACCTCTGGTATCTGTCTGTTTTGTGTTCTTTTTGCTACCTCTCTGCTAATATCATTTGCCACATTTAAAATATAACGATTAGACGACCCAAGCTTATCTAACACCACTTGGTTAAAAAGCCGACTGTCCAATGCAGGTTTGTTCATGCTTGTAGAGTACAAAACCAAAGAGCCTATTGGTTTGTAGCCTATTTGACCTAAACCTTTATATCCTCCTTTTGTACCTGTTGGTGCATCTCGACATGCATCTAAAATTAGCACATTTAACTTTGCTCCCCCATTACTCAATCGTCTTAAAATCTCTTCTACCTTAACGGCGTGGTATCGTATGGCATTCTCATCTCGTGTGTCTACAGAAGTAGGAATAAGATAGCTCTCTTTGTCCACCTGCCCACCATGCCCTGAGTAGTAAAAAAATACAATATCCCCTGCCGATATGGTGCGTTGAAATTTTTTAATAGCAGGTAACATATGGGCTTCATCCAAGTCATAAACATGAGTCACAGAAAAATCTAAACTTTCAAGCTTGGTTACCATTGCACGAGCATCAGCTTTTGGAGAACTTAAATACTCCATATGTTTATAGTTACTATTTCCTATCACCAACGCCACCTTTTTGGCAAATCCAAACTCTACCAAGAGTAGAAGCAGTACAATAAGTCTCATGAGATTCCTTTAAGTTTTTATCTATCTTATGATTATACTAAGCCAACATCATTTTTACCCCATATAATATTAAATATTTTTTCTAACTATTATTGGGGAATTTTCTACCCTTCTTGGTATAAATAATTAACAAGTTGGTAGTTTAAGAAGTTTTTCTCAAACTACCGTCCTTTTTTCAAGTTACATTTACTTGTACAATATTGAAAAATAATACGACTTTAAGAGTTAAAGAGGTCTTCGAAGACTGTTTTGTAGGATTTAAAGAGGTTTTTTTTCTTAAATTACCGTTCTTTTTTCTCAAACCACCGTTGTTTCTTAGCATTTTTTCTCAAATTACCGTTGATTTTCTTAAACTACCTCTTTTAATATTTTTGCGATATAATCTTTATATGAAAATTACAAAAGAAAAAATAAAATCATTATCAATTGACAAACATAATGCACTTACCGATGGATGTATTCCAAATGCAGGGAATGCTATATTACCTGACAAACTATTAAATGCGTTATATTGGAAATATGAAAGAGAAGGTGTCAAGTTTTCAATATTTATACATGAACTTCGCACAATACTTAATCTGAAAAGTACTAAAGATGATGATAGAATTTATCATGCATTACAAATACTTGCAACACCTATGCAAGTTAGAAACTTTAAATATAAAAATGAAGAGATTGTTTGGGCTTTAGTCTCTTTTATTCGAGATGCTACAAGAAAAAAAACAAAACAAAATTATATTGAAATTGAGTTAGATGAAAAAATGATTTCAATATTAAAAGAGAAGCAAGGATACACTGTTTTAGATATTCAAATTTGCAACCAGTTCAAAACAAAATATGGATTAAAACTTTATGAGATGTATTTAAGATATTATTCTCTACCAAATAAAGAGGGTAAAGGTGTTGGTAAAATTTCAAAAACTCTTGATGAGATGAATAGCATGTTTAGTGCAAATTATCAACAACCATCGAAACTCTTAAACATGAAACATGAGAGTAAAACCATAGCTCCAATTAACAGAGGTTTAAACGAAATAGAAAAAATAACCGATGTCATCATAAACTGTTTTTACAACAAAATAGAGAAAACTTTTACTTTTGGTTGGGAACAGATTGATAACTATCCATCTCTACGCATTCCATACAAGCGAATAGAAGAGTTAATTGATTGGTATCTATACCATCGTCAAGGCAAGCTTAAAATTAAATCCCTGCCCAAATATAGACAAACACTCAAAAGCAAGATTATCAATGATGAGTTTGAAGAGTTAGATGCACTTTATTGTGGAATGATAAAGCATAAATACAATCTGAAATCAGAAGATTATTATAATGTGAAAACAGGAATTTACAAAGATTTCAAGGGAAAGCTTTAATATTATAAAAGAGAACTATCTTTTTCCTCGTTCCAACCGAGACGGTGGGAACTAGAAAAGATTTATCGTGTGACACGGTCACACCTACAAATTCCAAAAAAAACTCAACACTCAAATTTCACACATATCTCTTTTTGAATGTTCTCAAAACTTTTTGTTTTAAGCCTTGCAATAAAATTCTCCTCTGTTATCAAAGAGACATCTATGGCTGTAAGTTTAGGGACAATAACCACTGACTCTTTTTTTAGTGAGCCTTTTTTCAAATCATCTTTGGTGATGACCACTCCCTCTCTTTTTAGATTTGTAGTCAAGGGCAAAACAAGAATATCATGCTTGTCAATCACTTTAAAAATCAAAATAGGTCGCCCTTTGAACTCTCTAAGATTGCTATAGGGCATCTCGATGAAATATATCTCTCCTACCATTTAGAATAATCCTCGTTGTCATAGTTGTGATGGCTTAAGCCAATAGCAATCTTGCCAAAATTATCTAATTCCTCATCCTGCCAATAGCTCCACTTTCCCTCTTGTGACTCCTGTTCTATCTTTTTAAGTCGTGCATACTCCTCTGTAGATAGTACCACCACCTCCAAACGGTTATTTTTCAAGATTCCAATCTTTTCAATACTGCTGTTTTTGATAGCACCCAAAAGAGTGCTAATCTGTTTTGTAAATGTGGTTATAGAAAAAAGCTCATGCTCTGCGTATCGTACCATAATAATTACCTTTTTATTTGTTGGTTAATTTACTTGTTAATATTATACTGTTTTTAGATAAAAAAGTATATTCCAAGAAAAATCAAAAGTCAAAGCTCAAAGTTTTATCGCTAAAGTTAAATCTCCAAATATGCCAGTTTATTCCTTTAAGTTTTTATCTATTATGATTATACTAATTTAAAAGAGTTTTCCCCATTTATAAATTTAAATTAGGGAATTTTTCTCTCCCTATTAGTATAAGAGTAAATCAAAACAAAAAAGGATACAACATGAAAAAACTACTACTTAGCCCTCTCTTAGCCAAAGACAACACTCCTAAAAAGCAGTATAAAGTTCAGATTATTCAAAATGATTCATCTAAAAAAGGGTGGGGAACGGTGGCTTTGGTTATTGGTAGTTTTGTATTTGATGTGATTGCCAATGTCACAGCCAATAGCGATAGTGTCAAAAAAATAGCCCAAGATGTTGAGGATTATGTTAACAGTAATGGATTAGATGCAGAGCAGATTACCCAAAAGTTTGGTCAACAGCTCAAAATTTCTATTATCCAAAAGTTTCAAGCCAAAAAGAGAGCTTATCGTGTTTGGGAGAGTATGAGATTTGATATCAAACTAACACAGAGTGCCTATACCTATCTACTCAGTATGGACGACAAGCATAGTTGTGTGGTCTTTCCCAATGATAATGACAGAAACAATCTATACACACCACAAAACCACGCTCTACCTGCCAACAACAGCTATGATATCCAGTCCAACAAAAAAGGCAGAGAGACCCTCTATCTCATAACCTCACTTCGACCTCTCTATTTTGATAAGTTTAAAACCAACAGTTTCTACAGATGTGCAAGTCGAAATGTAGGGTTACGGAAGATTGCAGAGGTGCAGAATGGTAGTTTGAATGATGTTTATAGGGTGGATTTGGAGGTTCAGGGAAGTAATCTCCCCTCCCTCCGAACCGTGCGTACGGTTTTCCCGTACACGGCTCTCTAGTTGATAGTTTCCTCATCGGGATTGATATGCCATAACCCAAGCTTCATTACTTGTGAAAAGATTGAGGTTAGCAAAATAT
>CAYVNI010000133.1:0-10691 GCA_964452815.1 uncultured Sulfurovum sp.
CTGGAGACAGAAGAGGGCATTAAAATCAAAGTCGAAGATGAGAAGGGGAAGATTCGGTTTATTGTCGATAGCCGTACCCAAAAAGATAAGGTTTTTGAGCTTGGTGAGGTTCGGGAGGTTTTGTTTGGGGTGTTGGGGTAGTTTACGATGGATACCAAAAAAAGATATCAAAAGTAAAAACGCCACTTGAGCGACACTTTGACTTGTTATAATACGCTTATCAAAACAAAAAGGATACAAAATGAAAAAACTAACACTTACACTAACAGGACTTTTAGTTCTAGGAACGGCTTCGCTTATGGCAGATGGAAGCACAGTAAATGCCAATAAAAACGTTAACTTAAACATTATTAGTAAGAGTAAAATTAGCAAATCAACCATTGGTATGAAAATTGATGCTAAAGGTAGTAAAGTAAATGCTAACAAAAATGTGAACTTAAACATTATCAACAAAAGTACCGTTAAAGATTCAACTGTTGGAATGGATATTAAAGCTAAATAACCTCTCTTAATAAAACATATTAAATATCTCCCTTTTTCCCTTTACTCCCACATTTCGTGGGGGTTATTCCTCTGATAAAAAAAATAATTACTCTAAACACATCAATCACAAAATATATATCCATGAGCTATAAATGCATTTACTCTGCTGAAATACTCTTCCTCTGTTTTTTCTCTTTTAAAGGAAATACTTTCTCAGAAATAGAACAACTTTTTTTCTGAACATCATTTTTGATATTATTTAAAAGAGCTTTTCCTATCCCTTTAATATTGAGTAACTCATCTAAACTATCAATTGTATCTTTTTGACGATAGGTTGCGATAGATTGGACTCTTTTTATCCCCAATCCTTTAATACATCTCAACTTCTCTTTTGGGGCATTTTGCACAATAGTTGCACTCATTGAAAATAAAAATGATGACAATAGTATCTCCATTAAAACTATTTTTCCAAACATAACATATCCTTTTTATACTGCTTCTTGTATTGGGAGATTAGACGAATAATCTCATTGCTTATTTTTTTTATATCTTTCTCTCTCTGCTCTTTGTCAATCAAATCAAAAATATTTGAATGGTTAAAATCCTTAAAATTAAGAGCTTTGGTTGGATATCGCCAATAGACAGTATCTGTAACTTCTCTCCACTCAATATCCAAATTGCCTAATACCTCTTGTTGCTCTTGGGTTATGCCATATTCATCTAAAAACTCAAAACCATAGTAGATATTTTTTCTTAACTCAATAAAAAAATTTAAATTTTCATCTATCTGATACTTTATTCCATAATCTTTGATATTTTTCTGCTGTTGATAGTAGCGTCTAATGCTACTCTTTAGCCCTTTATCGTTGTTGGTATTATAAAAACTAAACGCGTAGTGGGGGAATAAATTGGACAGAAGTATTTGCCAAAAATTAAACTGAACCTCTATTTTTGCTTCTATAATTGAGGATTCTATTGCCAAGATACTCTCCAAATTATTCTCTTTTAGCAGTAACTCTTTTATCTCCATAACTAAACCTTTTTCCTTGGATTGATGGGTTAACTCTTTTACTAAATTTAGATATTGGACCAATGTTTCTCTTAAAATGGGTATTTTTTGAGTCTCCTTAACACATCTCTCTAACCATTTAACAATCTCTTTTTTATAGGAGATACAGCAGACTTTATCTTGCATGATGGTTTCTAAAGGTTGCTCTCCAAAGAGTGTCAAGTAGATAAGGTGAATATTAGATTCTTTATATCCTTGGAAGTGTATATTTTTCAAATAACGGCTGAGTTGAGAAGAGTGGTCTTGTGTATAAATTTTATTTTCTATAATGATAGAGGTTTCTGTAGACTGTAAAAGAATATCAATATTCTCTTTTTCTCGAAATACCTCTACTCTATCTTGGGGGATATCCAAAGATAACTCTTGCAAAAATAGCTCTAAAAAGAGCCTACCCTGACGGTGCGTTCCCGTGGGATTGAGTAACTCATAAATAAACTTGGTATGCAGATTAACCTCATCACCCGATTTCAATAGAACACTAAAGATATTAAAACCATACGCCTCACAATGCTCTAGCTCATGATAATGCTCTTGTAACTCTTTTATCTCTTGAAACAGGCTATTTATTCTCTCCATTTTGCTCTCTTTTAGTAAAATAATAAAAACTATTTTACACTTATTAAACAGAAAGTAAACTTAATATTATCTTAAATATAATTTTTAATTAAAAGACTATCTGACCATCCTGTTGCATACGGTGCATGATATCTTTTGCTTTTTGATGCCCTTGAAAGGATGCTTTTCTACACCACTCCAACGCTTTTTCTTTATTCTCTTCACAACCTAACCCTTGGTCATACATCGCCCCTAAGTTAAACTGCCCTTGTGGTGAGCCTCTGGTTGCTGATTGTTTAAACAGGATGTAGGCTTTTTTATGGCTCTGCTCTACCCCTATACCCTCTTTATACAATGCTCCCAGATTATTAAACGCTTCAGCATTGCCTCTTTTGGCTGCCTCTTCGTACCAAAATGCTGCCTCTGAGTGGTTCTGTACGCACCCCTCACCGTTTTCAAACATTAGTGCCACATCAAACTGGGCTTGTGGCATATTTTTGACGGCTGATTTTAGATAGTACTCGTGAGCTTTTACAATATCTTTTTCTACGCCTCGCCCTCTAAAGTAGAGAAGTCCGAGATTGTAACTCGATGAAGATTCACCTGCATCTGATGCTTTTTCATAATACTCAATCGCTTTGGCATAGTTTTGCTCTACTCCTAAAGCGTTATGGTAAAAATACCCAACAGTCGCAAGAGAAGCCAAATCCCCTTGTCCTGCAATATAGAGATAAAGCTCCAAGGCTTTCTCATAACTCTTGGCATTAAAAAGCGATAACGCTTCAGCTTTTAGTTCGCTATTTGGCACGACACTCCCTTTTTCTATTTTTTTCGATTATATACGTATAAACTTAATAATCTATGATAAAATTCATTTTATGAAAAGCTTAACAAGAAAACTGATTTCAGTGCTATATCTATTACTATTGATTACACTCCCTAGTTTAAGCCAATCAGACGATTACAAAAAAGGAAACAGCATGATTGAACAGAACTCAACCATAGAACCATTTACTCTAAACGACCAGTTTGGAACAACACACACCCTAGAGAAGATGCCTCGACTACTTATCTGTAGTTTTGGAAAAGGAACAGGAAAGCTCATCAGTAGCTATTTTAATGCACAAATAGATGAATATCTTGCACTTCATGACATAAAATTGATGGCAGATGTAAGTGGTGTACCTTCACTTTTACGAAAGACCATTATCTTACCAAAGATGAAAAAGTACAGTTTTGAAATATTGCTCTCTACTGAGTCAAAATTTAGCAAAAGTTTTCCACAAAAAGATGACATGCTAACGGTGCTAAAGATTCAAGACACAACGGTCATTGATATCCTATTTGTAAAAGACGAAGCAGAGCTAAAAGCGACCATCGAGGGGTAACTATACCCCCTGTGTCGTATCAAAGACTCTGATATGAAGTCTATCACTATAGTTAAATCCATGCTTCATACAGAACTCAAACACGGCTCTGTCATTGTGCCAAATATTGGCACGGCTCTCACCCACAGGCATACAGTAGATATCTGCTTTCTCAAAGAGAGAAGTTATCTCGTCTATCTCCTCAAACGCCGTGGTCTGTACCAACTTTTTATCAATGGTAAATTTAAAAAAGCTATCAAGTGAGTGGTTAACAATATTGGCAATGGCACGAGGTTTAATACGTTTTGCAAAAGGCTCACCAGAGTTAGCCAATTTAATAGAAAGGGCAAAAATAGTTTTTTTATAAAAAGGATATGCCTCAAAATCAATCTCCACCGTCCCATTGGTCTCAAAAGTTACCCGAACCCCCTGCCGAACCAACCAACTGATAACCTCATAAAATACCTCATCCTTATGATAAAGCAGAGGCTCACCTCCTGTGATAACCATCTGAGGGAGATAGCCTATCTTCTTGAACTCCTCATCAAGATGAGCAATCAAGACAGAAGCCTCTTCTACCTTCTCCCAAGAGGAAGCAAAATGGCTATCCACAGCAAAATAGGTATCACAGCCCATCTGCTCCATGCCATTAATATCATAACTAGCCCCAAATCCTCTACAAGAGAGATTACACCCACCTGTGCGTAAAAAATATGAGGGAATTCCTGCGTATTTACCCTCTCCTTGAATGGAGAAGAACTGTTCAGTTAGGTAGAACATTTTATTTTTTGCCTTTTGTTGTATTCTCTATTATTTTTAAAACCTTATATCTTTCTACACAACTCAAAATTTCATCCCCTTCATATCTCCAATCTCTGATTTAAGAGTTGGCTCTTTGTATCTTTTTTTAATTTTTTATAGAATAGATTTCTTAGAAACACTCAACTCCACCAACCCCAAAGGGTACTCCCTCTTGGTTGCAATCTCTTTGGCAACGTTGGTAATCTCCTCTTCGCTTTCGTCTATCATCGACTCAAAGGGTAACTTTTTATTTACATATCCAAGCCCGATAAGCTCCTCTGCTATCGCCTCTATCATGTCAATGACTGACGAGACTTTGACTATCTCACATCGTGCATATCGTTTGGTGGGAAATGAGACCTCTGCCACACGCAAAGAGGGGTCGTCTCCTGGGATTTGTTGAGCACCAAAGAGGGGTTTTGAGCCTACTTTTGCTTCGCTAAAATTTGGGATAAACTGGGAGAGGTGTCTGATGGCACTGTTGGTTCTCTGCTCTACTTCTGCTGTTGTCCATGCGTTTTCTATCTTCTCTATGAAATTGGGATTTAGTTCAGGTTGACAGCTTAGAGGGGTGCTTGATACCAAGCCATCTTTGTAGAGTGTAATCTCATTGGTCATGCCGTGGAGTTGGAAGTAGCCGTTTGGATAGGGGGTAAACTGCCCCATTCCTTGGGGTGTGCCTCTCTCTCCGTGGAAGATTATCTCAGGGAAGAGTGTCTTTTTACCCTCTTCCCATTGGGTCACATAGGCGGCCTTGAACTCTACCATTTTTTGGCAGGGAACATCTAAAAAATCATCTATTTTACCTGTTCTAAAGCCTGTGGCATTGATGAGATAGTCAAAGTGTTCTTGTTGGGTCTTTTGCTCTTTTTGTGAGGTAATAGACCAACCATTGTTATCTTTTTTTATGTCAATAACACTTGTAGAAGACTTAACATTCACCCCCTCTAGCTTCTCTAGTGCCAAGCCTACACTTGCTCCCAATCTAAAGAGATTTAGCCCATACTCTTGGACTAAAATGAGGGGAAATTGGACTTTTGAGAGGTCGATATTTTGGGCTACGGGTATCATCCATTTATCTAAATCATGGGTCATCTCTCCGTTTTCTATCGCCTCTATCTTCTCTTTGGTGTAGAGTCTATAATAGTTCTTACTCTCTCCTAAAACACCATTTTGGGGGTCATTGTCTATCAGTAGTTGATACTCTTTTTGCAATTTTTCAAGACGAGGTAGAAGGTTGGTCGGCTGTGAGGAGCAGTAGCTTGGCAAGGCGATAACGGTAGGGCGATAATCCACCACATGGGGGTAAAAACGCAAAAAATCTATCGACTGTTTGAGGAGTTTAATACACTGCTCATCGGAGATATCTGGATAGAGGTTTCCCCCTGCGTGGAGGTGACAAAATGGAGGGCCATTGACCAGTGAAGATTCTCTCTCAAAGAGGGTTACTTCTAATCCCAGATTGGTTAGATAGAGGGCTGTTGATGCACCTGCTACCCCTCCTCCGACTATCGCTATTTTTGCTTTTTGACTCATCTGTTATCCTATAAAACTTGGTAAAATATCAGCAATATCATCCACTATTTGGTCGGCATCATAAACACTAATATCTTCACCATAATTATAACCATATGTTACCCCAACACTCTGCATTTTTGCTCTTTTAGAGGCGACAATATCATTTTTGGAGTCACCTATCATCACACACTCATCTATCCCAATCTTTAACTTCTCGCAAACATAAAGCAGAGGCATGGGGTCTGGCTTTTTCTTCTCTAAGCTATCTGCCCCCAGATAGAATTCAAAAAAGCTCTCTATCTCTAACCCTTTTAAGATGGGTGCTACAAAATCCGATGGTTTATTGGTCACGATGACCAATTTGTATCCATGATTTTGTAATTGTGTTAGTGTCTCTTTGACATTGGGATAGAGTTGGGTAGCAACACAGAGATTTTGAGCATAGAAAGTTAAAAAGATATCTAACGCATTCTCAACAAATGCTACCTCTAAATGCTCATCAATCACAACACTGCCCGATAATGCCCGTCTCACCAAAGTCAATGCTCCATTTCCTACCCACTCATGCACCTTATCTTGGCTAAAAGAGGGGCGACCTATCTGTGCTAACATATGATTTACAGCAAGGGTCAAATCGGGGCTACTATCAATGAGCGTCCCATCAAAATCAAAAATAATTGCTTTTTTATTGTTAAACTTCTTGCCAAACTTCAAACTATCCACCTGTCTCATAGAACGCTCTAGCCGAGATATCTTCGCCATCGTTTAACTCTTCACTCCAACGGTTCTCTTTTGGTTTGTCTTGAAGTACCTTTGCCAAGACTTGACTTGCCCCCTCAATATCACCCTCTTTGACCGATTTGGCAATACTTAGTGCCTCATCAAAATAGAGACAAGGGATAAGATTGCCCTCTGCTGTTAGCCTAATTCGGTTACAGTTTTCACAAAAGTCATGTTTGTGTGGGTCGATAAGTCCAAACTCATAGCCTGTCTCTTCGATGGTATAGTTAAACGAAGGACTCGCACCCTCACGACCCAAAGCGTGAATGGTGTACTTCTCTTTGACCTTCTCTAAAATCTCACGACCATGCATCCCCTCTAGGGCATCAGAAGCGTGTCGATTCTCCATATACTCAATGAAACGTACTTTTATCTTTCGCTCACGACAATACTCCATAATATCAATAATCTCATCATCATTAATCCCTTTGAGTGGAACCATATTAATTTTCACACCAAGACCAACCTCTAGGACTTTGTCTATCCCTTTAAGTACTTGTTCTAGCACATCTTTTTGAGCTATTTTTTGAGCGATTTCAGGCTTTAGGGAATCAAGTGAGATATTGAGCCGTTTAAGTCCTGCATCTTTGAGTTTTTGAGCTGTTTGAGGAAGTAAGTAGGCATTGGTAGTTAAAGCCAAATCTATATCGGGTTTATAATCATGAATCATCTTTATAAAACCATCTAAACCCTCTCGTAAAAGTGGCTCTCCACCTGTAATACGAATCTTGGTCACCCCCTCATCCATTGCCACTTTCATAAATAAAAACAGCTCTTCAAACGAGAGTAGATTCTCTTTTGGAACCCATGAAAAAGGCTTCTCAGGCATACAATACTGACATCTAAAGTTACATCTCTCTGTCACCGAGACTCTAAGGTAATTAACGGTTCGTCCGTGTCCATCTATTAACATAATAATCCATATTAGAAATTTTGCTTAGATTAACCAAAAATAGATAAAAGTGTGATGATGTGTGTCAAAAAGATGGAACTCTATTATCCAATATTCCTGCCCCCTAATAATAAATGTTCTAAACTGAAAATAGCTGTTTAGGCTATGGATGAAGAATCCACCTCATGCATGGGGTGGAGTATCAATTTTTTTTGGTACTTTTTTATGGTTGGTGTGCCTTATCTACTTAAAGACTTACCGTTACAATATCTTGTAAATACTCCGATGAACCAATCTTATCTTCATGGGCTACAACATACTCAAACGCTGTAGGTGTGGTTGTTCGTACATAAATCAACGCTTCATCATCTATTTTATCAATCTTTAAAATCTGTTTTTTAATGCTATTGTCATCAATAGGTACTTTATTGGTACTAACCAACGACTGTGAACTATAATAAAGCTCAAATGTCTCTTGGGTGGCATCTATGAACTCTACCCACTTATGGTACTCTTGTTCTCGGTCTACTACGACTTTAAATTTCTTTTTTCTGCTCTCTCCTAGGTAGTACTTGAAATTGATGTTCTCTTTCACATTATGGTCAAGCACCAAAATGTCTCCACCCTCTCTACTCTCTATGAGTCCAAAGGCAACCCCTGTTTTTCCTGTAGGTTTATTTAAATCACTATGTGCATTTCCCAAAGGAGGATAAAGAAAGAAAAGTTCTTTTTTATCTTCACCTGTAGCATTTATTTCTTCAGTTATGTTTGCCATTTCTCTTTCAAATATAGTACTTACAAGTTTTGATTTACTAGAATTCCCAGCTAAAAAGATATTGATTTCATTAATGCTATTTAGCGAATTCTCTTTATGGTTAAATGCCAAGCGTAAAGACTCAAAAAAGTTCTTTACTCCTTTTTCTATTCTATTTTCCAATACCTTAAACATCTCATCTTTCTCAATGGTAAGCTCAAAGTTAGCCATGTTTTGACCATCTATTTTGGTTAGGTTAACTCCCAAGACACCTTTGTCAAAGTCCTCTAAAGCACCTTCATGTTGTTCCCAAAATGGTCGTAGTTTCTCCATAAGTGTTTTGGTGTTCATTTTAGCTTCTCTACTTTGGCTTAGTAGCATCTCTGAACCTAAAAACTCGTCACACTCAGGAGGTAAAATAAACTGTATGTTCTCTGCTAAAAGTTCATCTTTGTTATTTTTAAAAATCTCAAATGCCAAGAGTTCAAGTAGATTCTCTCCACCCAAGTACCTGTCTCCACCTGCTCCAAAGTGTTCTATGGCATAGTCATAACGTCTCTCTTTTCTACCGTTTGCTTCTCTAAATATTCCAAAGTCAAAGTCAGTGGTTCCTCCACCAAAATCAAAAACTCCATAAAATACTTTCTCATCATCAATAGGCTCAAACCCATACTCTTGAAGAGCAACTATCGCATAAGCAGCAGGTTCACTAGCCCCTTTTTTAACACTTAGTTTCTCTACTTCTCCCTCTTGATTATGCAACTCTTGTGGAAGTGATTTTGTAATTCCTTTTCTAAAACTCTCAACAATCTTATCTCGTATCTCAATCTCATAGGTAACAGGAAAAGACAAAATGTAATTCATGTAGATTCCATTGTGTTGGTTGTTAATGTAAAGACCCAAATAATAAGCATAAATCTCTATGGGATTAATGTCATTTTCATCTATCTCCATAAACGGTGGCAAATCTAAAACATAGCCCTTTTTGTCTACCATTTTCAACTTTTTATCTTTGTTTCCTGCCCACTGTTTAAGCTCTGAAATGTACGCATTAAAATCACTAGACTTAGAGTTCATAAGCGAAGAAAATGCTGTATGAGAAATGGTCAAATCTTCCCAAGAAGTATAAGGTCTCCCCTCTCTCTTTTTATACTCTTCAACAAACTGTTCCAAGTCATTAAACTCCATAATGGTCGGGTTTTCATAATGCTGTGCCGAAATGGTCTTAGCAAGGTTACCAGTTCCAACTCTCATAGGGTAAATCTTAGTGCTCTCTTTCTGGTAAGCTACCACTGTACTTTTTGTTCCAAAGTCTATGCCCACCACACCATTGACAATGCTACTCTTAGGGTCACGTGCCACCAACTTTTCATTTAAAGTAAATGCCATAGGGTTTTCAAAGTCAGATTCCTCTTGCCAAAGCGACCAATGCCCTTGCTCTATGTCCGTTAACATCTTCTCATGATACTCTTGAATATCGGCTCTTTTTTTGTCTTCTAGGAGTAGCTCTTCAACAAGTTGAGTAGAGGAAATAGATATTTTACCTTTATGTAATTTTAAAGATTTCAACTCTAAAAAGTTTTCTACTTCATAGTCAAGATTTAAAAGAGTTTTATAGAGTTTATCATTCTTTAAACTTGTAGGTATAAGTCCATTTACAATCCATAAGAAAAATATTTCTCTATTGGTTGAACTTTTATGAGTTTTTTTGTGTAGTCGAAATAGTGGAACTACATTTCCACCATCGCTATCACCTTTATACCTTAAATCATAACTTCTGATTTCATTATTGTCTTCCCAGAGTGCATAGTTAATGGAAGAAGGCATTTTATAAGAAATATTGATAGAAAAAGGTGCATTAATTAAATCTGTTAAAGATAAAATTAGCTCCTTTTTTGTAGGTAAATGGAGATTTGAAGAAAACAACTTCATTTCCTTTTTTATTTCCTTGTTCATTTCCTCCACATAATATGTTTCAAAATAGTTTCCAATTTTTAAATCCAAAGATTCATTAAAATTATCATCTTCCTTATACTCATATAACCAACAAGCCTGAATCTTATGGTCATACAAATACTCATCTTCCATAATAACCCATCGCTCTTTAATCAAAGGTTCAACTTTTTTAAATGTCTCTTCTATCATCCCCTGAGCCGAAGACTTTCCTGATGGTTTATCATCTAAAAAATTCTTCCATGAAACAAAAAAATCATTAACCATTCCATCAGCTTCTTTATAAATCGTATTTAACATTTTTGTATTCATCTATTTTACCCTCACAATACTTTTTTTAACTATCTTCTTAGTCTTAGAATTTACCCAACCAGTAAAAACAACCTCATCTACTTTTCCACTTACAGAACTAGCGTTGGTTTTAATATGCTCTTCTGTGTCAAAGACATCTCCTAAAGCTACCTTTTGTATTTCATACATAGGGTAGGCTCTGTTGTAACCCTCAAAAAAGAAGTAAAA
>CAYVNI010000134.1:0-1777 GCA_964452815.1 uncultured Sulfurovum sp.
TGAAACCATCGGATAGAGGAAGCTGTTCCCCCTATCCTAGTGACGGTCACGGTGATTTCGACGGGTCTGCCCAAAATTCTGCTCCATTTTTGGGCAGAATTCCATTCAAATCTTTAGCTCAATCTCTGAGTGTTTACCTCTTTCTTAACCCATCAACTCTACACCCCTGTCATCATTTAGGAACTAAAAAGTTCTTGTTTATCTATTTCTAAAATTTTACAAACTCTATCAAAAACACTATTAGCAAACGCATAAAACTCTTTGGCATCATCAATAGTTGGTTTTCCATAAGGTAAAAGACCAAAAGCTGATGGGTATCTCGATTCTATATATAGTCCATCTAATGTAATTAAAAGAGCTTCATCAAGATTATCTATTTTGAAAGAGACTTTTTTATATAACTTTAATAATTTATGTATTTTGGGGATATTAATCTCTTCTTCTTCAATAATAGCTTTCATAGATTTCTCTATACACTGTTGTGCATGAAATGCTACAATATTTGTTAAAAAAGAGTTGTCTATAATCTCTTCAATTGTAATTAAATCATCATAAGCGGCTCTTAACCACTCTTTTGTAAATTTTTTCATAAAATCACCACACCATTATTTAATATGTTTTGGCTAAATAGGCTATCCATCTCTTTAAAATTTTTATACATAGCTTGTGTATGTATTATTAAATCTGTAGGATACTCTTGCATAATCTCTTTTATAGCTATAGAAAATTTTAAATATATTTCATTCTTTTCTCTCCAATTCTGCGGTATAAAATTATCATTAGTAACTACATACAAATCAATATCACTATCTCTATTAGGAGTGCCATAAGCATAAGAGCCAAAAAGTATAATTTTATTTGGATTTAGAGGCTTCAATTTCTCTATAATCTCTAATTTTATTTTTTCTATATCAATCATATTTAACCTTTGTGGCTATTTTTTCTATTATATCAAAAGTATATTAATTTCGTAATTTCGCCCCAAAACTATAGGTTAAGTATTTTTGAGTTATAATATTTCAAATATAAAATAGGAAATGATTTGCCAACCTTATTAAATAAAAATGGTTTTAAATTCTTTTTTTATGCCAATGAGCATGAGCCAAAACATATTCATATTAGAAATAGTAGTGGCTTTGCTAAGGTAGAGTTGGATAATTTAAAAGTAGTTCAAGATTATTTAAAACCTAAAGATTTAAAGTTAGCACTTAAAATTGTAAAAGAGAATAGAGAAGATTTTGAAAGGATTTGGAATGAGTGGTTTAATTAAAGGAAAAGAGGTAAAGTTTGATGATACTTATCTTCATGTAAAACTTGATGACGATAGGATTATATCTACACCAATGGCATGGTATGCAGTATTACAAGAAGCGACAATTTCTCAATTGAAAAACTATACGCTAATTTGTTTGAATACTGGAATTGAGTGGGAAGAGTTGGATTATCATCTTAATATTGAGAGTATGTTATTTGCTTCTTCAGAACAAAATGTTGCATAGGGTGACCAAAGTGCTACGCCCCTGCCGTTGAATCTCCACTTTTATCAAAATATAAACATCTACTCGTTACACCTCTAACTCGTTCCCACCTCAAACTTCGGGGTCAAAACTTCGGGGTCAGATATCCTCTTTTTTTAAATATTAGCTCTTTATTCCCTTAGAGTAGCCCAAGTAATACAAGGCTTTTTTATGTTTTAAACAATACCAAATAATTTTTAATATACAATACGAAAAGCTTTTTTTGAAGATTTTTAAAAGAGGCAGTAAATTAAGGAGGA
>CAYVNI010000135.1:0-2180 GCA_964452815.1 uncultured Sulfurovum sp.
CATCTGCATATAGGCAATCAAAAACTCAAACATCATTCTCCACATCAACTCCATAAAGAGAAACATCATCATAAACATGAGTATAAAAAGCATTTTATATCGCCAAGGCAACACTCTCCACGCCATTTTTTTACTCTCTTGATAACTTTTCTCTATTAGATTAAATTTTTTCATAACCCAACGTGAAAAAAACCAAACAAAGGGTGGCATGATAACTGCTCCCATATAGTAAAAAACAATCAAAACCATAGGACTAATAAATGTTTTGAATGCTAAAAAATCCATTTCATCTCTCTTTTAAATATTTTTTATAATTAGATTGCATTTTTTCTCCTCCATAAATGCAACTATTCTCTCAAAATATCGCTCTACCCCCTTAAAAGGATGCGTTCCACCCTCCTCTATTACGGTCTCTACATGGGGTAATTTAACAACAGCATCTTTATAATCTAAAACATCATCACCTGTCTGTAACAGAAGTAGATACTCTCCATTTTTAACCTCATCAACCCTATATTTTTGCAACATCTCAACATGATTTTCATTCCAAGTAAACTCTGTATTATCATAATAATTTCTAGCCATACCACCCATAGCTAACGCCCGTTTAAGTGTTTCAGAAGAGTTCACAGCAGGATTAATCAGCACGGCTTTTAGCCCATATTTCTCTGCCAAATAGATGGCATAGTACCCCCCCAAAGATGAACCAACAAGAGTCACCTCTTCATAGGACTCTATGAGCTGTTCGAGGGTATCTATTGCCAATTCAGGCACATAAGAGAGTGAAGGAGCAATACAAGGATTACCCCTACTCTTAAAATATTCTCGAAAAAGCATCGCTTTTTCACCTTTTCCTGCACTTCCAAAACCATGTATGATGATTGTCATTTTTTATTCCTTTATTTTATTTACGCCAAAATCAATTTTAAAAGCTTAGAGCTTATCCGAAAGTCTGAACCATTAAGCTTTTCGATAATGGTTGAAATCTCCTCATGACTCAATCGACTTTCCAGATACAAAAAGCGTAAAATCCCAACCAAACCAATAATCTCAATCCCCTGTTTTTGAGCAAATCTACGACCTTTTCTCTCATCTATAATCAAAGGTAGCTCTCGCTCTATCGCCATCGCAATAGAAGCAGACTCTCCACCATCGAGAATATAGTTTATCTCTCTAAATAGAGAATCACTCTCATACGACTCAATCGAGATAAACCCCTCACTAATTTCACAGTCAAGATAGTTTTTGGCACTTGTTTTTTGAGAGACTTCGTTGTAGACTTCATGAGGGATAATAATTGAGTCTATAAAGAGTTTCAAGACCCGAAACTCATCTATGTTGATAAGTGTAATTAAAATTGTGGCATCAGAGATTATCATTTTTTGGCGTACTTTTTAGCACTATCAAGCTGAGTATCAAGCTCCTCTTGGTCATAATCAAGCCAATCAATACCCAAACGATTGACCAAACTCATCGCCTCTTGTTTGGAGATTTCAAGAAACTCTGCCATCTTTCCTAGAGAGATAGAACCATTTTTATACTGCTCTATGGCAACCAAGTTTTTAATACCAATAGAGAGGGTATCATCATTGAGGGGCAAGGTAATACCTATGGGTCTGCTATGTTTGGTAATAAAGACAGACTCATTATTCTCTAAATATTTGGTCATGTTTGAGGGATTGTTTTTTAAATCCCTTATGGCTACTGTTTGCATGATGTCTCCTTGAAAAATACTACATATTGTGGGTAAATTATATCATTGTTTGCTTAAAACTACTCCAAGGGAATAAACACCCAAATAGCTTTCCCATAACCATATATGATTATTGTCATTTTTATTCTTTTATTTTTTCGCCTTCTTGTTTAATAAGTAATTTCCTAATCTTTTCTACATAAGGTAAGTTCCAAACAGTATCTTCAAAAGGTAACTTCTCTTTTCCAAATAGTATCCGAAACTCATTGGCTATAAAAAATGACATAATCGGAGGAACGGCATTACCTATTTGGGCGAAACACGCTCCATTACTCCCTGAAAAAATAAAATCATCAGAAAACGATTGAATCCTTGCACACTCTCTGACGGTTAATCTTCTATGTCTGTTAGGATGGGGATGAATAACTGCTCCACCCGTTCTGCTTCCTCTTCCTGTAATGGTTGGAGAGGGCTTATCCCAATCTAG
>CAYVNI010000136.1:0-7213 GCA_964452815.1 uncultured Sulfurovum sp.
TTTTTTATTGATTATTATAGTAGGTTTAGTTGTTAGCTATATCTATTTTATGAAAGATAAATCAGACCAATTAAGAACCATTCAAGAGGGAATTTGTCCAAAGTGTCACAAAGAGAGCATGGAGCTTGTAGACCAACGAAGTACAGGCTGTTCTGGACCTAAAATGATGACTTTTGAGTGTAATGAGTGTAAATATGTTTCAACATTTCATATTGACAGTCAAGGCTCTTGTGGCAGTGGGAGATGTGGAATTTAAAAATTATGAGTTGAGATATATGAGTTGAGATATATAAGTTGAGATATATAAAAACTCCCACAAAAAATTGTGGAAGTTAAAAACAAGATAAGAGAGTATCTTAAAATTTATGATTAATAATTAATCTTACGTTTTGGTGGTCAGAGTTTCCAAGGCTACCAGACTCTTGATTGTTGTCAAATGTTCTTTGCATATAGATAGCTTTTACATCTAAACCTGCAATTTTTGTAGCAAGAATAAGGTCTAGTTCATCTGCTGACTTAGCATTGTGTAAATCATTTGTTGTTGAAACAAATTGACCAATTAATTTAACAGGACCTGCTGGTACTGAAGCTTTAATTTTAAAAGTATCTGAACCTGGGTGAGCCACAATAACACCATCATTATATACACCTACAGTTGGAAGCTTAGTCTTTTTAAATCCAGTTGCAACGTTGGCAATTGGTAAAATAGAGTTAGCATCATCATCAATACTAGAATAAGCAGCAAATAGACTCACAGGACCTACCTTTGAACCTGCTTTAAGTGCAAAACCTTTTGTATCTGCAAATGTCTCAGTTTGACCCTTTGTCATCATCTGAGCATAGATAGCACCCAATTTAACACCAGCTACATTATAATTAGCATCCAACCACATTGCATCTGCGATACCTTGAACATTGTAATACCAAGCATTAATTCCTAAATCTTTTATCGGCTTAATAAGTGCTGCGGCTGCATATGCACCATCACCTACTAAATTAACCACACCTGCATGAGTTCTGTACCCTGCTGTTCCAAATGTACTAAAGTCACCACCTGGAGCCACAACAGAACCGAAGTTACCATTTCCTCTACCAACATACGCCCCAATAAGAGTTACATTTTCAATATTTGAGTTGATTAGTACCGCTGCGTCAAAGCTATTTGGAGCAATATTCCATTTTTCAGTAAATGCAAGTGGTGTGTTTAGGTGTTGTCTACCAATTTTTGCTGTAGTTTTTCCTGCTTGATAAGTCACAAATGCTTTTGAAGCGAAATGAACAGTATCCAGTGCATCATCACCAGTATTAGCAACTCTAACACCTGATACCAAGTTGTTCTCTAAACCTAAAGTATCAATAGCTGTATACTCAACACCATAACCCATTTTATCACTTAGCTTACCTGCTGAACCAACAGAAATTAATGCTTGACCTGTAGTTGCTGCTTTTTGCTCAAACAAGCCATAATCACTACCATCAATATCAATTGTTTCATAGTACAATTTAGCATTACCACTTAATTTAGAAGTAACCTCCGCACTTGCCATACTTACCATACTTACTGCCATAATAGCAGCAAAACTTAATTTTGTAATTTTCACATTTTCTCCTTTATCGTTAGTTTACCATAAAGCTAAGCCCCTATGTAACTCGAAAGAAACTCATCAATCTGATAAATCTACATCATCATGATAACAGTAGAAACCTTATTTTTTCTTGATATTATCAATTTTTAATCAAACTTTATAAATTTGTGATTTTTTCTACACTTTTTTAAAATAGCAATGAAAGCCCACAATTATGGGGTATGTCTCCCAATATAGATAGAAATATAAGCTTTTAAAATCTTTCTTTATCAATAAAATTTGTATATAAAAAATAGATTTTCTTCGATAAAGTATTGTTTTGATGGCTAAAAAAGATGAAAAGTAGATATTTCTTGAAAGTGATTTTTTGTAATAGATGGCCGGGAGAGGGAGATTCGAACTCCCGGAGGTATTACCCTCACCGGTTTTCAAGACCGGCACATTCGACCACTCTGACATCTCCCGACACGTAACTTAAACATAAGAGGCTTAAGTTGGAATAGAATTTTATCTAAAAAAGATAAAAATAAATTTAAATTTTTAAAAACTTTATAATGTTTTGGAGGAGCCAACCAGACTCGAACTGGTGAATAGCAGATTTGCAATCTACGGCCTTACCAACTTGGCGATGGCTCCAGTATAGAAGAAAGAAGCTTCAAGTTAAAACCCAAAAAATGACAACTCATTTTGAGCTGTCTGTTGAAGACAACCATCAATGGTACCCGGAGCCGGACTTGAACCGGCACGGTCACAATGACCGGGGGATTTTAAGTCCCCTGTGTCTACCATTCCACCACCCGGGCATAAATAGTACCAAAACTTATATAGTTAAAACTTAAATAACATAATTTAAGAACTATGGAGCGGGAAACGAGGTTCGAACTCGCGACCCCGACCTTGGCAAGGTCGTGCTCTACCGCTGAGCTATTCCCGCAAACGGTGACTCCATCTTAAATTGGAGTGCGATTATAGCCAATTTTTTTTTAGTTGTAAAGGTTTTTAGATATAATTTTTAAAAATTTTAATGATTAACCATTTAAAGGAAAAAAATGCGAAGTGATATAGTAAAAAAAGGGCATAATAGAGCCCCTCACCGTTCTCTGCTAAGAGCCACAGGTCTTCAAGATGAAGATTTTGACAAACCATTTATAGGGGTAGCCAACTCTTTTATTGAGATTATCCCTGGTCACTTCTTTTTGGATAAGGTTTCAGCCATTGTTAAAGATGAAATAAGAAAAGCAGGATGTGTACCGTTTGAGTTTAATACCATTGGTGTGGATGATGGGATTGCTATGGGTCATGATGGAATGCTCTTTTCATTACCGAGCCGTGAAGTAATTGCAAACTCAATTGAAACCGTAATGAATGCACATAAACTTGATGCGATGATTGCTATCCCTAATTGTGACAAGATTGTCCCTGGAATGATTATGGGAGCATTGCGTGTCAATGTGCCTACCGTATTTGTTTCAGGTGGACCAATGGCAAAAGGGTATAAGCAAGATGGAACACCCATCGACCTCGCTACTGCATTTGAAGCTGTTGGACAGTTTGAAGCAGGAGAGATAACACAAGAGGAGCTTACTGATATAGAGTGTAATGCTTGTCCTAGTGGTGGGTCATGTTCAGGTATGTTTACGGCTAACTCCATGAACACCCTTATGGAAGCGATGGGAATTGCACTTCCAGGAAATGGTACTATTTTAGCTCTTACCAAAGAGCGTGAAGAGCTTTATCGAAAAGCTGCTAGACGTGTGTGTGAGATTGCCTTGATGGAATACAAAGAGTCTTCAAAATATAATATCAAAAATATCCTTAATGAGAATGCTGTAAGAAATGCTTTTGCTGTTGATATGGCGATGGGGGGAAGCTCAAATACAGTGCTTCATATGTTGGCGATTGCCATAGAAGCCGATGTAAATTTTAATCTTCAAGATATTAATAAGATTTCAAAGCGTGTATCACATATCGCTAAAATATCTCCAAGTCTGACAACGGTTCATATGCAAGATATAGACAAAGCTGGTGGAGTAAGTGCTGTAATGCACGAGATGAGCAAACGTGGTGATGATATTCTACTTGATAACCTTACTGTTACAGGTGAGAGTTTAAAGGAGAGAATCGCAGAGGCTACAATTATAGATACGAATATTATTCATACCATAGATAATCCTTATTCGGCTGTTGGTGGATTGGCGATTCTCTATGGAAACCTAGCAGAGCAAGGTGCTGTTATTAAAACGGCAGGGATTACAGGTGAACGTGTATTTACAGGAACGGCTGTCTGTTATAACTCACAAGATGAAGCGATTAGAGGAATTCTAAATGCTGAAGTCAAGGCAGGTAATGTGGTGGTTATCCGTTATGAGGGTCCAAAAGGTGGACCAGGGATGCAAGAGATGTTAAGCCCTACGAGTCTTATTATGGGAATGGGTCTGGGTGACAGTGTTGCACTTATTACCGATGGGCGTTTCTCAGGAGCCACAAGGGGAGCGAGTATCGGTCATGTATCTCCTGAAGCTGCTGAGGGGGGAATGATTGGTCTACTTGAAAATGGAGATGAGATTCATATTGATGTAGATGAGTATATTTTGCAAGTCAATATTAGTGATGAAGAGATAGCAAAACGAAAAGCGAACTTTACACCTATTGTCAAGCCACTTAGTAGTCGATGGTTAAAGCAGTATCGAGCATTGGTTACAAATGCCAGTTCAGGAGCCGTTTTAGAGGCAGATTGATAAAAATAGGAGCTATTTGGCTCTTCCATCAAGAACAGGAACAAAAAGACACGGTTCAAGCGTCTGAGAAGTTATTTTTCCATCTTTTTTATAGAACCGTGTAATCACTTGTAATCCATTCTCTTCTATAGGAGCCAAAAGAATTCCCCCCTCTGCCAGTTGGTCAAAAAGGGTTTGAGGAATTTTTTTTGCAGTTGCAGAGAAGAGTATTCGCTCAAAGGGAGCATACTCTTTCCATCCACGCTGACCATCATCAAACCGTGTAAATATATTATTAATTCTCTCTTCACGAAAACGCTCTTTTGCCTCTTTGAGCAGGGGGTCAATACGCTCAATGGTAAATACTCGCCGACAAAGTTTAGAGAGGATAGCCGCTTGGTAACCACTACCACACCCTATCTCTAAAACAGAGTCCACTCCATTTGTATCTAAATAATGTGTCATTTTTGCCACGGTTAGAGGTGAAGATATCCACTGTTTCTGTTGCATCGGCAAGGCATCAAGCTGATATGCCAAGTGTCCAAAACCTGTGGGGACGAAATGGTGTCGATTGACCTCTAAAAAAGCCTGTTTGATACAGGCAGAGAGTCTAAAACTTTTATCTATCTCCTCTAACATTTGCTGTTGTTTAATCTCTGAAGTCATTTTGTCCTATCATCTGTCACTTACCTAAATATTTTCAAAAAGATTTTATCTAAAATGTGATTAAAATTAGCGTTTACTTTTCAATTCAATCACCCTATCTGCTCTATCTATGCTGTTTTTTCTGTGTGCCATCATAATTACTGTTTCATTTTGCCTATATAGCCCCACAGCTTCGAGCAGTCTCTAGGAGGTAGATTCAAACTTTTTGTTCCATTTTTACCCACTATTTATAGAGCTTGGCTCTCATTTGTCGAGAGAAAGAGGGTTTACTCTCATCATACCCATTCCAATCCAACTCCACCGCATAATACTCTTTGGTCTCCCCTATGAGCTTTATATTCATATAGATATTTTTATCTTGTAAACTTCTATCTGCGATATTTCGGTTCACTCCTCTCATCTTTAGCTCTCTATCCCCTATCGAAACATGACTAAATTCCAAGGTATTTGGGTATTGACCATTATTAAAAATTTGAAAATCTTTAATAACAATGGTTTTCATATTCAGACCAAAACTAATGGCTGAGTTATAGACATCTTTACGTGTACACTTCTCTCTCTCTTCGATAACCAGTTCAATAGGTAAAGTCCTATTTGAGAGTGATATATTTTTAAAAGAGGGAACTGTTTTTGTGTACAAATCATCGGTAGTATACTCCGTACAATAGGGTTTCAACCCAACAATGTTTCCTGCTTTTTGATATTTACAGACATAGATATACCCTCCTTTAAAATTGCCTTGGCGATACTGAGCAGACGCACACCCCACCTCTTTACTATTTTGCCAAATAATCTGCGTATAGTGTCCACACATAATCTCTTGACCATTAGAGAAGGTTCCCTCATCACACGAACCATTATCATAGTGATAGAAGGGGAGTTCATCATCATACCATGGGGTTATAGCATCCAAAATACTAGGTATCTTATCTTGACTATGTGCATAAAGGTTCTCACCAAATCCATGCTCATGATTTTTTGGGTCATGCTCAAATTTTCCACTATTTGCCAACGTATTGGCATAGATTTGTGCAGCTCTTTCTAATCTAACGCTATACTTTATATCCGAATCCAAAAAATGATTTCTACGTTTTTTATTATGTTCAATTTCAACATCTCTCTGCACTTGCGTGAGTTGTTGATCTAAAAGCTCACTGTTATTATAAGAGACATCAAGAACTTCTGTTTGAGGAATAGAAGTTTCACTCTTTTTATCTATCTTCTCTTGCTCTGCACATCCTGATAAAACTATTATTATGGCTATAGCTATATTCATCTGTTTTAATTGCACTAAGATATTTCCTTCTATTTTAAATTTATTATTACTCTTCGATTATTACTCTTCTACTATTAACCCTGCTCTATCGATACTCTTCCATACCCCACCCTCTATCATTCGATTATCCTCCTCTCCATGCTCAATACAACCAACACATATCTCAGCAACACCGTCATAGAAAGGAAAAGCATAATCATAGATGGGTTCAAGAACAATATCTAAAGTTTTATTAAAGAAACCAATTTTACCATGAACTCTCGTTCGTGCTAATCCCTCCTTAAAAGCGTCCGCCTTCCCCTCTTTGTTACTAATAACACGTATCGCTTTTCCATCTTTTCTAACATAATACCAATTACCATCAACCTTAACTGTCTGTAGCACTACGGTTGAAAAATCTAGTTTATTAAAATATCGTTTGTCCAAATAAGTGCTATGTTGTTTGGGTCTACTATCTATATGAGTAGAACATCCAATAGTAAATAAAAGAAGTATACTTAAGTAAAAAATTCGCATCGTATATAACCTTTTTTCTGATTATAGCAAAATTTTAGATTAATTATTACCCTGTGAAAAGTCTTAATTCATGACATGGTACTTTAGTTTAGTGCTTTTCTATGAGTTGTATAGATGGGTTAGTTCAGATACTTACTTTTTTGAGATTGAGCGATAACATTTTGTTTTATTCTTGTAGATGAAGTTTGTGGATTATAAGTAACTTGAACTATTTTTTTCCCTTTTGATTTAAGGTACTCTTCCACTGCAATATTATGTGGTTTATCTCCCCAATCCTCTCCAATAACAAAAATATCTACATCTAACTCTTTACAAGCCGATACATATTCAAGTTCATTATATGCTCGTACATCATCTACACATTTTAGAGCTTTAATCATTTCCATTCTCTGATTTAGTGGAATAACAGGAATATTTGGTTTATAAGAGTTTACTACTTTATCAGAAGCAAC
>CAYVNI010000137.1:0-1714 GCA_964452815.1 uncultured Sulfurovum sp.
GATGAAGACCAAGATTTAAACAGGTTGAGGTGGCTAAATATTTGGGTATTAGTGATTTGGCTATTTATGACATGGTATTTAGTATTTTATTATTGCAATAAGTGGAGAGTCGTTTGATGTAAAGAAAGCCAATTAGATTTAAACTACTCTTTATGAGTTGACTAAAAATGGGAAATTGGGGATTTAGAAGGGATAAAAGTTTGTTTTCATCACCTGACTCCAAAACTTCAAATCTCTACTAAAAAGACTGTCAAAAGGTGGAAATTGAACGACAGGGGCGTAGAGTTCTGGGCAGATAAACTCTTAGAAAATCTCTAATATTCTCTTCATTATCAAAAAGTTTTTTGAAAAAGCTATCGTATGGGTGTTTGATGCTTATTTCAGGTCTTGGCACGATTTTATCCTTTACTATTTTAAAGAGAGCCAATTAGATTTGGACTACTCTAAATCTGTTTCTGAATAAACCGTTTAAACTCATCAGCATCATTTATCACATAAAGAGCTTTTTGAATCTCTTTTAGCTTATCTATCTCTTTGATGTCTTGAATATTCAAAAATAGTTTCTTTGAAATTTGTTTAAATTTCATATCTAATCCTATTTTGATACTCTCATAAAGCTCATTTAATCGTCCTATTCGTTCCCCTATCTCTTTTCCTATTTCCTTTCCTATCTCTTTACCCCTCTCTTCACCTCTCTCCATCCAAATCTCTGCTAAACTAGGCATCTCGGTATCTCCTTTCAAATCAATTATTATTTCGTTAAATTTCTCTTCGGTTAAATCTTTTTTAATTGCTATATACTCAAAAAGCATTATTTTTCTATCATCGTCAAGCTCAATGATACTCTCTATTACGGGTTTCCACTTTTCTATATCTGTAAAGATATTCTTCATCAACAAAAGAGAGGTCATCACAAACGCATTGTGATTCATCCTCTCTCTAATCTCGCTATCTTTTATCTTAGTGGTATCAAAGATTATCATCTCAAAATCCAAAAGATACTTTTTGAGCCAATCTTCGACTTCAAAATAATCACTAAAATTTCCATGCAATCCTGATGCCAAATCACCATGATAAAAGATAAATGGAATCACAGGAGTCAAATTTTTGTTTTTGCTTTTTAACTCGTTCTCCCATAATACAGGACAATATCTTAAAATCTGCATAAGCGTCTGTTTGTCTTGATAAGATTTATGTTCAAAGAGTATATAAATTCTGCTCTTTTTATCTCCAACCAAACATTCAATAGAGAGGTCAAAATGAGTTTTATTTGCGTTAATGTCTCTCTTTTCTGTAGGTGCTTGTTTCATTGTTTTAAAATCTATCTGTTCAACCAAATCAGTTGGCAAATAGGCTTGAAGTAAATCTTTTGTATTGTTTATATCATCAAATACATTTTTGAATATGGAGTCATGAGGCTGTTTTATATCTATCTGCATAGGCTTACTTTTTTATTGATTATAGCATAGTTTTCTTTTGTGTTTATGTGTGAGATAAATTTTTAATTATAAAAAGTGGCTATTTAGGAGATGGTACGGTAGATTCGGTGTTTTCAGGGGAAAACACCCTACAACTTTTTCGACTGCTTCATCTTCATATACTCCAAAAGCTCCTCTTTTTTAATATTAAGTTTAGCTACAACATCATCTATAGCTATTTGAAAATCTTTCATCATGACTATGGCTGTTTCAAAAACTCCTTGTTGGATTCCTTG
>CAYVNI010000138.1:0-4090 GCA_964452815.1 uncultured Sulfurovum sp.
CTTATGCCTCCAATCATCTGTAGCTATATGAACAACTATCCCGATGTTAAAGTAGGTCTCAAAGAGGGCAACACCCAACGAATTGTTGACCTCTTAAAAGATGGTCAGATAGATGTAGGATTTATAGAAGGTCGAGTTAATGACCCCTCTATTATCAAAGAGCTAATAGGAGTAGATGAACTTATTGTAGTTACTGCCGACCACTCTCTTTTGAACCCATGTTTTATAGGTGATATCCAAGAGAGAAAATGGGTACTTAGAGAAGAGGGTTCAGGCACACGTGATGTCTTTTTAGACTATATCAAAGATAAAGTTTACAACATCAATATCTTTTTGGAGTTAGGACACACAGAATCTATCAAATCACTTCTACTTAACCATCAATGTCTCACTTGTATCTCTAAAATAGCCGTAAAAAATGAAATTGCAAATAAAAAACTTATTCAAGTACCCCTTAAAAACTTTGAGTGTAAACGAAATTTCTTGATGATTTATCACAAAGACAAGTATCAGAGTGAACTGTTTGAGAAGTTTATTAATTTTGCAAAGACGATGATTCATCAGATGCTTGAAGAGAATCGTTAAGACGTGCTTTTTCGTACTCTTGGGGGTGATTAAGATTGATAAAATCTTTTTCATTTTCAAACATCACTGTAGTACAGTTTAAATCATCTAAAAAACTCTGTAGACGATGCTTATCTTTGGCTAAAAATTCTTGTGCTAAAGGAAGAGAGCTTCTTCTGTAGATAGCACACAGAGGTTCAACACCATTTGGAGAAGTTGCTAATATTACATCAGCTATTGTTGAGACCTCTGCCTCTTGATAAAGCCTCTCTATTGTTTCAAGTGAAACAAAAGGGGTATCTACACTTAAGACAAACAGCTCCTCCACCTCCAATGTCTCAAAGATGGAAGCGATGGCAACCAAAGGTGAGGAGACTTCATACCTGTCTTTAATTATCTCAATAAGAAAATGAAATTTGTTATTCTTCGCAGATAGGTATATCTTGTCAAAATAGCCTGAAAGCCTTTGATACTGATATTCAGAGAGCGTAGAAAAGCCACCAAAAGGAAGCAGTGCCTTATCTCGTTTCATTCGGGAGCTTTTCCCTCCTGCTATAATCACTGCTACTTTTTTTCTCATACTCATTAAAGCCTATCGGCAACCCACTCGATTACCGTATTGGCAATTTTTCTACCATACGCTGATGACCTTCTATCATTGACAAGTACAACAACTGCATAGGTCTGACCAGAACTCCCCTCAACATACCCTGCAATATTGGCAACCCCTCGGATGGTTCCTGTCTTCATCCATGCACGACCATGTACGGGACTGTATTTAAATCTTTTTCGAATTGTCCCATCAATCCCCGCAATAGAGAGTGTGTTCTTCCATCGCATTAAATCTTCTGATGCCCCATGAAGCAAGAGATTATTTAACGATTGAGCTGTCAGTTTAGAGACCCTAGAGAGTCCTGAACCATTCTCAATAAAGGTGGTTCCTCTCTCTAAAATATTATATCTATTTAGAATATTCTCAACTGCCTTACGACCCTTAAAGCTGTTACTCGGTGTTGAGATGATTTTTGCACCCAGTGTCAACATCAACTGTCGAGCCATAAGATTATCACTCTTTTTTGCAATGGTCGAGACAATCCCCTCTAAACGCTCTGATTTATGCGAAAACATATAGGTTGCTTTTTTGGGTACTTTTTTTAGTTTCAGTGTTCCTGAAAACTTTATACCCACCTTTTTGAGTTCATTTTTCAATGCATAGTAGAATGCACGATGTGGCATACTGACCACTTTACATATTTTTCGTGTACCACATCGCTTCGAGAGCCGTCCACTCAAAAAGATGGTTGAGCGTCCTGCACTGTTGGTATTGATTTTCACTTTTGGCCAAGAGCGTCCTCGTCTACATGAGCCATTAACTACTTTTAGCTTATTTACAATTCTATAAGAGCCATCAGGTACATCTTTATTGATACGAATACTTTTACCTCTTGGGGTAACACAGATGGTACTTTTTCTCTTGTTGAACATCATTGCATCAGGCATTGCATTATAGGGGCTGTATTTATTTCTATCAAATCCTGAATTGTTTTTAGAAGGGATAGCAAAGATGCTTCTATCAATAATAATATTTCCCAAAATTTTTCTAATCCCTATGCTTCGAATTTTTTCAATAATTCCTGCAATATGTTTAGTCGCTAAGGTAGGGTCTCCTGATGCTTTCACATAGATGTCCCCTCGCAGTACACCATCTCTCACATAACCTGTATGAAAAAACTTTGTCTCCCAACGGTAGTCATAGCCCAAAGAGAGTACCCCTGCATAGGTAGTTAAAATTTTTATCACAGAAGCAGGAGTTCTTTTGGTGTGACTATTCCATGAGACCGTAGGTGTTTGAGAATTTACCTCTTGTACATGAATGCTATAATTGGCACCATTCACAGGATAAGCTTGTAATTTTTGATTTAACTCATAAGGGATAGAGGCTTGAGCTGACATAACTCCAAAAAATATAATGGAGAATATAAGATTTTTTAATCGCATAAAAATCATTATCTAAAAAAGTTTTTTGATTTTTTTGATTAAAAAAATCAATAACATAACTACCAAGTAAGCAATAAGCGTAAAGATTAATGGATGAGCCATTCCCAGTCCATATGCTCCTGCATTAGGTAGAGCCATTAAATGCTCAATAGGATGAGAAGTCCACTCCGAAAAGTGCATACCTATTGCTAAAAATAAGAAAATTCCAAAGAAGTGTAAAAGTTGTTTTATCATAGTATATCCGATGTTGTTTTTAGGAACATAATAGTCTATTTTAACTTTAACTATAGATATAAATATTTGATTTAAAAGGGGTAAAAGATGTTTATTTCGATACTTAACAGCGTTGGGGATATTTCGCCCCAACTAAGAGTATTAATATGATAATTATTTAGAGTTTTTTTTATCTCTAGCTGCTCTTTTTCTTACAATTGGGTCAAGAGATTTTTTACGAATTCGTACACTTATTGGTGTAATCTCAATAAGCTCATCATCCTCAATCCACTCCATAGCAGACTCAAGCGTAATTTTTCTAGGAACTACTAATTTAATCGCATCATCAGCACCTGAGGTTCTCATATTGGTCAACGCTTTCCCCTTAAGAGGATTCACATCAAGGTCACCAGGACGTGAAGATTCACCAATGACCATTCCTGAATAAACTTTGTCTTGAGGACTAATAAACATTACCCCTCTAGATTGAAGGTTAAAGATAGAGAAGGCTACAGCTTCCCCATTATCCATAGAGACCAATGCACCAGGTGTTCTACTCTGAACGGTTCCAGAATAGGCTCTGTACTCCAAGTAAGAGTGGTTCATGATACCTTCACCTTTGGTGTCGGTAAGGAACTCATTTCTAAATCCAATAAGGCCACGTGCAGGAATCTCAAACTCCAAACGCACAGTACCATCAGGCATAGGTGTAAGTGAAGTCATGTTTGCTTTTCTTTTTCCAAGTTTCTCAATAGCAACCCCTTGGAACTCCTCGGGAACATCCACAACCAAATGCTCAAATGGCTCCATCTTAACACCATTCTCCTCTTTGGTTACAACTTCTGGACGTGCTAACATAAACTCAAAACCTTCACGTCTCATATTCTCTGCTAAAATACCAATCTGAAGCTCACCACGTCCTGAAACTTTGAAAGAGGCATCTCCGAGAGGCTCCATACGCATTGCGATGTTGGTCTCCATCTCTTTTGCAAGTCTCTCTGAAATCTTATTTGAAGTGACGTGTTTCCCCTCTTGTCCTGCCAACGGTCCATTGTTTACAGACATAACAACTGATAGTGTAGGCTCTTCAACGTGCATTGGGTCAAGTGCCACTGGATTTTGAGCATCACAAACAGAATCCCCAACATCAATTGTACTAAATCCAGCAATCGCCACAATATCACCTGCTTCTGCTTCATTAATATCAATTCGCTCTAACCCTTTAAAACCGATAAGTTTAGAGACTCTTGATTTAGATTTTGAACCGTCTGCTTTGACAAGAAGATACTCATCACCTTTTTTAACTTTACCGTTA
>CAYVNI010000139.1:0-3528 GCA_964452815.1 uncultured Sulfurovum sp.
AACCGCATTAAAAATCTCTTTCATACTGTTTTTGAAATTGATGGGCTTGATCTTTATATGACCACGAGCATCGGTATCGTTATTATCGAACCCAAAACAGATGATATTAACAATGTCATTAGACAAGCAGATATGGCGATGTATCAAACCAAAAGAGAGGGACGAGATAATATTAGCTTTTATGATAAGAAACTAGATATAGAACAACAAGAGCTTACCTCTTTGCAACATGATTTAAATCATGCCCTTCTCAATAATGAGCTTGAACTCTACTATCAACCTATCGTCAGTATCTCTAATGATAAACTAAATGCTGTTGAGGCTCTTATCCGTTGGAATCACCCAGCCAAAGGCTTAATAATGCCTGACCGATTTATCCCTATGGCGACAGAGTCTGGACTCATCAACAAACTGGGTTGGTGGGTAGCAGATGATGTCTGTAGGCAGTTAGCCTTATGGAAAAAAGAGAACCGTCTAAACTTTGAGTATGTAGCAATTAATATCAATGCAAGACAACTCCATGAGGTCAACTTCTCTCAACATATGGAGGAGTGTATTCTCAAACATAATATCAATCCCTCCTTTGTAAAACTTGAAGTGACAGAGACCACGCTAATAGATAATTTTACCAAGACCCAAAAAATTATAAAAAACCTACAGAGTAGAGGAGTAGAGTGTAGTATAGATGATTTTGGAACAGGATATTCCTCGTTATCCTATCTTAAAAAACTCTCATTTAAAGTTTTAAAAATAGACCGAATATTTACAGCTGAAATTTTAACCAACCCTGACAATCAGACACTCATCAAGAGTATTATCGCTATTGGACATCAATTTAACTATACAATTATTATAGAGGGGATAGAGACTCAGAAGCAAAGAGAGAAAGTTATGGAGATAAATGATACCGTCTCCTATCAAGGATTTTTGTGTAGTCGTCCTATCCCTGCTAAAGAGTTTGAAAAGAATTTTTTGTAGAATACGTTTAATAATATAAACGGTCAAACTACTCAAACTCCCGATAGAGAACCTCGTCTTTAAAATAACCCTCTTTAAACATCCATCGGTATATTTCTGCAGCAATTGGTCCTGCCGTACTTCCTCCATGCCCTCCATGTTCGACTAGAACAGAGACCACATATTTAGGATTTTTATAAGGAGCATAGGTAGTTAACCACGCATGAGAACGGCTATAGTAGTCCAATTGTGACTCTAACATTCTTTTCTTTTCCCCTTGTGGGATGGAGACTACCTGTGACGTTCCTGTTTTACCTGCTATTTTGATGGGAAGCCGTGACATGGCTCGTCTTGCTGTTCCTCTTGAGGAGTTACAGACATCATACATCCCTTTTCGTATGGTCTGAAGATAATGCTCACTGTGTTCTGCCTCTTGATACTCTGGTGAGACTATATTTCCATCTACTTTATGTGCTAAGTGTGGTGTTGGAAGCTTTGATGTTGCCAAAAATGCAGTATAACGGGCAATTTGAATGGGTGTTACCAAGTCATATCCTTGTCCAATAGAGGCGATAATCGTCTCTCCAAGGAACCAAGATTTTCCATATCGTCGCATCTTCCAACCCTTATTTGGAATCAATCCTGACTTCTCTCCAGGTAAATCAATCCCTGTTTTAACTCCTAAGCCATAGTTATTAAGATGTTTTGACATCTCATTAATACCAACCTGTAGACTCTTATTATAGAAAAATACATCACAACTCTCTCTGATTGCTTTTCGTAGAGGAACCGTACCATGTCCATGTTTAGACCAACATCTAAACTTATGTCCATTTTTACCAATTTTGATGTATCCCTTACAGTATTCACTTCTGTCCATAGAGGTTTTTCCAGATTGTGCAAATGCCAATGCCATTCCCATCTTGATGGCTGAACCTGGGGGATAACGTCCTGAAACAATTTTATTGGTAAAAGGGTGATTAAAATCACTAATTAACTCTTTCCAATCTTTTGAGGAGATACCCCCCACAAAAAGATTTGGATCATAAGAGGGGTAGGAGACGGCAGCCAATACATCTCCATTGACATGCATCACAACAGCAATTCCAGATTGGTCTACAAAAAGTTCATTGATTTTCTTCTGCAATCGCAAATCAATATTTAACTCTAAGTTTCGATCCTCTATTGGTTCCTTTTTTTCCATCTCAGAAACCTCTTCATTGGTAGCACTCACCTTCACCATACGATACCCAAGCTCCCCTTGAAGGACCTTATTATACTTTCTCTCTAATCCTGTTCTTCCTACCACACCTACTTTATCTACTACTGTATCTTTTTCATTGTCACGTTTATTTGATCTTCCGACATACCCTACAATATGTGTGGCTAAACTCCCTGCTGGATAATAACGTTTGGTCTCAGACTCAATCTCCAAAAGTTTATTAAATGTCAACTTAGGATAAGCACCAATCATATCTTCTCTGGAGATAAAATCTATAATCTTAATAAATCTATGATTATACGCAGAGTTCTTTTTAATATATTTTTTTAAAATTTTCGTCTTATTTTGATCTGGAAACTCTTTGACAATACTGTCAATAGTACGATGAAGATCCTTACTATCTTTTCTTAAATGCGGTGCAATTTTAATAGAAAAACCAATCTTATTAACAGCTAAAAGTAGCCCTTTTCTATCTAATATCTCCCCTCGAATAGGCTTAATAAAATATTTTCTTGATATGTTTATCTGTGCCAACTTATCATAATATGGTCCCGACTGAACACTAATTTGGTAGATTCTAGTAATTAACATAATCCAAAAAATAATAAAAACAACAATAACAATTGTAAATCTCATAGCAGTATTCCTATCATAAAATCAATAATAATATAGAATATCAACGTACTATCAGCCACAATTCTATTAAGAGAAAAGATAAAATCATACATAAATAGAGAGCTATAATAGAGTATATCAATAAAAATAATCAGAAAAAGTGCCAAACATTTTTTACAATTTATAATTAGTTTTGCAGAGGGATAGATAAGGATATAAACCAATACGACAATGATGAGTGAGAGTAGAAGAGGTAGACCTGCATTAAAATCCAAGTTAAGAAGATAAAATATACCTAAAAAAGTATATAGCTTATTTTTTTCCATATTATAGATGACAAACACTCCTACTATCCCAATTAGTGGAGGTAAAATGGTATAAATAGAGGTCAACATCGGATAGAAAATAGCAAAAATCAACAAAAATACCCATATTAAGGATTTTGGATTTTTATCCCTCAAAAATCTATTTCTACTCATCTATGCATCCACCTTATAAACCAATGAGACCTCATTACAAACAGGAAAATGGATACATTTAATACAATCTGCCCATATTTTATGCTCAGGAATACTCTCTTTTGAAATTTCAATAAAACCCAGTTTCATAAAAAATATAGGAAGATAGGTCAAGACCAATACATCCTCTTGAACCCCTAGTTTTTTTGCTTCATCCAGTGCAAAAAGAACTATATTTTTACCTATATTTTCCCCTCTATAATTAGCTGATACAAT
>CAYVNI010000140.1:0-5548 GCA_964452815.1 uncultured Sulfurovum sp.
GAAATCCTGTTCTTACAGAAAGCAGTGAAAGTTGGGCTTCGACACTCAACCATATTGATATTGGAAAAGCGTGTGATATCTTTGTTATCGCTCCTGCCACAGCCAATACACTCAACAAACTAAGCAAAGGTATTGCTGATAATATATTGCTTCAAACAGCTCTTGCCTTTAACAAACCTCTGCTTGTTGCCCCTGCTGCAAACACCAATATGATTGAACACCACTACACCGTAGGCTCTCTTAAGATGTTGGCTGTCAATGAAGTGACCATTATCTCTGCCCAATCTAAACTTCTAGCCTGTGGGGATGAAGGAAATGGTGCATTGGCCAACCCCATAGATATTTTCTACCAAGCAACTCAAAAACTGTTAGAAGATACGTTTTGGAAAGATAGAAAAGTGGTACTCACAGGAGGAGGAACACGTGAAAAGATAGATGATGTACGCTACCTCTCCAACTTCTCATCAGGAAAAATGGCAAATGCCCTAGCCACAGCACTCTATCTTAAAGGAGCCGATGTCTGTCTCATTACCACCAAAGAGCATGATGAAATCCCCAGTGAAGTCTATACCATAGAGGTAGAAGAGGCACAAGAGATGTTAGAGTATACGGTTGATGCCGTTAGGGTTGCAAAAAAAGGTAAAATGAGCAAGGCCACCATGAATAGCTCTGACCCCATTCATCTGATTCAAAAAAGAGCCTATCTCTTTATGGTATCAGCAGTGGCTGATTTTACCCCCAAATTTCCACAAGTAGGCAAGATAAAAAAGAGTGATATCGGAGATAGTTGGGAAATCAAACTCAAACAGACCAGTGATATTATCTCTCAAATTAACAAAGACAACCTCACTACCATCTCTTTTAAAGCCGAGATGAATGAAACCAATGGATTAGAGAGTGCTAAAAACAGCCTACTCACCAAAGAGGTTGATGGGGTATGTTATAATTTTCTAAAAGATAGTCAAAGTTTTGGCACAAGCGAAAATACGATTACATTTATTAACAACAAGGAGAGTATTGATTTAGGAACAAGTAGTAAACTTAATTTAGCATTTAAAATTTTAGAGCAGAGTCAAAAAGTAAATAAAGAATAGCAAATAGAAAAAAATAGATAATAAAATAGTAAAAAATAATTTATAAAAAAGAATAATTTATGGAAAAAGAATAATTTATGGAAAAAAACAGACTAAAACATCTCGCCATCATAATGGATGGCAATGGAAGATGGGCAAAAGAGCGAGGATATATTAGAACCAAAGGGCATGAAAAAGGTGCTGATACCATTCGTGATATTACACGATATTGTGCCGAACATGAGAGCATAGAAACGGTTACCCTCTATGCTTTTAGTACCGAAAACTGGAAACGCCCCAAATATGAGGTAGATTTCTTGATGAAACTTCTGGACAGATGGCTTAAAAAAGAGTTGGCGACCTATCATAAGTTTGGAGCTAAATTTGAAACAGTGGGAAATATCGAAGGGTTCTCTCCCAAACTTCAAGAGACGATTCAAAGCATCAAAGAGCAGACAGCCCATCACACCAATGTGACACAGATTTTGGCACTCAACTACGGTTCACGAGAAGAGATAGCCAAAGCAGCCACACGGTTAGCCACACGAAATGAAGAGATAACAGAAGAGAGCCTTGGGGCAGAGTTAAACACCCCCTACACCGATATCGACCTGATGGTACGAACCAGTGGAGAGCATAGATTGTCAAACTTTTTACTTTGGCAACTTAGCTACTCAGAGTTTTTCTTTAGCAAGACACTATGGCCCGATTTTACAGCAGAGGAACTCGATAATATTATCGAAGACTATATACACAGAAACAGAAGATTTGGAGGGGTGTAATGCCTGATATACTATTAACTATTTTTATTTTTATTGTTGGGATGGTGATGGGTTCATTTTTAAATGTACTTATCTACCGTATTCCCAACAACGAAAATATCGCTTTTCCTGCATCAAAATGCCAAAGTTGTCAAACAGAGCTTAAGTGGTATCATAATATACCGATATTCTCATGGCTATTTCTAAAAGGAAAGTGTGCTTTTTGTAATGATTCTATTGCCATGCAGTACCCCTTAATAGAGTTCTCAACAGGAGTTATCGCTGTGTTGCTCTTTTTTAAGTTGGGACTGGTGTGGTATCTACCTTTTGTATTTTTGACCTTCTTTTTACTCTTGGGTCTAGTGATGATTGACTTCAAATACATGGCTGTACCTGATAGTTTAAATCTATTGGCACTTGCCATATCTATCGTTGGGATTAATGCCCTTGAATCTGTGCAATATGCACTTATGGCTGCAGGGGGTCTTGCCCTACTTCGATACTATCTTAGCTACTTTTTAAACAAAGAGGCGATGGGAGAAGGGGATATTATCGTAGCAGGAACAATGGGGGCATTACTGGGCTTTCCTCACTTCTTCTATGCTCTGTTTCTGTCAGCACTATTAGCGATGATACCAGCCCTACTGGCAAAAGAAAAAGCCGTACCTTTTGTACCTTTTTTAGCCATTGCTACCTTTATTGTCTATCTACTTGATAAACAGTTTGATACCATGGCACAGTGGATGATGTATGGCTAAAGAGAGTGTCATGAAACGTAGTAATGTGAGTCTATCAAAGTATATATCTCAAAACTTTACTAAATCTTTCTTGACTGTTTTTTTACCTCTATTCTTTATAGGTTCACTGGTATTTATTGTCAAAATCTCATCTCTAACAGCACTTTTTCAAGTCAATTTTTTAGAGATGATGAAACTCTTTAGCTACAATATTCCTGCCATACTTTTCTATACCCTACCCATCTCATTTTTAGTGGCTGTAGCCACTACCCTACTTCGCCTATCCACTGAAAATGAGCTGATTGCACTCATCTCTTTGGGGGTGAAATCAAAGCAACTCATCTTTCAGATAAAAATTATTGCTATTATCTTTTCTACCCTACTTCTTCTCTTGTCTTTGGCAAAAATGCCACAAGCAAAACAGCAGTTTAAACTCTTTCAAGCCAAAAAAATAAGCCATGCCAAACTCAATATCAACGCCTCACAACTGGGACAGAAATTTGGTAATTTCTTTATCTATGTCAAGAGTAAAGAGGGTGACACCATGAAAGATGTGGTCATCTACAAAAAAGGGGAAGAGCCAAACAGCAAAGAGCTATCCAATCAACTCTTTATCGCAAAAGAGGCAACCATAAAAAATGAGAACTCCTCCATCCAACTTACCCTCAAAGAGGGAAGTGGTTACACTTTTGCTGATACCTCATTAAAAGAGATTCTTTATCAAAAAATGCAAATTTTTCAAAATATAGAGTCTGAGGGATTTAGTTATAATAATATAGTTGAACATTGGATTAAACTCTCCTATCATAAGCGACATAAAAGAAAAATACTCTTTTTTATCTTCATCTCACTCATTCCCATAATGGCATTTCCCATTGTCGCCTCTTTTGCAATCATCAACCCAAGATATCAAAAAAACTACGCCTATCACATACTAGGAGCAACCATTGTCACCATGTATATGATTGCCACTTTTCTCAAAAATCAGGGTGATTTTATGATGCTAGGTCTTTTCATCATAGGAACATCTCTTATCAGTCATCTCTTTTTTAAGTACAAAGTATCAAGGTTTTTCTAGTGCGAGTAAAAGCAGTTATCGCCTATGATGGAACGCACTTCAAAGGGTTTCAAAAGCAAAAAAGTACCCAACAGACCATTACAACCAAAATAGAGATTGCCCTACTCTCCATAGGAGTAACGTCTGGAATTAGAGGAAGTGGACGAACGGATGCAGGAGTTCATGCCACGGGGCAGGTGATAGATTTTGAGTTGCCACCTTTTTGGAGTGATTTATCAAAACTAAAAGAGGTACTCAACCAAAAACTAAAATATATCTCCTTTAAACAGATTACCAAAGTAGACAATGCTTTTCATGCCAGATTTTCAGCCAAAAAACGGCTCTATCGCTATATATTTAAAACCTCCACCCCTTCAATATTTGAACAAGATTATATCTCCTACTATCCAACTTTTAATAGAGATTTATTAGAAAAAGCTCTAAAAATATTTGAAGGCACTCATGACTTCTCCAACTTTATAAAAACAGGTTCAATAACACATACCAATATCAGAACCATCTATCAAGCTCAATATAAAAAATATAACAACCATCATATTATTTACTTCCAAGCCAATGGATTTTTACGTTCACAAGTACGCATGATGACCGAGATGGCAATGAGGGTCGCTTTAGAAAAATCAACCCTAGAGCAACTTCAAAGGCAGTTGGATTTAAAAGAGAGATACCTCACCAAACTTGCTCCTCCAGAAGGGCTCTATTTGGCTAAAATCCTATATTAATAATCTTAAATTCATTCAATTAGGATAAAATTCATCTAATTTATAGTAGAATTAGAAATTATATTTATTATAACTTTAAATTATTTTAGGAGAGATTTATTATGAAAAAAGTTTTGGTATTGGGTGGTGGTTTTGCAGGTGTTGAAGCGGCTATCTATCTAAGAAAACAGAAACTAGAAGTGACCTTGGTAAGTGATAGAGACTATTTTTATATCTACCCAACCTCTATTTGGATTCCAACAGGAGGAGCTACAAAAGCAGATATCTCTGTTCCTTTGGCCGATTTGGCAAAAAAGCATGGCTTTGAGGTGATCGTAGACCCTGTAACTTCATTTGAGGCAAAAGAGAAAAAAGTTACCCTTGCCAGTGGAAAGATTTTTGATGATTTTGAGTATATCGTTGTGGCGATGGGTCAAGATAAGATTCAGCACAAAGGGATGGAGAACACCCTCTCTATCTGTGGAAAACCTGAAGAGGCAGAGGAGATGAAAGTTCGTCTCGATGCTCTTGTCGCAAAAGGGTCAGGAAAAATTGCTATGGGCTTTGGTGGCAATCCAAAAGACACCTCTGCTGTTCGTGGAGGACCTGCCTTTGAGGTACTCTTTAATGTCCATAATATGCTAAAGAAAAAAGGAGTAAGAGATAAGTTTGAACTTACATTTTTTGCACCCATGGAGAAACCAGGGCAAAAAATGGGTGACAAAGCATTGGTCATGATGGACAAAATGTTTGGTATGACCAAGATTAATAAAAAAGTGGGTTCAAAAATCACAGAGTTCCACCCTAATGGTGTAACATTTGCAGATGGAACAAAACTGGAGTCTGACCTTATTATGTTTATCTCAGCGGGAACAGGTCACTCGGTTATTGAGGCTTCGGGTCTACCTCTTAGTGAAGCAAAATTTGTTGTAACCAATGAGTACAACGAAATAGAGGGATTTGAGGGCATCTATGCCATTGGAGACAGTGCCTCACTTATGGGACCAGAGTGGAGAGCAAAACAGGGACACGTGGCTGAAGTTATGGCAAAAAATATCGCCCATAATATCTTCCAACATATGCAAAGAGTAAACTCAAAACTAAGCTATATGGAGCATCTCAATATCCTCTGTGTTATGGACACAGGTGATGGAGCTGCCTTTGTCTACCGAGATAACAACGGTGGCAAGATGATACC
>CAYVNI010000141.1:0-1874 GCA_964452815.1 uncultured Sulfurovum sp.
ATTCTTACTTTTGGGACAACATTAAACATTGTCCCAAACTCTCTGTTCTTTAGAAAACAACACCTTTGTGAAAAAAACACCCACACTCTTTCTTAAATAATTTTTTATTGACTTTTTTTTAATTTTAATTTAATTTTTTACCTTTTCAAGCTATGATACTTTTAAAAACCACAAGGAAAATAATGTTTAAAAAGAATAATAACCCTGACTACTACAATGATGCAATCAAAGATGCTCGTGTTAATGCCGAAAATATAAACAATCAAAGTAACACCAAGGGAAAACTATTATTAATTTTGAATCTTCTTTTAATCTCTGCTATGTTGGGTTATTTTATCTATCAAAATTTTTTGACAAACAACAATAGCAAAACAGCCGTTAGGGGCGTTAATTACACCGTTGATATTCATGAAGAGAAGAGTTCTGATAATGCTACTCATCATACTAAATTAGTAATAGATAATATATCAAAAGAGAAACTCTCTTCAGACCTAAAAAAGATAATCAACAACTCAAATCAAGAGAACTCCTCCTATGTAAATGCATTGGATAATGAGTTAATAGGAAAAAGCGTTAAGAATAGTGAAGAAAAACATAAAAATAGAGAGCTTGAAAATATCTTAGCAGACATTGATACCAAGGGATTTAGTCAAACAACAAACGTGGTAAGAATAGATAATGAAGCCCTAATTGATAGAAACTTAGACTTAAATGAACTTGCCAATATGGTCAATGCTCTTGTCTTAGAGGAGCAACTAAAGAGTTCATCTTATGAGAAGCAACTTAACAAGTAATCCCTCTTAACTAAACACAGAAATCAACAAGAAAAGGGGAGTAGTTAACCTAAAAAATGTATAATTTCACACTGTTAACACATTTTTTGGCATCATATTAATTAGTGTTAAGGCAAAAAGATATATAATAGTACTCAATTAACCATAAGTAACAGTTTTTCAAAGGTAAACATTTAAGGGGTGGCTAATATGAAAGAGATTCTAATTGTAATGTTGTCTGCACTGCTGGGATATATAGTACTGTCTGCATTTTCGCTCTCAAGTACTCCAGAAGAAGCTATGAAAAGAATTTTGGAACAACCTCATACCAAGAGTATTGAAGAGCAACAACTCAATAAAGAGAGAATTGAAAAAGAGCAAGAGATTAAACTTGCACAACTTGAAAATGAAAAACAACTCAAAGAGCTAGAGATTCAGCAGAATATCGCCATTACTCAAGAGAAATATAATACCGATATCCAATTAAAAGAGATTGATTCAAAAACAGACAGTACCTTAGCAGGAATGAAGTACAACTCCCTAGATAATCAAAAAGAGTCTGATAATAAAATGCTAATCATCATCTCTCTTTTAATCTTTATTCTTATCTATGTCTATCTTCGATATCAAAAAAACTTGGCACAAATCGAACTAGAACGAGAAAAAGAACATAATAATATGTTGGCAAAAAAGGAGTATGCAGAGCGTATTCTTGCCATTGTAGCCAATGGTAATATCTCCATAGAGACCGAACATAAACTCTTAAGAATACTTGATGAGTTAAATCGTCCACCACAAATAATACAAAATCCTGCTATTGGTCATCCAAATCCTGATATAGAACAACTTGAATTTCAACGAATCATATAAAAAATAAATCATTACAAAAAATATGCTTATTTTGGTGACACCTACTGTCTAAAAGTAGGTATAAATTGAATTGATAATCATGATTTTTTTACTCCTTCACACTTTATCCACTATCTTGTCTCAAAAGGTAACATCATTTCTTATTGGTATAATAATTGTGGATTATTCAAAGCACAATTACACAAAATAAGCTATTCTACTTTTAGTGAAGAAACCTCTCACTTAAATTAA
>CAYVNI010000142.1:0-5674 GCA_964452815.1 uncultured Sulfurovum sp.
AAAAAAAATAGATTTTTAACGTTTATTTAAATCTATTCCACCTATAATGGAAGTTACTTAAATCAATTATAAAGGAACGCTATGGCACGATTAGTAATTATGGGTGGTGGTGTATCAGGACACACTGCTGCAACATTTGCAAAAAAATGGCTAGGGAAAGATCACGAGGTAGTTGTTGTAACTCCAAACTCACAATGGAATTGGATTCCATCAAATATCTGGGTAGGTGTTGGACAAATGACAAAAGAAGATGTTGTTTTCCCACTTGCTCCAGTATATGGAAAAGCAGGAATCGACTTCAAACAAGCAAAAGCAGTCTCTATTCACCCAGAGGGTAAAGCAGATGATGAAACTCCATTTATTACAATAGAGTCAACAAAACAAGGTACTGCTGGTGAGACTGAAGAGGTAACCTATGATTATCTTATTAACGCAACTGGACCAAAACTAAACTTTGGTGCAACTCCTGGTTTGGGTGAAGGTACAAATCTTGGTGAGCATACTGTTTCTGTTTGTACAGCAGACCACGCCGTTCATGCAAATGAAGAGCTAAGAAAAATTTTTGATAAAGCAAAAGCGGGTGAGAGACAGAAGATTCTTATCGGTACAGGTCACGGTATGTGTACTTGTCAAGGTGCTGCTTTTGAGTATATCTTTAACATTGAGCATGAAGCTAAAAAAGCTGGTGTAAGAGACAATGTAGATATCAAGTGGATTTCAAATGAGTCTTTCCTTGGTGACTTCGGAATTGGTGGATTGCACATGAACCGTGGTGGTTACGCAGCATCATCAAGACTGTTTGCTGAATCACTCTACTCTGAGAGAAATATTCCATGGTTGATTGGCGCTCACGTTTCTAAAGTTGAAGCTGGTAAAGTTCATTATGAATTACTAGATGGTTCAACTGGTGAAGAGGAGTTTGACTTCTCAATGTTGATTCCACCATTTGCAGGTGTTGGACTAACAGCGGTTGCAAAAGATGGTTCAGATATGACTGCTACTCTTTTTGCTCCAAATGGATTCCTTAAAGTTGATGCTAAGTATGATGCAGGTGACTATGCTAACTGGAAAGCTTCTGATTGGCCAGAGACTTATCAAAATCCAACTTATGATAATATTTTTGCTTGTGGTATTGCATTTGCTCCTCCACATCCAATCTCTAAACCAATGAGTTCACCAGCAGGGACACCAATCTTTCCAACCCCACCTAGAACAGGTATGCCTTCTGGAATTATTGGTAAAGCAGTTGCTAAATCTATCTGTGACATGATTCAAAATGGTAAAAATGCTCCTCTTCAACATGCTTCAATGGCAGAGATGGGTGCAGCGTGTGTGGCATCAGCTGGTAAAGGTCTAACAGACGGTACGGCAGCAGCATTGACTGTATATCCTGTTGTTCCTGACTTTGAGAAGTACCCTGGACTTGGTCGTGACTTAAGTCATACATTTGGAGAGATTGGTCTTGCAGGACACTGGATAAAACATGTTCTTCACCACCTATTTATCTACAAAGCAAAACTTAAGCCAGGTTGGACACTTATTCCTGAATAGGAATGGGTCTCTACCTAATTTTGTGATAAAAAAATAAAAAAATAAAGGAAATTTCATGCAGAAACTCGAAGATGTAATTAAACCATATAACCAAAACTTTACAACAATGGTTCCAACTAGATTTGTAAAATTCTTTAGAACATGTCTTATTTGGCAGTTCATTCGATTTGTACACATCAACATCAAGATGATTCTTGTTGTTGCAAAAAGTCACTAAGATTTTTGAGCAAATCCAGAGATAAGGCGTTTGTCTTATCTCTCTCTTTACCTCTACAAATATTTTTAAAACTTCATACTCACTCTATTATCTTTTATAAATATTTTTCTATTAAGGATTTTTTATGGTACAAAAATTAGTAATCTACCCAGACCCAAGAATCAACAGTACATCAACAGATGTTAGACAGTTTAATCAAACACTTTGGAATGTCTTAGAAGATATGAAAGATACCATGATAGAGCATGACTTAAAAGCACTCTCAGCCATTCAAATTGCCTACCCTTATAATATAATTATTATCAAAGAGGGAGAGGAGTATGTGGAGTATATCAATCCTCGTGAGCTACGAAGTGATGATAAGTTTGAATCTACAGAGACCACACTCTACTACCCCAATACGGAAGTTACCATTACTAGATACTCCAAGATGAAACTTGTTTATGAGAATCGCGAAGGAAAACCTTTGCATCGAGATATAGAGGACAGAGAGTTGGCGGTTATTATGCAGAGAAAAATAGACTATCTCTTTGGTGGAAACTTTTTGGACAAAGTGGGGAAAAAAAGAAGAGATGAAATCTTAGAGGCGTTAGAGAAAAATGGTCACGCCCCTGCTCCTGTAGATGATGTTTGTCCTACTTTTTCAAAAAAAGACTACTTTGTCAGTTTTACAGATAAGATACTGTTCTTTATGGGGTTTTCACTCTTGACTCCTCTTTTTTCATTTGCTCCCTCCACCATTGCTAATATCTTCTTGTTTGATAAAATAGCACTTCTATTGGTCATTGGTCTTATGGCAGGGTTCTTTCTCTATGCACAGGTGGAGGCTAAAAAGTTTGGACAGTGTAGCTCCTGTCAAATTGGAAATAACATTGGGGTGATTATTAAAAGGGTAAGTGTTGCCATTATTTTGGCTATTGGGGCTTATTTTTTAGTGAATCCAAACTAAACTTACTTGGGATTTGACACTAAAAATATAATAATATATTAATGGGGGGATGGGGAAAAGACTTCGCCCTAAAGGGCAAAGCTTCCTAAAAATCATATCTCATACCAAGTGAAACCACATTAAAATCAGTAGTATCACTCTTTTGTAGAAGTCTCTCGTAATCAATAAAAACTCCTAAAGAGTTATCAAGGTCATAGTCCATACCTACTCCCCAAGCCATTCCTGTATCATCAAATACTATCTTATGTCCTGTCTCTACTTTTCCATAACCTATAAGAGCATAAATATTCATATCCTCTGTAACAGAAAGCTTAGGTTTTGCAAATAATCCTATATGCTCTATCTTCTGTTGTTTATATTTCCACATTGTTTTAAGAATTCTACCCTCTATACCGATGTATTTATTAAAATCATATCCAACTCTTACAAGTACTCCGTATGTTACATCTTCATATCCCTCTGTAGGTGTTATAACCTTTGCTGTAGCAAAACCTAAACCACTATATAATATACCATCTTTCGATACGTTATCTTCTGCGACAGCTTGACTACTAAGTGACATTAGTAATACGATAGGGGCAATTGCCCCTTTTATTTTTTCTATAATTTTTATCATTTTATTCCTTATATTCTTATATTCTATTACTTTTCTTCTTTTCGAGCAAAAAACATTCCAAATAAACCAGCAAATATCATTGCCATAAATGCCCATAATCCATTTAGAACGGGTACACTATCTGAAGTTTGATAACCTTCACCTTCCTCTACGGATACACCAGCTACTACTTGCATATTCAAAGATACATTGGTTTTCGATGTCTGTTCTCCCGTTACATTTGAAATTAGATAACGAATATCACTTGGTTTAGAGGTGAAGTTCTCTTCTGGTGTAAAGGTTAAAAGATTATTCTCCTCAACAGTCCATACTCCTTCATTTCTTACTGTTAAAGTTTTACCATTATTACTTAATACAGCTTTTGTTTCAAGTTTTTTTGGTATTACTAAAACCAAGGAGTCTATTTCAAAATCACCTGTATCATTTTCAAGTACATCTATAGTAACAGTATCTCCTACTGTTGCAGTCACTTCAAGTGTATTGATTGAATCCTCTTCTATACTACTCTCAATAGATTCACCATTATCTGTATCTTCTACAATCTCATCTCTATCAATAGTTGCATTTTTAGTATCAATTACTGCTTGTATCTCTTCAGCTGTTGGGTTTTCTGGATTTTCAATAGGTGCATTACCAAGAGCTGTTGAATAATCTATACCCTCTCTTGCTCCTGTTACACCATCAATCGCATTAATTTGTGTCGCACTTGCTGGAGTTTCATCTTCATTTCCTAAAATATCCTCAACTACAGCTTCTTTTCCACCAATATCTGCATTCTCTCTATCAATATTTGCATTTTCAGTATCCACTACGGCTTGTATTTCTGTAGGGGTTAAATTGTCTGGATCTTCAATTGTATTATTTAGGGTTGTTGAATAATCAACGTTGTCTCTTGCTCCAGTGACTCCATCAATCCCATTAATTTGCTCTGCTGTTGCTGGAGTTTCATCTTCATTTCCAGTAATATCTTCAATAACAGCTTCATTGCCATCTTTATTTGCCTTTATCCTATCAATATTTGCATTTGTAGCATCAACTACTGCTTGAATTTCAGATGCAGTTGGGTTATTTTCATCAACATACACGGCATTATCAAGAGCTGTTGAGTAGTCAACATCATCTCTTACTCCACTTGCTCCATCTAGTGTATTAAGTGGCTCTTCTGTTAGGTCAATATCTTCCTCTGAACTTTCATCTATTTTAGCATTTTCGGCATCAATGACTGCTTGAATCTCTTCTGCTGTTGGATTACTTTCATCATTATATGTAGCATTATTAAGGGCTGTCGAGTAGTCAACACCATCTCTTGCACCACTTACTCCACTGAGTGCATTAATTTCACTTGCTGTTACAGGAATGGCATCTTCATTTCCTAAAATATCTTCAACTACGGCTAAAGTTCTATCTATATTTGAATTTTCTATATCAATTACTGCTTGAATCTCCTCTGCGGTTGGATTAGCTTTATCACTATATAAGGCATTATTAAGTGCAGTTGTATAATCAACATCATCTCTTGCACCACTTACTCCATCAATGGCATTAATCTGTGAGGCCGTTGCTGGAATTTCATTTTCATTTCCTAAAACATCTTCAACTGTGGCTGAAAATCCATCTATATCGGCATTTATTCTATCTATCCTTGCATTTTCAGTATCAACTACTGCTTGAATTTCGGATACAGTTGGATTGTTTTGGTCAACATATACGGCATCATCAAGTGCAGTTGTATAATCAACACCATCTCTTGCTCCACTTACTCCTGTAATGGCATTAATCTGTGAAGCTGTTATTGGGGTCGTATTTGAACTTGAATCTCCTGTAATCTCTTCAACCACTGCTAATGTTCCATTTATATTTGCATTTTCTCTATCTATGGCTGCATTTTTAGCATCAATAACGGCTTGTATTTCACTTGTTGTTGGATTAGATTCATCATAGTATGTACCGTTATTAAGTGCCGTTGAATAGTTAACATCATCCCTTGCTCCACTTACACCATCAATGGCATTAATCTGTTCGGCTTTTACAGGTATATGATTATTGTCTCCTGCAATATCATCTATTACTGCTTCTAATCCTTCTGAGTCTGCTAGTCTTACTGTTTGCTCTACGTTAACCGCCGTGACCATCGCCTGAGTTTATGCTTGGGGGGCAGGGGTTGAGAACTTATCTGCATTGGCATCAATAAATTTCTGATAAGCACTTTCATTGGCTGATAGAACATTACTAAGAGGAGGTAGAATCTTTCCTAGGTCTGGCGCTGTCACCTCTGGGGCCGCTGTTTCACGGCCTGCATCTGCTCCAATATCTTCACGTGCTTCAGCAGTCGCTGCTACGG
>CAYVNI010000143.1:0-7942 GCA_964452815.1 uncultured Sulfurovum sp.
GTATCAGCGTAAACAACTGAAGCACCACCACCAGCAACCATTGTCCAGATTCTAGCTTCTGGCTTAAGTAATGTAAGTTTTAAAGATGCACCAGTTTTAGAATCTGCAAGTTCAACTGCTTCCTCTTCTGGAGATTTGTTCTCCATACCAAATGCTGTTGGGTACTCAACGTCGCCCCACTCAGAAACCATCATAAATCCAGCTGTATCATCTAGTTTTGCAACCATATCAAGAAGCTCAACTTTTTTACCTTGAAGTACAAATGGGTTAATTTCAAGGTATGCAAAGTTTAATTCACGGTACGCTTTAAAGAAACCAATACAAAACTCAGCAAAGTTAGCTTTGTCTGCTTCTGCAACATCAGCAGGAACATTTGCTCTGATTGCTTCTGCAATCTCTTCTTCAGTTGCAGTAATAGGGAATGAAACTTCTGTTACTTTTTCGTCCCAACCCTCTTCAACTTCCATTCCACCTTCAGCAGACATATAGATAACATCGTTATCGCCTACACAAGTGGCAGAAACATAATACTCTTCTTCTTGTGTGTGAGGCATAAACGGCTCAACTAAGAAATGACTTAAAGTATCTACACTTGGCTCTCCTGTTGGAGTATCTCCATCAAATGCAAAGAAAACTTCTTGCTTTTCACTTGATTTCTCATCAATCCAAGAAGTAGCTTTTGCTAAAGAGACATCTCCTGGTTTAGAATCTTTAAAAAGAACCAATCCATTTTTACCTCTTTTTCCAAAAAGCATATCAGGTTTTGCTACCAAAGTCTTTTCACTTAACCATGACTTTTCTTTTGCAATCTCTTGTAATTCTGCTCCATTTTGAACCAATACTGTTTCATAAGAATAAGTAAAATCTGGAAAGTACTTATCCCAATGTCGAGCTAAAATCGACTTTGCGTCGTATTCTCTAATCGCTTTTTGAGCCATCGAGTTCTCCTTGTTTAAATTGTGTTTGATAATTCTACCATTAGGAGGATTTAATGTCTACTGTTGTTACTTATACTCGTTTCTAACTTTTTTTATATGTGTATTTTAGGAACATCTAACTCTTTACAAGACTCTATTCCATAATATTTTAATTGATATTGTACCTTTTTGTGACTCACCGTGTAACAATTTTTCTCTATCTTGTGTAACTCTTTGACCTGCCAATAGGGTTCATAGAAAGGATAGGCAAAGTGTTTACTTTTGTCATCAATCAGATAGAAGAATGATTTGTGAAAAACAATGACCGATGAAAAGAGAAGCATAGAGACCAACACAATCCGATAACCCAATCTATATGCCACTTGAAACTGAGGAAGTCGCACATCTATTGTCTTTTGATAGGTCAAAACCATCAACACCACCGAGACAATCACATAGGGAGCAAAATCGGTCATGATAACCTGCTGACGCAGAGAGAGCAGAACAGAGAAGATAAATGCCGTAAAGGAGATGTACCACAAGATATCCTTCTCCTCTCGCAACCATATACGATAGAGGGCATAGAAAAAATAGAGAAAAACCAAAGGGGAAAAGAGTGCAATATAGAGTCCAAAAAGCTCCAAAAATCGCCCCTCTGGTCTACCACCAATCTCTAAACCATTAAAGTAAAAAAGTGAAAAGAGTGAGAGTATTATGGAGAGTGCAAAGAGTTCGTGGTCACGTTTTATGGCAAAAAAGATAGCAACAGGGATAAAAAAGATAAGGGAAGCATCATGGATAAACAGAAGCAAGAGCATCACAACTCCTTGCCATACTCTCTGCTTCTTTTCATGTAAAATAATAAAACTTAGGACTAACGCAATAACGACTACAGCGATATTAACTATCACTGATGCCGTAATAATACCTGGTAAAAGTGCAAAAAATGTGGTAACAAGATAGGCTGTCTCTCTCTTTTTAAAATAGATTTTACTCACTTTATAAAAGAGGTAGATATTCAAAAAAGAGAAGAGCAGAAAAGGGAGACGAAAATCCAATGTGGTCAAAAAAGTATCATCAAAAAGATGGATTAAAACCCCCAATACTCTATCATCTGTATAGTAGAGCATCGCCTCATTTGGACCAATGGGCAGGGTGGTGGCGAGATAGTAGAGTGCTATGGTATAAAAAAAGATAAAACTGGCAAAAGCAACACGACTCATCAGACCACTTTAAAGTTTTAAGAAGTTATCCAACATCTCATATCCATGCTCACTCATAATCGACTCTGGGTGAAACTGAACACCATAAACATCTTTTCCCTCTATCTCTAGCGACATAATCTCATGGTCATCTTTGCTATAAGAGGTTGGCACAATATGCGATGGTAAGTTCTCTTGCTTCACGGTCAAAGAGTGATAACGTGTTGCTCTAAACTCCTCGGGTAGCCCTTTGAATATCACCGTATCTCTCTCCACCTCTATCTGAGAGGTCTTGCCGTGCATCATGTTCTTAGTGCGAATCACCTCCCCCCCAAACGCTTGGGCAATGCTCTGATGTCCCAAACAGATACCAAAAATGGGCGTAGTATCAGCAAATGCCTCTATCACATCAAGTGTCACCCCTGCCTCATTGGGCGTGGCAGGGCCAGGAGAGATAATAATCTTCTCAGGGTTCAACGCCTTTATCTCCTCTACACTCATCTCATCATTCCGAATCACTCTCAAATCAGCCCCAAGCTCTAAGCAATACTGCACCACATTATAGGTAAAACTATCATAGTTATCTATCATTAAAATCATAAAATAAATTCCTTGTGAATATAAATGCCATTATATCCAATTATTTTTTTAATGCTAACTTATCTTCGCGGACTCTTCAAACTGATACCCATTGCCTCTTTTATCTATTTGGTGACTCTGCTATCATAATAACTATCTTATCAACTTGTAACCAAGTTTTAGATAAAATCGCGACAATAATTATAATTAGGGATAAACGAAAATGAGTATAGAAAAAACCAACGTAGATATAAAAACATTAGTAGAAAAGTATAATACTCCTTTATATGTATATGATTTCAATAGTATTACAGAGCGTTACGAGGAGTTAAAAGGGGCATTTGATGGGAAAAAGTCACTGGTTGCTTATGCTGTAAAATCTAACTCAAACTTGGCTGTTATTCGCCACCTTGCGAATCTTGGTGCAGGGGCTGATTGTGTGAGTATTGGAGAGGTCAAACGTGCCTTAAAAGCAGGGGTTAGTAGGTATAGAATTATCTTTTCAGGTGTGGGAAAAAAAGATGAAGAGATACGAGAAGCACTCTCTTTGGGTATTCTACTTCTCAACCTAGAGAGTGAAGCCGAGATGAAACGGGTTGAGATGATAGCCCGTGAGCTAGAGGTAGAGGCTCGAATATCAATCAGAGTAAATCCCAATGTTGACCCCAAAACACACCCTTATATCTCAACAGGATTACATGAAAATAAGTTTGGTGTAAGTATTGATATGGCAAAACGGATGTATATTTATGCCAAAAAATCAGAAGTATTAAATCCCATAGGTATTCATTTTCATATCGGTTCTCAGCTTACTGAACTCGCTCCCATAGAGGAGGCGTGTAACATTGTAGCCGATTTGCTACGCTCCCTTCAAGCCCTTGATATTGAGATTAAATTCTTTGATGTTGGTGGTGGCTTGGGTGTGGTCTATGATGATGAGGTGACGATTAATCCTGAAGCCTATGCCCATGTGATTACCCAAGCGATAAAAGGGTTGGATGTGACTATTTTGTCAGAACCTGGACGATATATGATGGCAAACTCTGGTATCTTTTTGACCAAAGTATTGTATGAAAAGGTCAATGGTGATAAACGATTTGTAATTATAGATGGGGCGATGAATGACCTGTTGCGTCCAAGTCTCTATAACGCTTATCATAAAATAGAAGCTGTGCAAAAAGAGGGTAAGACGAGCCTTGCAGATGTGGTAGGTCCTGTATGTGAAAGTGGGGATTTTTTAGGCAAAGATGTTGCCTTACCTCCTCTTGAACACAATGATATCTTGGTGGTTCACTCGGTGGGTGCGTATGGTTTTACCATGTCGAGTAACTATAACACCCGAGGAAAAGTAGCTGAGGTTGCAGTATTCGATGGGAAAGATTATCTTATTCGAGAGCGTGAGAGCTTTGAAGACCAGATACGTCTCGAAGAGAGTTGTGATAGCAGTTGGCAAAAATAAATAGAAGAGAGTAAGGGAAAAATATGACACTTGATGAACTACGCATAGGAATTGATAAGATAGATGATAAGCTACTAGAGCTTTATAATGAGCGAATGGAGTATGTTCATCAAGTTGGAGAGCTAAAGAACACCACAGGGGCTCCTATCTATCGACCAGAGAGAGAGCAGTCGATACTCAATCGTCTAAAAAAGAAAAACAGTGGAAAACTCACCAATGAGGCTATTGATGCACTGTTTATAGAGATGTTTACCGTGGCTAGAAATCTTGAGCTTCCTGAGCGGGTTGCCTATCTCGGTGAAGAGGCGAGTTTTACCCATCAAGCAGCCAAGAGTAAATTTGGAGCGATGAGTTCCTATCTCCCCATCAACTCCATACAGGGTATCTTTCGAGAGGTGAGCAGAGGAACAGCAAAGTTTGGTGTTGTTCCAATAGAGAACAGTTCCAATGGTATTGTAAGCGATACCATCCACTCTTTAGATGCGTTTAATCTAAAGATTATTGCAGAAGCTGTGCTTGATGTGCATCTTGCGTTTGCAACGCTTAGTGAGGTAAAAGATATTAAGCGAATCTACTCCAAAGATATCGCCTTTGGTCAATGTAGGAATTTTTTAGAGGATTTGGGGTTTGATAATGTGGAGTATATTCCCGTAGAGTCTACAATAAAAGCCATAAAAATGGCATTAGAGGACAAAGAGGCAGCAGCCATCTGTCCAAAAGTCGCTTCTACTCTTTATAGATTGCCACTTCTTTTTGATAATATTCAAGATGCAGATAATAATAGAACACGATTTTTTATTATTAGTAATTTTGAAAATCTTCCTTCTGATTCAGATAAAACTTCTATTTTGGTACGTCTCCCCAATACCCCTGGGGCATTGGTAGAGTTTCTAAATGATTTTGAGAAGTCAAATATCAACTTAACCAAAATCAAATCACATATTATAGAGGGAGAATCACTCTTCTTTATAGAGTTTGATGGACATCAAGACAATGATAATATTCAAAAAATTGTTAAAAAACATGGAACGTGTATTAAGATACTTGGTTCATATGTGAAAGAGACAGATGATGTTTAAAAGTAGAGAGCAAAAGGATAGTAATGAAATTTAATGACGCACTAAAAGATATTAAAATCTATGAGGCAGGAAAACCAATTGAGTTGGTGGTAAGAGAGTTTGGAATCGCTCCCCAAGATGTGGTAAAACTCGCCTCCAACGAGAACCCAAAAGGGTGTAATCCAAAAGTTGCCAAAGCAATTGCTGATAATGCCCATAAAGCATTTTTATATCCAGATGATAGTTTTTATGAGTTAAAAGATGCTCTTGTCAAGCGATTTGAGGTGACAGATGAGAATATTATTATCGGAGCAGGGTCAGACCAAGTGTTGGAGTTTATCTCTCGTGCCTTGCTTGTGCCAAATGATAAAGTATTGATGTCAAAAGTGACCTTTGCGATGTATGAGATTTATGCCAAGCAGATGGGAGCTAAGATAGTCCGAACACCTAGCTATCAGCACAAGGTAGAGGAGTTTATCCACGCCTATCATGAGCATAACCCAAAAATCATCTATCTCTGTACCCCAAACAACCCAACAGGAGATGCAACTTCCAAAGAGGATGTGCTAAAGATTATAGATGCTGTTGGAAAAGATACCATGATAGTGGTAGATGGGGCGTATATGGAGTATGCTGCTGCCAAAGATGAGGCGTATCGTATTACGCCAAATGATATTATTGGTTTTAAAAATGTTATCTATTTGGGGACATTTTCAAAAGCGTATGGATTGGGTGGAATGCGTGTGGGTTATGGGATAGGAAATAGCCCAATGATATCAGAACTTTATAAGATGCGACCCCCTTTTAATATCTCAACCCTCTCATTGGTCGCAGGAATAGAAGCGTGTAAAGATGAGGAGTTCGTAAGAGATTCAATCGCTCTACATACCCAAGAGATTGGTAGGTATGAGGCGTTTGCAAAAGAGAATGGATTTGAGTATATAGAGAGCTACACCAATTTTATCACCTATCTTTTCCCTGATGAGATGAACTCTACAGATATTTCTGATAGACTATTTAGAGAAGGAGTCATCATTCGTAACTTAGCTTCATATGGGATGAATGCCATTCGTATTACCATCGGTACGCAAAAACAGAATGATAGATTTTTTGAGATGTTTAAAAAGGTTATGGTTTGAATAAGTTTGGGGATTTAAAAGAGAAAAGTATTGAAGAGTTAGAGTCGATTGCCCAAGAGGTACGAGATAAGATTTTAGCAACGGTCAGTAAAAATGGTGGACACTTAAGCTCTACCTTGGGAGCAACAGATATTATCGTGGCGATGCACGCTGTTTTTGATGCGACAAAAAATCCCTTTATTTTTGATGTTTCTCATCAATCCTATGCCCATAAATTGGTAACGGATAGATGGGAGGCATTTGATACCCTACGTCAATTTGGAGGCTTAAGTGGCTATACCAAACCAAAAGAGTCTGATAGTGACTACTACATGGCAGGGCATAGCTCTACCTCTATCTCACTCGCTACAGGTGCAGCCAAAGCGATTGCCCTAAAAGGTGAGCAGTGTGAGCGTCTACCTTTGGCACTTATTGGTGATGGAAGCATGAGTGCAGGGATGGTCTATGAGGCGATGAATGAGCTGGGTGATAGAAAATATCCTGCCATTATTATTCTCAATGACAATGAGATGAGTATCGCTTCGCCTATTGGGGCATTGAGCCGTATTCTCTCACAGACGATGGCATCCCCTTTTTATCAGAAATTTAAAGCCAAAACCAAAGAGATGTTAGAGAACTTCCCTGAGAGTGCTACCTATATGGCAAAACGTTTTGAGGAGTCCTTTCATCTTATTACCCCAGGAATTTTGTTTGAGGAGTTGGGATTGGAGTATATTGGTCCAATTGATGGGCATAATATCAGCTCACTCATTGAGACACTAAAAATTGCTAAAGAGATGCAACGTCCTGTAATTATTCATGTTCAAACCACCAAAGGTAAAGGGTATGAGGTAGCAGAAGGTGTAGGAAAAGAGCATTGGCATGGGGTAGGGGCGTTTGATGTTCGAACAGGTGATTCTCTCAAAAAATCAGCACCAAAGGCTTCAACGGCTATTTTTTCTGAAACACTGGTAGCTTTAGCAGATGAAGATGAAAAGGTTGTGGGGGTAACGGCTGCGATGCCAAGTGGTACAGGAATGAGCCAAGCCCTAGAGAAATATCCTGAACGTTTTTGGGATGTGGCCATCGCCGAGCAACACGCCGTCACCTCTATGGGACCATTGGCAAAAGAGGGATTTAAACCATTTTGTGCCTTGTACTCCACCTTTTTACAACGAGGCTATGACCAAGTGATTCATGATATCTGTTTGATGAATTTAGGAGTAGCTTTTGCGATAGACAGAGCAGGGCTAGTAGGAGAAGATGGAGAGACCCACCAAGGGGTGTTTGATATCTCATTTTTAAGAGCTATTCCGAATATGACCATCTTTGCACCATCCTCCAATGAGACGATGATAAAAGTGATGAGGTTTGCCAAAGATTTTGAGACCCCATGTGCCTTTAGATACCCAAGAGGAGCATTTGGTTCGACTCTTGAAAGTAGCAGTGCATTTGAGCTTGGAAAATCAGAGATAATTCAAGAGGGAAAAGAGACACTCTTTATCGGTTATGGAAATGGTGTAGGTCGAGCGATGGAGACAGCCAAACTAATGGAGAGTACTCCTACTATTTTAGATTTACGTTTTGTAAAGCCACTGGATATTGCTAA
>CAYVNI010000144.1:0-7815 GCA_964452815.1 uncultured Sulfurovum sp.
TATTTATGATAAAAAAGTGAATGATAATTTATAGGCAAATATGCTAAACTTCCAAAAAATACAAAGGGCATATTTGAAAAAATATATTTTAGGTATAGACAGAGGGATTTTGTTTATGCTATTGGCATCACTCTCTTTTGCTGTGATGGGTGGATTTGCAAAGACTGTAAGTGAGGTATTACCTCCTGTTGAGGTGACGTTTTTTAGGAATGTGTTTGGGGTGGCTCTGGTGGGATTTGCCATCTATAAATCACCTCTTAAACAGATAGGGGGAAAGCCTCTTTTGCTTCTTTTTCGTGGCTCTATGGGCTTTATGGCTCTTTTGGCTTACTTCTATGTCATCGCCTATATTCCTCTGGGTGAAGCTGTGACTTATAACAAAACCTCTCCTATATTTGTAGCAATATTTGCTTATCTATTTCTCAATGAGAAGCTAGGAAAAGGGGCAATATTAGCGATTATTGTTGGGTTTGTGGGTATTGTGCTAATTGCTCAACCCCAAGGTGGAACGTTTGACAAGTATGATATGTTGGGGATTTTTTCAGGGATAGGGGCAGCGTTGGCATATACCTCTATTCGTGAGCTTCGAGCCTATTATGATACTCGTGCCATTGTGATGAGTTTTATGGGAGTAGGGACAGTTGCCCCTGTGCTTTTGATGTTGGCTTCACCCTATGTGACTCCTCCTGCTAGTTTGGATTTTATGTTTGCTGAGTTTGTAATGCCTGAGGGGATTATATGGCTCTATGTTGTGATTATGGGACTCTCTGCTACAGCGTCTCAGGTGTTGATGACCAAAGCGTATGAGCTGACCAAGGCAGGGATAGTAGGAACTATCTCCTACTCCAATATTGTTTTTGCTCTTATTATAGGTATCGCTTTGGGTGACCCTATTCCAAATTTTTGGACATTTTTAGGTATTGGCTTGGTTATCTCTTCAGGTTTATTGGTTGCTTTTTCAAAAGAAAAAGTCTAGTTTTATATATTTTAGATAGAATCAGCCACAAAATTAAAAAATTCTAAAACGATTGGAGCAATATTCATGAAGATGAACGGTGCAAGGATGGTTTGTGAGGCACTGATAGCCGAGGGTGTAAAGACCGTATTTGGTTACCCAGGTGGTGCTATCATGAATGTATATGATGAGATTTATAAGCAAGATGGGTTTGAACACATCTTAAATAGACATGAACAAGCTTCTGTTCATGCCGCCGATGGTTACGCACGGGCAACAGGTAAAGTTGGTGTGGCGATGGTCACAAGTGGGCCTGGTTTTACCAATGCTGTTACGGGATTGGCAACGGCATACATGGACTCTATCCCTATGGTGGTTGTCTCTGGGCAAGTTCCTCTTTCATTGATTGGAACAGATGGTTTTCAAGAGATTGACGCAATAGGCATCTCTCGACCTTGTACCAAACATAACTTTTTGGTACGAGAGCTTAGTGAGCTTCCACGCATTATGAAAGAGGCGTTTCACATTGCAAGAACAGGACGACCTGGCCCTGTATTGGTAGATGTTCCTAAAGATATTACAGCAGAGATAGGGGAGTTTGTCTATCCTGATTTGGTGGATATCCCTAGCTATAAGCCTACCGTAAAAGGGAATAAAAGACAGATAGAGAGAGCCGTTGATGCGATTTTAAAATCAAAAAAACCTCTGCTCTATGTTGGTGGTGGGGTGGTTCTCTCTAATGCCAGTGACTTGGTACGTAAGTTGGCTAATATGGGGGGAATTCCTGCTGTTGAGACACTGATGGCTCGGGGTGTAATGGGTGCAAAAAATCCACTGCTCCAAGGGATGCTTGGTATGCATGGTAACTACTCATCAAATATGGCAATGAGTGAGACCGATTTGGTTATCGCCTTGGGGTCACGTTTTGATGATAGGGTAACAGGTAAGCTTAGTGAGTTTGCAAAGTATGCTGATATTATTCATGTGGATATCGACGCGGCGAATATTGGAAAATTGGTTGATGTTGACTATCCTATCGTTGGTGATGTTTATGGTGTATTGGAGAAGTTAATCGCAGGACTAGAGGGTAAAGTAAATCGGGATAAATATACTGATTGGCGAGAGGTATTAGAGCGATATAATAACCTTCATCCTCAAACTTTTACTGACTCTGAAAATGTTATTAAACCTCAATGGGCGATTGAGCGAATTGGTGAGCTTTTGGGCGAACAGGCGATTATCACCTCAGATGTTGGTCAGCATCAGATGTGGGCAGCCCAACACTACCCATTTGACAGACCACGCCAATGGATAAACTCAGGTGGACTAGGAACAATGGGCTTTGGTTTTCCTGCCGCACTTGGTGCCAAACGTGGGTGTCCTGAAAAGACCGTTATTAATATCACAGGAGATGGTTCAATTCTTATGAATGTGCAAGAGTTGGTAACAGCTTCTGAGTACAAGATTCCTGTTATCAATGTGATTTTAAACAATAACTTTTTGGGAATGGTACGACAGTGGCAGACCTTTTTCTATGAGGAGCGATACGCAGAGACCGATTTGAGCTATCAGCCAAACTTTAAACTATTGGCTGAAGCGTGTGGGGGTATTGGATATGATGTTACCACCAAAGCTGAGTTTGATGAGGCACTAAAAGATGCAATTGCAAAAGATAGGGTTGCTTTTATTAATGTGGCTGTTAATAGATTTGAAAATGTATTGCCAATGGTTCCCGCAGGTGGAGCGTTGTACAATATGATATTAGATGACCAACAAAAGGAGAAGTAATGGCTGATAAAACAAGAAGAGTAGTATCGGTATTAGTAGAGAATGAGAGTTCAGTACTCTCTCGCGTCTCTGGTCTTTTTGCAGGAAGAGGGTATAATATTGAGACACTAACCGTAGCTCCATTGCCAAATACCAATCGTTCTCGAATTACCATTGTCACCAAAGGCAGTCAACGGGTTTTAGAGCAGATTACCAAACAACTTCACAAGCTTGTTCCTGTCTATAAAGTAGTAGAGCATGAAGAGATGGTAGAAAAAGAGATGGTACTTGTCAAGTTCCCAATAGAAGAGAATTTAGCCGATATCCAAGCCCTATGTGGTGCGTATAATGGTGGCATTGTCAATGTTGGTATCGATATTATTATCGGTATGGTCGCAGACGAGTCTTTTAGAATCAAACATTTTATTGAAGCGACACAGCGTTACAATCCTATTGAGATTGTGCGTGGTGGTGTTGTGGCGATAGAGCGATAGACAGCGATGAGACTCACTCAAATAGCCCAAGAGATAAATCTTGAATTTTTAGGAGGGGAGAGAGAGATAGATAGAGAGATAGAAGGGCTTCACACTTTAAGTGAAGCCACCTCTTCTCAAATCTCCTTTTTTAATGATAAAAAATATGCGAACCAACTCGCCACAACCAAAGCAGGAGCTGTTTTGATTGATGCAAAACACGCTCCCCTTCTTCCTGAAACCACCATTGCCCTTATCACCGATGAAGCCTATCTTAAACTTGCACTTATCTCTAAAATTTTTGCCCATAAGATAGAGACAAAAGAGGGACATCCTAGCATGGGTGAGGGGTGTGACATTGACAAGCGTGTGCGTTTTGGAAAAGAGGTGACACTTGGGGATAATGTAACGATTATGGCAGGGGCATATATTGGAGACCATACCACCGTTGGCTCAAACACCCTTATCTACCCCAATGTGACGCTCTATCATCACACCAAAATAGGTGAAAACTGTATTCTTCATGCAGGGGTGGTGATTGGTGCTGATGGGTATGGTTTTGCTCATACCAAGAGTGGAGAGCATATTAAAATCTATCAAAATGGTAATACCGTGATAGAGGATGATGTGGAGATAGGTACAAACACAACCGTGGACAGGGCTGTTTTTGGTACAACATATATCCGAAGAGGCACAAAGCTAGATAACCTGATACAGATAGGTCACAATTGTGATTTGGGTGAACACTCACTGATGGCAGGACAAGCAGGATTGGCAGGCTCAACCACCACAGGTCGAAATGTGGTCATAGGTGGACAGGTTGGCACAGCAGGTCATATCCATATTGGTGCGTTTAGTACCATCGCAGGAAAAAGTGGAGTAACCAAATCACTAGAGGGTGGAAAAACCTATGCAGGATTCCCTGCAATAGAGCATATCTCATGGCTGAAGATACAGGCAAAGATAGCAGGACTGATTAAAAAGAGAAAATAACATTAAAATAAACTTAAGTAAATATACTATATAATTTGATTAATTATTTTAAAGGAAAGTCATGTCAGCCACATCATCAATAGAAGTAGAAAATCTATATGAAATAAAAAGACCTCTACCCACAGGCGTAGAGGTAAAAGTAGATCCCAAAAAACTTATTGTGAGTAAAACCGATATGAAAGGTAAAATTATCTATGGAAATGATTATTTTACTGAGGTCTCAGGATACAAAGAGAGTGAGCTTATTCATGCACCACATAGTATTTTAAGGCACCCCAGTATGCCAAAAGCCATTTTTCATCTGATGTGGCAATATCTGCAATCTGGCAGAAATATTATGGCAGTGGTAAAGAACATGACAAAGTATGGTAACCACTATTGGGTAAGTACCGACTTTGATATTAAAAGAAACTCAATTACAGAAAAACCAGAATACTATATTGCCTTTCGACAAGCAGCTCCTCGTCATGTTGTTCAAGAGATGGAGAAAATCTATACCAAACTTTTAGAGATAGAGTATGACCACGGTATGGAGGCTTCTATTTTATACTTTGAAGCTTTTTTAGAAGAGAAAGGGATGAACTACGACCAGTTCATCGAAGAACTCGCCAAACCAAAAGGGCTTAAAGCTGTTCTCTTTGAGAAGATGAAGAACTTTTTTTCTTAGGGTTAGCTTAATGGCATTGAGGGGGGAGTTTGCAAATTTTCTTTTGGGGTCAGTTTGTTCATGTGTAAAAGATAAAATGAGTGTTTGTGAAAATTTGGATAATATAGAAGTATCTAAACTAAAGAGATATATTAAAAATCTTAAAAATGAAAAAGTAGTTTATACTAAAGAACTTTATAATGAATTTTCAAAAGTACTTGCTTTAGGTATTATCGAAGATACAAATAATATAGAGTATCTGATAAAGCTATCAGAAGGAGATTTTAAAAATGACTGGTCTGTTTTTTGGATTTTAGGTAGTGTTTATAGTGATAAAAAAGAGTACGACAAAGCAATAGTCTCTTATAAAAAGGCGATAGAGATAAATCCTAAATATGATGATGCTTATAATAATATGGGATATTCTTATGAGAAAAAAGGCGAGTACGACAAAGCGATAGCCTCTTATAAAAAGGCTATAGAGATAAATCCTGAAAATGATAAGGCTTATTACAATATGGGGGTTGCTTATTATTGGTTAAAAGAGTTTAATAAAACCATAGAGTGCTATAGCAAAGCATTGGAAATTAATCCAAATAATAGTTTATCATATACAAACCTCTTTGAACTCCAACTAACCCAAAACCAACCATTTAACAAAGAACTTGAAAAAGAGTATATTAAACGCTTTCAAGAGAAAAAAGAGACATTTATAGAGTATGAGATGTTAAAAATATTTCAAGCCATAGCACAAGGTAATGAGGTTGATTTGGAGGGATGGAAGCAGAAATATAGTGGTGTTGGTTTGGATTGGAGCTTTGATGAGCTTCGTGAGTGGATTGGTGGGGTTGAGGATAGAGAGGTTAGAGGTGGATTAGAAGAGGCTTCGGGGGTGTTTGAGGGGTGGTAAAAACACCGTCAAATGGAAATTGGCATGAAATCAACACCCAAAACCCAACCCCCTAATCATCCATTTAACCAAAATATTATAATAATTTGAATTTTTTGGTTGTTTGGGTTTTTGTACTAAATTACAATAGATTAAGCATAAACTAGCTAGAATTGCTTAATAGACTAAACAAAAGGCAAGATATGATTAGCACTCTACAAAATACTTTTTTAATTTACTTGAAGAATACAAACAGTAAATTTAAACGCTATATGCACCATACTCTTGATATGGATGAAAAACTTATAGGTATTATTGGTAGTCGAGGTGTAGGAAAAACGACTTTTATTTTGCAGTATTTAAAAGAGTTAGATGTTCCTTTTGAAAAAAAACTCTATTTTTCTGCTGACCATTTTCAAGCAGTTAAATATTCACTCTATGAGATAGCTGAAGAGTTTTCTAAACAAGGGGGAGAGGTTTTAGCTATTGATGAGATTCATAAATATCCTCATTTTGAGATGGAGTTGAAATCTATTTATGATACCTTTGATTTGAAAGTGATTTTTTCAGGTTCTAGTGCCTTAAAGCTAGAGCATTCAAAAGCAGATTTGAGTCGTAGGGCTGTGCTATATCGTGTCAATGGCATGAGTTTTAGAGAGTTTTTAGAGTATGAGACAGGTAGGGCTTTTAATGCTTACTCATTAGAAGATATTTTGTCTAATCACACCAATATTGCGTTAGATATTAATGGAAATATCAAACCTTTTGAGTATTTTAAAAAGTATCTTGAGTATGGATATTATCCTTTTTATAAAGAGAACAAAAACAACTATAATCAAAAGCTTTTAGAGATAGTCAATGTTGTTTTAGAGAGTGACTTGCCTCTTATTTTCAATATCGAAGCCAAAAATATTTTTAAATTAAAAAAACTGCTCTCTTTACTGTGTCAATCAAAACCTTATGAGTTAAATATCTCTAAGCTCTCTACTAAAATTGGAATAAATAGAAATACACTTTACAGTTATCTACACTATTTGGAAGCTGGAAGTCTTACCAAAATGATAAAACAGGTCTCAAAAGGAGATGCTATTTTAAGTAAACCTGAAAAGCTTTATTTGAATAATACCAATTTAAATTTCTCCTATTGTGAAGAGCGAGACATCGGAACATTACGAGAACAATTTTTTGTAAATCAACTTCATTTACTGCATAGCATACACTACTCAAAAATAGGAGATTTTTTAGTCAATGGTCACTATATTTTTGAAATAGGAGGCAAAAATAAGAGCTTCAAACAGATTAAAGATGTTGAAAACTCTTTTGTTGTCTCTGATGATATTGAGATAGGAATGGGTAACAAGATTCCTCTTTGGTTGTTTGGATTTTTGTATTAAAGCTTAATTGGCTAAGTAGCTCTAGGTATTAGTGTGCTAAAATACACGCAAAAAATATCAAAGGTAAAAAATGAGTACAAGTTGTGAGTTATGTGGTTCGGATGTAGGGTTGAGTCAATATGAGGTAGCACCAAAGAGTGAGACCATTACTATCTGTGAGACCTGTGCGTCATCCATTGAAGAGCCAAGCAGTGATGTCAACCATTGGCACTGTCTAAGTGAGAGTATGTGGAGTGAAAATCCAGCTGTTCAAGTGATGGCATATCGTCTTTTAACCGAGCTAGGTTCACAAGATTTACTGGAGATGATGTACCTAGAGCCTGAGGTTGAAGCGTGGGCAAAAGAGGGAATCAAAGAGGATGTTGAGCCAACAAGAGATGCAAATGGAACGATTTTAAATGAGGGTGACTCGGTATCTATTATCAAAGATTTGGTAGTAAAAGGAGCAGGATTTACAGCAAAGCAGGGGACAACGGTTAAAAATATCCGTATGGTAGATGGCGACCCAACCCACATCCAAGGGAAAGTAAATGGGTCAACCATCTTTATTATTAGTGCTTTTTTGAAGAAGTTGTCGTAGATGAGAATAAGATTGATAAGGTAATGACTTTTTGTTGTTTTTAGTTATAATGTCTACTATGGGCATTTGGATAAAGGATTATAATCTTGGCATTTATAAAAAAACTATTAAAATCATT
>CAYVNI010000145.1:0-2758 GCA_964452815.1 uncultured Sulfurovum sp.
GCCTCTTGGTCGATGATATGCTCAAACATCATCTGATAGCCTCCACAGATACCGAGTATCTCTATTTTTAGGGTTTGAAGTTGTTCAAATAACCCTGACGCTTTTAGCCACTCCAAATCTTTTATCACCAGTTTTGAACCAGGTAGGATAATCTGGTCAAAGCCTGATAGGTTGATGTTGTTTTTTATAAACTCCAATGCGATATTGGGATTGGCAATGAGGGCTTCAAAATCGTTGTAGTTGCTCATGGTGGGGTAGGCGATGACTCCTACTCTTTTGGCGTTTAGATTGCTCTTTTGTTGGTAGTTCATTAGTGATTGAGAATCTTCAAATCCAAGGTTAAAGGCGAGATAGGGAAGTACGCCTAAAACAGGAATCTTGAACTCTTGTTCTATAATTCTAATCCCCTCATCAAAGAGGCTCAAATCTCCTCTAAATTTATTGACTATAACCCCTATTACATTCTCTCTTAACTGTGGTGGTAATAGGTTGTAAACCCCCCAAATAGAGGCAAAAACGCCCCCTTTTTCGATGTCGGCTACAAGGATAATCTTGGTATTGAACTCTGTAGCGATATAGATATTGGACAAATCTTTCTCCATAAGGTTCAGCTCCACAGGGCTTCCTGCACCTTCTGCTACGATGCACTCATATCTTTTGTCTAAATACTCAAATGCCTCTTTAACGGCTGGTTTTAAGCTATCTAACTCGCGATAGTACTCACGGACATCTTTGGTGGCAACGGTTTTTCCATTGACAATAAGCGAGGCAGAGCTTTTTCGTCCTGACTTTAAGAGAACAGGATTCATGTGATAAGAGGTTGAGATTTTTAATACCTCTGCTTGGAAATGTTGTGCCACAGCTATCTCTGAGTTATCATCACAAACTTTTGCATTGTTGGAGACATTTTGAGCCTTAAATGGAGCGACGGTGTAACCTAAATCTTGAATGATTTTGGCGATTATAAAAGTGATGGTAGATTTTCCTGCATCACTTGATGTTCCTAGTATGGAAATATTGTACAAGCTTGTTCCCTTTTATTAATATTAAGAGTATATAATTTGATTTTATATAATTTAGATAAAATTAACCCAAAATGTGTCACAAAAATGACTAAAATAGGGAATTTAAGAAGGATTTTGAGTGGACGTTAGGGATTATGAGATAAAAGCACTAAAAAAGCAGATATTTATCAGTAATTTAAAAGCATGGATTATTGGATTGATATTATTAGCAGAGATAGTGTTTATTGTCTCCTATTTTTCAAAAAGTGGTGTTATTGGAGAGGTGAGTACTTCGTTACATAAGGTGGCAGTCGTGCGTTATAATCAAGAGGTGACCGAGGAGTTTACCACGCGTGTTATGGAGCGACTTGATGAGGTTAGAGATGATGAATCTTATAAATCAGTACTGTTTATTATGGGTTCACCTGGTGGTTCACCAACGGCGAGTGAAGAGCTTTCTGAGTATCTAAAGGAGTATCAAAAAGATATCAATGTAACAATGTATGTGGATTCAATTGCAGCGAGTGGTGGGTATTATATCGCTTCAGCTGTGCGACCTCTGATTGCCAATAAAAATGCCATTGTGGGTTCTATTGGGGTGATTATGCCCCATTATAACTTTGGTGAGTTAGCCAAAAAGATAGGGATAGAGGAGGATTATTTGGCTGCTGGTAAGTTTAAAAAGCCCATCTCTATGTTGGCAAAAATAGACAAGCAAAATAAAAGCTACATGATTAATAATCTACTAAAGCCTACCTATGACAACTTTGTTAACTCTGTAGCCCAAAATCGTAATGTGAAAATATCGGTAATTAGAAAATTTGCTGAGGGTAAAATTTTTATCGCCAACGTTCCAGAAGTGCAAGGTATTTTGGTGGATAAAATATCATCACTTTATAAAGTAAAAGCGATGATACGTACACATTTAGAGAGTGATAATGTGGATTTTATTGATATAAACTTACAAGAAGAGAGAGCATTTTTCCCTCAGGTCAAAGTAGATTTGGGATTGGAAGCTCTAGTAGAGAAGATGGGAGCTAGGATTACGCTTTGATGGGTTTAAAAAAAACAGATGAAATTTTACGATAAAAATTTTATGATAAAAAAGGGACAAGAGATGCAAGAGAGTAAATACCTATCTTTAGGGGAGAAGTTAGGAGGACACTACGAGATAGTGAAGGTACTAGGAGAGGATGATTTTGAAATCCTATATTTGGTCAAAGACAGACATCTTAAAGAGAATCTCTTTGTATTAAAAGAGCTTTTTTTAGAGGGCATCTCTTTTCGAGATGCAAATGGAACTCTCCATGCTCCTGCCAAATCAAAATATGTGTTTGATGAGACCAAAAAAGAGGTTATCTTGGAGACCAATAGGCTCCAAGAGTCCAACCATAAGCACGAGCCAGAGACCTATGGTTATTTTGAAGAGCATAACACGGTTTACATCATTATGGAGTTTTCAAATGATGTTAATCTGAAGCATTATCTCAATATTGAACCAAGCGAAGAGAGGGTTGACGAGGAGGCTAACCCCGAGATAGCTCTGCCTTTATTAGAAGAAGAGGAAGCTGTCATACAAGAGCCAATAGCCAAAATTAAAAAAGAGAAAAAGCCACCAGTATTTTTAATTGGACTTATTATTTTAGTAGCAATATTTGCAGGATTGGCATATTACGCATTTAAGATGATAGAAGAGGACAAAGAAAAATCCAAAAAGAGACCTTCTAATACTACCGTGGAGGTGATTCCTGTGA
>CAYVNI010000146.1:0-2988 GCA_964452815.1 uncultured Sulfurovum sp.
AATTTCAACTCTTGCCATGAAATCAGGAAAGTATCATTTAGATGAATCAACGCTAAAACTCTTTTCGGATACTATTAAAGCTCTCGACATGGGTTCGCCTACATCGTTTATTTTAAATACGGTACTTTTGAAGTTATTGGCCAAGAAGAGAAGATAAAGCTACATTATCGTAAAATGTATTTTACGATAAGATAAAGGAGTAGTAAAATGAAGACTATTTTAGAGAATGCCCATAGACTTTATCGACTTAAACAGAATCAAAAACTACCAAAATATCAACGCTTTCTATTTGAGGATATTAAAAACTCCAAAGCCAAAATTACAGGAGTTTATGGAAGTAGAGGAGTAGGAAAAACAACACTTCTCTTGCAAGTATTAAAAGAGCTTGAGTATAAAGGAGATGAGAAGCTGTATATCTCCTGTGACCATCCTATGTTTGGAGAGGTCTCTCTGTTTGATTTTGTGGATGAGTTCTCTAAGTTTGGTGGAGAGGTTATTGTTATAGATGAGATTCATAAGATAAAAGATTTCCAGATTCAAATCAAGCTTATTTATGATTTTTTGAGCATCAAAGTATTTTTTAGTGGAAGTAGTGCCGTGGAGATTACCAATGCTGACTTTAGCAGACGCTATTCGATGTATCATCTCCCTATTTTATCACTAAGAGAGTTTTTAGAACTTACCGAAAAAAAATCTCTCTCTAGCCATAGTTTAGAGGATATTGTATCCCATCATGAGACTATCGCCAATGAGATAATTGATGCCCTAAGCAATAAAAAGATACTCAAACATTTTAATCAATTTGTAGATATAGGAGTCTATCCCTTCTATTTTGAAGATGAGAGTCGATATGTTGACAGGGTGCATGAGAATATCAATACCATTCTATATACAGATTTGGTAAATGTGGTCAAGATAGATGCCTCTAAAATAGAGTCTCTTAAGCGACTTCTGCTTAGTATTTGCGTCTCTAATCCCCTAGAGATAACAATGGAAAAGTTAGCCAAAACGGTAGGAATTACCAAACCCACACTCTATAAATATATCACCTATCTTAGCAGAGCAGAGCTTCTACACCATATTGTATTTGATGCCAAACGTTTTCAAAACCTACAAAAACCCGATAAACTCTACCTCAACAACAGCAATCTTTTTAATGCTCTATGTATCAACAGCAATATTGGAACAGTCAGAGAGACTTTTTTTGTCAGTATGCTCTATAAACAGCATCTTGTCAACTACGCAACCAAAGGAGATTTTTTGGTAGATGAAAAGTATACTTTTGAAGTGGGTGGCAAAAATAAGAGTTTCAAACAGATAAAAGATATCCCAAACTCATACGTGGTAGCCGATGACATAGAGATTGGATTTGGAAACAAGATTCCTCTTTGGTTGTTTGGATTTTTGTATTAGACCTCTTGGAAAAACACAAAAAATGAATTAATCATTTAAACCTGTAGGGACATCCCTTGTGGGTGTCCACAATTCCCCAAACAGTTGGATACCCATAAAGGGCATCCCTACAAAAAACAATACAAAAAATCTAATCTATTTTAGTTAAAAACTATATAATTAATAAAAGGATAAATCATGTACAAAAAATTGATAATAAGCTGTTGTCTGCTCTTTTCTACTTATGCTGTTGCTGATAGGGGATTGGGACAAATCACAACAGAGATAAAGAGTGAGAATAGAGTCGCTTTGGTCATTGGGAACAATGCCTATCAGCATCGACCATTGACGGTTTTGAACAATACCATTAATGATGCCAAAGCGTTACGCTCTATTCTTCATAATCGAGGGTTTGAGGTACTCTATCGAGAGAATATCTCTCATCGGGAGTTTGATGCTGTGTTGGAGAAGTTTTATCAAAAGCTAAGAGATGGTGGGGTGGGTCTGCTCTATTTTTCGGGTCATGGAATGGAGTTTGAGGGTCAAAACTATCTGATTCCGACCAATGCCAAGATAGGAGCAAAGAGTGATGTCAAATATGAAGCCGTGGCACTCAATAAAATCACCCATCGCATCCAAAAGATTGGAAATAGGCTCAATATTGTTATCTTGGATGCGTGTCGAAATAACCCCTTTGCCAAAGCGTATGGGGTGGGAGGGTTAGTCAAAACTGAACCCATCGGGCTGTTTGTCTCCTATGCCACAGGAGCAGGAAAAATCTCTAGTGATGGAAGAGTAGGAGGCAATGGACTCTTTACCCAATATCTCATAAAGTATATGCAACAGCCCCTAAACCTACCACAGGTGTTCAAAAAAACAAGAAAAGCCGTCTATCAAGCCTCTTCTTCCACACAGTTCCCTGCCATCTACGACCAAACCATTGATGGAGATTTCTACTTTACCTTGCCCACCCAACCCACTTATCCACCACCACCCCAACCCACAACAGTTCATCCCACGCCTACCATTTCAACCTCTTCTAAATGGATGAAAAACACAAGAGAAGAAGTTACATGGAAAAAGGCAAAAGAGATTTGTCGAGCCAAAGGGGGAAGATTGCCAACCATAGAGGAGTTGAGAAAGGTTGTGACGGATTGTGGGGGAGAGATGAAAGATGATAATCCTGCTGAATGGAAAAGAAATAAAGAAAATAGTTCTTATCAATCTTGTTATAAAGCAAAAGGATTTACCTCTAACCTTTACTGGTCTTCGACTACCGGTGCGTCAGATTCGTCCTATGCGTGGTATGTCAGTTTCCACTATGGCAACGACAATCGGGATGGTAAGACGTATGAGGGTTATGTTCGGTGTGTTAGAGGTGGACATTGATTTTTGATTTTTGAAATAGAGTTTTTGAGGGGGAGGGGTTTTTGATTTTGTCGTGTCCTATTTTTAATTTGGCAATGTCGATGAATGTAAATCGACAATTTAATCAAAAACTTAATAAAAAATATACTTTTTTAGAAGAAAAGGAGAAGCAGAGATGAAAATCTACCAACTAACCAACATAAAAAATAAAAAACAGTTCCTAAAAAA
>CAYVNI010000147.1:0-9433 GCA_964452815.1 uncultured Sulfurovum sp.
TATAGAGAATATTTGTAGTGATGGTGGTGGAAGAGTACCAACCATAGAGGAGTTGAGAAAAGTTGTGACAGATTGTGGGGGAGTTATTGATGATTTTGACAATAATAGGGCAAGTAGCTCTTATCAATCTTGTTATAAAGAAAAAGGGTTTACCTCTAACTATTATTGGTCTTCGACTACCGATGCGTCAGATTCGTCCTATGCATGGTTTGTCTATTTCCACGATGGCGGTGACGATTGGAATGATAAGACGGCTGAGTATTATGTTCGGTGTGTTAGAGGTGGACAGTGATTTGATTTTTGGTTTTTTAGTGGGAATGGGTGGTAGGGCTAAATTTAAATGATAGGTTTTAATTGATTAAAAGGAGTAGCAAGGCGAGACTAAAGCCCAATGCCAATGAAATAAGGAATTTTGTCTTGTTTTTTGTAGGGATACCCCCTTTATGGGTATCCAAATATTTGGGGAATTGTGGACACCCACAAGGGATGTCCCTACAGATTTAAATGCTTAATTCATTGGTATTTCCGAGGACGGATGGGAACGAGAGAAAGGCATTAGGTGTCTACTGACACCCAACACACTCCTGACTTCTGTCCTCCACATCGTTGGAAGCCTCTGGAGATTGACTTCGTAGATAATAGGTAGATTTTAGCCCATACTTCCAAGCGTTCATGTAAATCTCATTGAGGTACTTCCCACTGGCTTTATCCAAAGAAATGAAGATATTAAGTGACTGCCCTTGGTCTATCCACTTTTGACGAATTGCCCCTGCTTTGATGAGTAGGTTTTGGTTTAGCTCATAGCTTGGTGTGTAGTACTCCCATGTCTCGCTTGACAAGTTAGGAACAACCACAGGGATTAGCCCTGACAAGTTCTCTTCAAACCATTTACGTTTATAGACAGGCTCAATCGCTTGGGTTGTTCCTGTCAAGATAGAGATTGACGAAGTAGGGGCAACAGCCATCAAATACCCATTACGCATACCATCTCTTTTAACCTTCTCTTTTAACGCTATCCAATCATGGGTATACCCAAACAAGCCTCCACGGTCAACGAGTTTACACGCCTCCTCATTGGCATTGTCAATAGGAAAGAGACCCTTTGACCACTCTGAGCCATCATAGTTGGGGTATCGCCCCTTCTCTATTGCCAAATCAGAAGAGGATTTAATGGTATAGTAAGAGACCGATTCCATCACCTCATCTATTTTTTGAAAGTGTTCATTTGACCCCCACACCACTTTGCTCTCTGCCAACATTTGTGCTTCACCCATCACCCCAAGCCCGATAGAACGGCTCTTTTCATTGGTCTTTTTCACCTTGGCTAACGGATAGAAATTCAAGTCAATCACGTTGTCAAGCATCCTAACAGCCGTAGGAATCACCCGTGCCAACTCCTCTTGGGTATTGACACGAGAGAGGTTAATGGAGGCAAGGTTACAAACAGCCGTATCCCCATCGGTTTTCTCTTTGTCCACCATCCACACCTGCTTACCATTGAGCATATCAAGGGCTGTCACCTTTTTGGCAGGTTTTGTCATCCCATTATCAACCGTGAGTATCTCATCCTCTTCAAAGATATCAACACTCTGGTCATCATAGGTAAGCTTTATTTTATAGTGGTCGGCTGAGGTGTTTTGGAAAATTTCTGTGCATAAGTTACTACTCCTAATCACCCCATCATGCTTATTTGGATTACTCTTATTCGCAGCATCTTTAAAGGTTAAGAATGGATTACCCGTCTCAAAATAAGAACGCAATATCTCTTTCCATAACCCTTTGGCAGAGATAACTTCTCGGAGAATATTATCATTGTTTGATTCAAGTTCCAAGTAACGCTTTTCAAAATCTTTACCATAGAGGTCGGTTAACTCTCGTACCTCATAAGGGTCAAAGAGTGTCCATGATGCATCCTCTTGTACCCGTTGCATAAAGAGGTCATTGAGCCACATAGCAGGGAAAAGGTCATGCGCTCGTCTTCGCTCCTCTCCTGAGTTCTTTTTGAGGTCGATAAAGTCACGGATATCAATGTGCCACGGCTCGACATAGACGGCGATTGCGCCCTTTCTTGTGCCCAACTGGTCTACAGCCAATGCCACATCATTTACAATTTTAAGAAAAGGAACAATCCCACCTGCTGCGTGTTTGTGTCCGTCGATATATGACCCCATTCCACGCACTTGTGACCAGTCCCAACCGATTCCACCACCAAATTTACTTAGCAGTGCCATCTCTTTGTAGACATCAAAGATTCCTTCGATGTTGTCAGGGGTTGAGCCGATGTAGCAGTTATGAACATTAACTCCTGCTACACTGTATGAATGGTCATCTTCAACTTCAATATTATAAACTTTCTCTTCTATATAACTCTCTTTTTTATCTATAATTTTCATAAAATATTCATTTTCAAACCAAAAATATCGTAAAGTAGATTTTGAAGTTTGATTAAATTTAATATTTTGAATATTTTTATCCACACTTAAGACAAACTCTTTATCTTCTCTTGAAGATATTTTTAAATGAGAGGCTTTTATGGTTGCCCATTTATGTTTTTTTGCATCTCTTTTCATATAAGGAGATAATCCACAACGAAGAGATATTTCAAAGAGTTGCTTTATAAGCTTCTCATTTGACATGGTTAGTTGATATCCCTCTTCCAAAGCACAACCATCTCCTCGAATTACGCCAACCAATAAGCTCTTTTGTACCTTTGGATTAGAAAAAAGTATATCATTATTTAATATTTTTTTATCAAATCCTGTTCCAACCAATTCAAAAAAGAATAGAGCAATAATCTTACTATGTACCGTAATATTTGTACTGTTATCTCTATTTTCTTTAATAGTAGGTTCAATATCAAATATTTTTTCTATTAAAACTTTTGTCTGTTCTATATAATTTATCTCTTTTGAACCAAATGTAAATGTAATTTGATTTGCATCTTTTGAAATATATCCCTCTGCTAAAAAATAACCTAACAGGAGCATAAAGTCATTGTTTAGTTTAATCTTATTTTTAACGGTGGTGATTTGATTGTTTAAAAAACTTCTTTCACAACTATAAAATGAAGAAGATGAACGTTTGAACATGATTTTATTTTTATGCACAACTATGTTTTTTGTTTTAACATAATCGCTGATATATATGGTATCTTTTCCTATATATTTAGGATAGGAAACTGATACAAAATCACCTTTTTTTAAATCTTCTATTTTATGCCATTTTGAAGAGAACTTTTTATCTAAAAATTCACAACTGTTTTTATATTCTCCTTTAAGAGAAAAACATCTTTTATTTTGAGATTGGTTTAATATACAGTGACTTAGTTTTCTAATACATTTTATATCCTCTTTTTTCAAAGATAAAACAGGATGCTCTTCTGTTGCTTCTAAATCCAATAGAAGACCATTTATGTTTAACATTATAAGATTTTTGGCATAATCTCTAACAAAAACTTCATAAACTTTTTTAAATCTATTTTTATGCGTTAGAACACTCTCTCCGATATCAATTTTATCAATATCTTTATATCCTTCAATGGTTCTTACTTTTGTACCTTTTGTAAAACAGCTACTAAGCTGGTGTCTCGGCGTTCTAGCATTTGAAATAGTAGGCGTTCCTGGCATCACCTCAAATTTACTCATAAGGTCATAGAACTTCTTTGCCCATGATTGACAATCAAACTCATTTTGTGCCAAGAACATCGCCACCCCCATAAAGAGTTGTTGTGGTAGTTCAATAGGGCTTCCATTTTTATCTTTTATCAGATATCTATCGTAGAGGGTTCTTACTCCCATATAGTTAAACTGTAAATCTCTTTCAGGTTTTATGTAGCTATTTAAGTCATCTAAATCATACTTCTCTTTTAGTCCTAAGAGAATCCGTCCCTCTTTTTCACCACGTTCAAAATATTTACTTAGATGAAAATAGGGTTTACCTTTTATCCCTCCAACATTTCGTCCTACTTTATGATAGATATCATAAAGAAAAAGTCGTGAAGCCACAAAAGACCAATTGGGTCTATCAATGTCAATCTTGTCAACGGCTGTCTTTATAAGTGTCTGCTGAATATCCTCAGAACTCATCATGTCTTGAAACTGTAGCTTTGCGTCAACCTCTAGTTCACTTTGGCTTGTTCCTGTTAATCCCTCTACTGCTTCTGCTGTATATTTCTGAATTTTTGTAATGTCCAGTGTCTCAATTCGTCCACTTCTTTTGACCACTCTTATCATATATTTATCTCCTTATTCTATTTAATATTACTAAAATATTGCTTTAGTTTCTGTTTATAAAGTATTGTTTTTTCTGTGATAATTTATTTTTTTAATAATTTGAAATTGTGTTGGGGTGAAGATACCCCAACCTACCGTGCTAACCAAATACTCTAGCGAATATTTTATCCACATTTTTGGTGTAATAGTCAAAGTTAAAACACTCTCTAATTTGCTTTTCACTCAGTGACGCTCCAAGCTCTTCATCTGCAAGTAAATACTGAAGATACAAAGACTCACCAGCTTCATTGGTACTCGGTTTTCCTTGTTGAATCTCTTGCCAAACTTTCATGGCATTTCTCTGCACGATTCTATACGCATCTTCACGGCTCACTCCTGCGATTGGAAGCTCTAGCAATACTCTTTGAGAGAAGACCAGCCCACCTGTTAGGTTCAAGTTCTTCATCATGTTCTCTGGCATGACGGTTAGGTTTGCAATAACATTATTCATACGGTGCATCATAAAGTTGGTGGTGATAAACGCATCAGGCAACCAAAAACGTTCAGTTGAAGAGTGGCTTATGTCTCTCTCGTGCCACAGAGCTACATTCTCCATAGCAGGATTTACATAGGCTCTTATCATACGTGCTAGACCTGTGATGTTCTCTGTCAAAATTGGGTTTCTTTTATGGGGCATGGCAGATGAACCTTTTTGACCTTTGGCGAAATACTCTTCACACTCATACACTTCTGTTCTCTGTAGGTGTCTCACTTGTACGGCAAACTTCTCTATGGATGATGCAAGTAATGCAAGTGTTGTTGCCAGTCTTGCATATCGGTCTCGGTGTACCACTTGGTTTGAACATGGCTCTGGTTTAAGCCCTAGCTCTTCCATCGCATACTCTTCAAGCTCTAGTGGTGCGTGAGCAAAGTTACCCATCGCCCCTGAGATTTGACCCACAGCTATAACCTCCATGGTCTGCTCAAGGTTTGTTAAGTGACGAGCCATTTCATCATACCAAACAGCCAGTGTCAAACCAAACGTAATAGGTTCACCATGAATACCATGTGAACGTCCTACCATTAGAGTCATCTTATGCTCAATGGCTCTTTTCTTAATCGACTCCATAAGCATTTTTGTATCTGCTATGATGATTTCTAAAGAGGCTTTCATCTGCAATGCCACACCTGTGTCAACAGCATCAGAGCTTGTCATACCATAATGAAACCATCTTGATTCTTCCCCAAGGCTTTCACTTACGCTTGTGTTAAACGCAATAAGGTCATGACGTGTAATCGCCTCTATCTCTTCAATTCTCTCTACGGAAAAAGTAGCATTCTCAACAATCTTTTTACAATCATCATCAGGAATAAGTCCCAATCTGTTCCACGCTTTAACGGCTGCTTTTTCAACCTCTAACCATGCGTCATATCTTGCTTGTTGTGTCCATTTGTTTGCCATTTCGGGTCGTGCGTATCGTTCTACCATTTGTGAGTTCCTTGGTCATCTTCTATCAGATTTTTATGATAGAATTCTATCCAATTAGAGTAAAAAAGAGGTAAAAATATGCCATTCGTCAAACGTCCTTTTCATGTAGAAAAACCGATTAAAGCTTTTCTATTTATCATGAAACAATTTAACTTTACACAAGGTGAAGCACAACGTCTTATTGCCAAAGGCCGTATACTTATTGGTGGAGAATCCATCTACTATACGGGTCAGATTATAGAAGGAGATATAGAGATTGTCTATTTTGAGCCAAAGGGTAGGGGAGTTAAGCCTATCTTTGTTGACAAAAACTTTTTGGTTTTTGATAAGCCATCAGGGGTTTTGGTGCATCCCAATACCATGGCAACCGAGTACTCCATGCTTGATGAAGTACGAACCCACTCGGGACAAAATGCCAATGGAACACATAGAATAGACATGGAGACCTCTGGGCTATTTTTGGCAAGTCGCCACAAAGATGCAGAGCGTTTTTTAAAGGGTTCATTTGAAAGAAAGAGCATTAAAAAAGAGTATTTGGCATGGGTAGTAGGGGAGGTTACAGAACCTTTTATGGTCGAAGAGCCTATCTGTGTAAGAGATGATTACACCACCAATAAACATAAAGTAAAGATATGTAAAGAGGGGAAATATGCCAAAACAGAGTTTAAACCTCTCTATTATGATGCCCAACTTGATACCACATTGATAGAGTGTAAACCGTTAACAGGAAGACTTCACCAAATCCGTTTACACTTGTTTCACGTGAAACATCCCATCCTTGGAGACCCTATCTATGGTACGGCTTTTGAGGCTACAGATAAGTATCTTGACATGAACTTAACAGATGAAGAGCGACTTATTGCCACAGGAGCAACACGACTGATGCTTCATGCCCATGCCCTACTCTTTCCCTATGGTGCAGACTATCATATTGTCTCTAGGGTTGATTTTCGTAAGGCTAAAGGTGAGATTTGTCCCAAAGAAAAACGGATATTTTTCAAGTAGGGTGCGTTTTCCAACGCACCATTTAGCCACCATTTTTTCAATCATCCTTAAGGGCTTTATACACCCCAACAGCAGAAACCACCACCACAATAAACACAAATCCAACCATTGACCAATCAAGTACACTCATTAACTCTCCTCCAATTCATTATCTCTAAGTTGTCCACACGCAGCTGATATATCCAACCCTTTGGACTCTCGTATGGTACAGTGTAGTCCATGTTTTGTTAAATACTCTTGAAACGCTTTCATCTGTTTCTCTTCTGGTCGTTTGTAGTCTGTTCCCCCATAAGGATTAAAGTAAATCAAGTTAACTTTTGATTTGATTCCGTTAAGAAGTGACAAGAGTTTCTTAGCCGCGTCCATAGAGTCATTGACATCTTTAATGACAAGATACTCAAACATAACCCTCTTTCGGTCATTGATAGGAAACTGTTTTACAGCATCAATAATCGACTGAATATTATACGCTTTGTTAATCGGCATCAACTGCTCTCTTAACTCATCGTCAACTGCGTGTAGAGAGATTGCCAAATTAACACCCAGTTCCAGTTTACCCAATTTGACAATTTTACTGCTCAGTCCAGAGGTTGAAATGGTTTGTCTATGTGGGGCGATTGCCATCCCATCAGGGTCGGCAAAAACTCTTGATGATTGACTCACGGCTTGGAGGTTATCCAGTGGTTCACCCATTCCCATGTAAACTATGTTAAGCCTTCTGTTCGCGTCAATCTGATTGTCTTTTTTAATAAACCGAATCTGCTCCACTATCTCACCTGCTGTCAAGTTGGCAATAAACCCACTCTTTGCTGTTAGACAAAAAGAGCAACCAACCTTACAACCCACCTGACAAGAGATACAGACGGTGTACTTCTCTTGATGTTTCACAGAGCCATCTTCGTTGAACTGTTTTTTCTTCATCAGAAGCAGAACTGTCTCAACAGTATTTCCATCTTCAAGCTCAAAAAGATACTTGGTACTTCCATCTCTACTGCTCTCTTTTCGTATCATCTTTAGGGGTGATATTCTATACTTCTCTTTCAGTTCATTTTTGAGTGCTTGGGGTAAGTTCTTCATCTCATCAAAGGAGTCTACATACTTATGGTAAAGCCATGAGTAAATCTGTTTGGCTCTAAATGAGGGTTTGATAAGTTGAGACAACTCCTCTCTGGTGTGGTCTTGTATGGATTGTTTTGGTTCGGTTCTCATTGTTTTCCTTTGGAGCATTCTTATTTTTGTATATGGGCTGTCAATCTCGCCATCGCTTCTTTATGGTTATCAATAAAATCTCTATGTGCATTTGCATTACAATAGTTTGTCACAATAAACGCACCTGCTACAGGGATATTGAAATGTTGTGCCACTTTTAGCACGGCAAAGTATTCCATGTTCTCTATCCCAATATTGTTCTTTAGATAATGAGGTGATAGATTCTCATCGGTGGTAATATAATTGGAGGAGTTGACAACTGTTTCACTTGAAATATTGTCAGAAGTTGACACCATGTTATCTATGGGGGTATAGGCGTTGGCATTAAAAAAACCATTTTCAATATTGGAAGCTGTCTTGGATTCGACAATATCAAATATCTTATGTTTACCATATGACCCTGCCGACCCCACAAAGAATATAAAGGAAGGAGGATTGTCCATACAGAGTTTTGTCAAGTTGATACTCATATCTATCAACCCTATCCCCATCGGTTTTGCAAACTCAAAACTCTCACTCTCTCCTGCACAGATAAACATCTTATATTCTCACAGGAATGTTATTGTCACGAAGGTAACGCTTTAAGTCCATAATGTCAATCTCTCTAAAGTGAAAGATGGAAGCAGCCAAAGCAGCATCAGAGTTACCCAGTGTAAATGCCTCTTTAATATGCTCCATCGTCCCTGCTCCACCTGAGGCGATAATTGGGATATTAACAACTTCGGCAATGCGTGAGTTTAGATCATTGGCAAACCCTGCTTTTGTTCCATCACTGTCCATCGAGGTGACAAGCAGTTCCCCTGCTCCTCTCTCATATGACTCTTTTGCCCACTCAATGGCATCTATGCCTGTGTCATTTCGCCCACCATGTGTAAAGATGTTCCACTTATTTTCAGATACTTTTTTGGCATCAATCGCCACCACAATACATTGTGAACCAAAACGCTTTGCCCCTTCATTGATAAATGCTGGTCGTTTAATGGCGGCCGAGTTAATGCTGACTTTGTCACATCCAACATTCAGAAGTTTATAGATGTCATTAAGCTCACGAATTCCACCTCCTACTGTCAACGGGATAAAAACCTCTTTGGCAACCTCTTTGACCACATCAACAATGGTAGCCCGTCCTTCATGAGTCGCCCCAATATCCAAAAAGGTAATCTCATCAGCCCCTTCGATATTATATCGTTTGGCTACCTCCACAGGGTCTCCTGCATCTCGTAGCCCTACAAAGTTTACACCTTTGACCACACGACCATTGTCAACATCCAAACAAGGGATAATTCTTTTTGCAAAATAGTCCATATTAATCCTATCTATTTTTTACTATTAATTTAATGCAATTATAGTAGATTTTTCTAATAGTGATATTTTACCCCCGAAGCCCCAACAAAGATTTTTCACACGCTTCAAACCCAAAAACAATAGCCTTTTCATCTCTTGTAAGTATGGCAATGGTTCCGTTGTCACTATTTTTTACAGAAACTTGCACCCCATCTTTTAGCTTTTCAATTTTATG
>CAYVNI010000148.1:0-3135 GCA_964452815.1 uncultured Sulfurovum sp.
GGTTTCTTGAAAAATCCAAAATATAAGCAACTTCCTGTGTTAGAATTTATAGAAAAGTTTATTGTACCTTTGGAAAAAGAGCTAGATTGGGGCTACAGTATTCCTTATATGATAACAGGACAACTGGTAGAGCATCCACGAAGTGCAATAAAAGCCAGAGATGAAGGCGATACGCAATATGTGAAGTTTTATAAGAACCTAATTGAGCAGTAGAGAGGAAAATTCTCTCTTATTTAAACCCTTTCAAATAAAATTAAAACAGTTTTGGGTATAATCTCAAACTTTTTAAAAATGCCAATACTTTTATTGGTATAACAACAATCAATAAAGGGTTTGCAATGTACGCAATCATTAAAGCAAGTGGTCAACAATTTAAAGTTCAAGAGGGTGATATTATCTGTTTTGATAAGATGAATCTTGAGCCAAAATCAGCAGTAGAATTCAAAGAGGTTCTGGCTCTTGATAACGGTGAATTAACAGTGGGAACGCCTTTCGTAGAGGGTGCAACAGTTAAAGGTGAAGTGATTAATGAAGGTAGAGATAAAAAAGTTATCATCTATAAGAAAAGAAGAAGAAAAGATTCAAAGCTTAAAAGAGGTTTCAGAAGAGACTTTACTAGAGTTAGAATTACAAGCATCGCATAATATAAAAGAAGGAGCAAAGTATGGCACATAAGAAAGGTCAAGGTTCTACACAGAACAATAGAGATTCAGCTGGTCGTCGTTTAGGCGTTAAGAAATTTGGTAGTGAGACTGTTATTCCTGGTAATATTATTATCAGACAAAGAGGAACAAAAGTTCATCCAGGTACAGGTGTTGGTATGGGTAAAGACCACACTATCTATGCACTTATTGAAGGTGTTGTTAAATTTAGCAATGTTTCAAAAAGCAAAAAAAGAGTATCTGTAGTCCCTGCATAATTCTTTGAGTAGAGTAGAGTTTTTTCTCTGCTTTATTTTTTCATTCCCCTCTTTATCTTTTTAGATATAATTTCAAACAAAATTCACTTATAATTACTTTTATGTAAAATATTCGTTATATATAATAGTGCTTATCGTAAAAAGGAAAAATATGTTTGTAGACAGTGTAGATTTGATAGTGAGTTCAGGTAAAGGTGGGGCAGGGTGTGTCTCGTTTTGGACAGAGAAGTTTGTCGCCCAAGGTGGGCCTGATGGTGGTGATGGTGGAAAAGGTGGTCATATCTATTTTGTGGTAGATAATAACACAGATACGCTCTCCGCCCTAAGAGGTCGTAACCATATACGAGCAGAAAATGGTCAACCTGGTGAAGGTCGTAAATGTTATGGACGTAAAGGAAAGAGTGTGGATATTGTTGTGCCTCCAGGGACACAGATTGTTGATGCTTTAACTGATGAGGTGCTTTATGATTTGGTTGAAGAGGGAACACGTGTTCTTTTTTTAGAAGGAGGAAAAGGAGGGCTTGGAAACACGCACTTTAAACACTCTTCAAATCAGAGACCAACCTACGCTCAACCTGGGCTTCCAGGGGTGACAAAAGACTTACGATTAGAGATGAAAATGATAGCAGATGTAGGTTTGGTGGGTTATCCAAGTGTAGGTAAATCGACACTTATCTCCTCTATTTCAAATGCAAAACCAAAAGTAGCCTCTTATGAGTTCACAACGCTTATCCCCAATTTAGGGGTGGTGATGGTTGGAGAGTTTGACTCTTTTATGATGGCAGATATCCCAGGAATTATAGAGGGTGCGAGTGATGGTCGTGGGCTTGGTTTAGAATTTTTACGACATATTGAGCGAACCAAAACATTGCTTCTCTTGGTGGATGCTGCGAACTATAGAGAGATGAAGTACCAGTATGAGACACTTTTAGTTGAGCTTCAACGCTACTCTAGTGAACTGGCAGGTCGAAGATTTGCCGTGGCAATTACCAAGTGTGATACCTTTCCTACCGATGAAGTGAACCTTTTAACGGAACAGTTTTTAGAGGACATTGGACTCAGTGCCAATAAAATACTCAATAAATTTAAAGCCAACAAAGAGTATCTCTCTTATGGTTTTGAAGAGGATTTCGGGCTAGATTTACCACAAGATGCACCACTGTTTGTCTTGCCAATCTCATCTGTTTCTCACCTCAACACAGAGGCACTGCGATATGCACTTAAAAACTTTATTGTCTCTGTTTCAGAACAAGAGAAAGAGGATGAATCGTAATGTTCTATAAACGTATTGTTATCAAAGTTGGCTCTCATGTTTTAACAAAAAATGAAGAGATAGCACGTGAGAGAATGCGAAATATTGTGGGGCTTATCTCCACACTTATGACAAAAAATATAGAGGTTATTTTGGTAAGTTCTGGGGCTGTCTCTGCTGGATACTCACAACTACCACTTGACCTTTTTTCTACTCAAAATAAACAGGTTTTAGCCTCCATTGGTCAATCCTATCTTTTAAGAATGTACCAAGAGGATTTTGAGAAATACAATATGTTATGTTCCCAAATACTTATTAATACAGCTGAATTTGACTCAAAAAGTGTTACCAATCTAGCCAAACAAGCTGTTAATAATCTATTAAAAAATGGGGTAGTTCCTATTATCAATGAGAATGATGTTACCTCAATTGAAGAGCTTGTCTTTGGTGATAATGATACGCTTTCAGCCCATGTGGCACACTATTTTGATGCAGAGCTTTTGGTACTTCTGTCTGATATAGATGCATATTATGATAAAGACCCCAAAAAGTATTCTGATGCTAAAGCGTATCATGAAGTCTCCCAAATAGCAAAAGAGGATTTAGAAGTGGTATTGGTCTCAGATAATGTTTTTGCAACAGGAGGAATTGTCTCTAAATTAAAAGCCATTGAGTTTATCTTAGAGCAGGATAAAGAGGCATTTTTAGCAACAGGTTTCAATCTTTCTGATGTAGAGAATTTCTTACTTAATAATAGACAAGAGGGTGGAACTTTTTTCAAAAAAAGAGTATAATTCTGACCGAATATATTACTTTTTTTAAAAAGGATTTTGTTGAAAAAGCTGTTATTTTTTTATGCCTCTTTTCTTGCCACATTAAGCTCTCTATCTGCACAAGAGGATATTTTAAAACGTGTTTTAAATAGTGACTGTACACTAAAAGATTACTCTGTTTATGAAGAGTT
>CAYVNI010000149.1:0-2439 GCA_964452815.1 uncultured Sulfurovum sp.
AGAGTCCATGAAAGCTGTTGATTTACTAAATAGTTATGGCAAGACCAAGGTGGGCATTCGATTTACCATTACAAAAGATACCTATGATGATTTAGAGTTTATATTTAATCTTGCAGAGAAACACAATATCCCAAAAATCTACATCTCACATCTGGTCTACTCGGGAAGAGGACTTGATAATCTTGATATGGATTTAAGCAAAGAGCAGAGGGTTACGGCTGTGAATTATATACTTGATAAAGCGTTTGAGTATCATGAGACCAACAGAGATATCGAAGTGGTCACAGGAAATATGGAGATGGATGCGATACTCTTTTATGATAAGTTTATCAGCAAATATCCACAACACGCCGATGAGATGAAAAAACGTCTAATCACTTGGGGTGGAAACAGTGCAGGACGAAAACTTCTTAATATCGACTCTGAAGGAAATGTAAAACCTGACCCATTTTTCCCTGCGTATATTGGAAATATTTTAAAAGAAGATTTTTCAGATATATGGACGAATAAACCGATAGAATTACTCCAAAAATTGAGGGTTCATCCAAGAGAACTTGGTGGGAGGTGTAAAAATTGTCAATATGTAGAGATATGTAATGGGGGTTCACGGAGTAGAGCCTATGCAATTTTTGGTGATATGTGGGCAGAAGACCCATCATGTTACCTAAAAGATGTCACCATATATAAATAAAAAGAGGAAATAATGAAAAAAATAGTATTAAGTTTAATGACAACAATGGTTCTGTTTGCAGGAGTACCAAGTAGCAGTGAAAAGATATTTGTAGTAGAGAGAGAGACCTCATCCATCGCCGTTATCCACAAAGGTTTGACCAAGTCACATATGAAAAATATGCACAATATGAACCATGGAATTATTAAATTTGATGGTGATGATGGATATCTTATCAGCCGTGATGGTTTTGTGGTACATTTTGACCCTAGAACTGAAAAGGTTCTGCATGAGTATAAGACCTCAAAAAGTGCCATCGGATTTGTAATTGGTAAAAACTATGTGGCAGTGGCAAATTATGATGATAAATCGGTAGATATCTTAACCCGTGATTTAAAACCCATTGACAAGATAAAAACAGGCTCTAAAAATGTGGGAATCAAAATCTATAAAGATATGATAATTTTTGCACAAATGGACGCTGACAAAGTAACTATCTTAAAAAATGAGGCAAAGCCAAAAGAGTTACCAAAATTCAAAATTTTTAAAGAGTTCAAAGTAGGAAAAATGCCATTTGATGCGATGATAAAAGAGAATACCTACATAGTAGGCTTCTTTTTATCTAAATCCTTTGGTGTTATCGACTTAAATACCATGAAATTTTCTGAGATTAAAGTAACAGCAAAAGACAACAAACCCGTACTAAAAGTCCCTCATTTTGGTTTTTGGTCACTTAGTGATGAGAGAACTTTTATCCCAGCTGTGGGAGATAACGCCGTCATGGTTTATGACAAAGATTTTAAATTTATTAAAAATATTGAGATGCAAGGTCTTCCTGTCTTTACAGCACTAAGCCCTGATAAAAAGTACCTCGCCGTCACCTTTTCAGGAAAAGATTTTCCAACCATTCAAATAGTAGATACCAAAACATTAAAGATTATGAAAACATTTAAATTTACAGGAAAAGTGCTTCATGTACGTTGGTCAAACATAGATGATTATCTCTATGTCTCTGTCAATGATGCCAACCAAGTCAATGTGATTAATACCAAAGAGTGGTTCTTGGAGCGTGAGATATTTCAGCTAAAAAGCCCATCAGGTATCTTTATCTATGAGCAAACAGAACAGAAGCAAAAAAAATAACAGAAATCAAAGGAGAAGAAGATGGTCTATTTAACAGGAGCAGGTCCAGGGGATATGGAGCTTTTAACGATTAAAGCACTACGTGTGGTAAGAGAAGCTGATGTCATTATCTATGACCGTTTAGCCAACCCCGATATATTAGAAGAGGCAAAAGATGGATGTGAGTTTGTCTATGTGGGAAAAGCAGACAAGCACCATAGCCTACCACAAGATGAGATAAATGAGGTCATCTATCAAAATGCACTTAAACATGAGAATGTTGTCCGTCTAAAAGGAGGCGACCCTTTGGTTTTTGGACGTGGTGGAGAGGAGGGAATCTACCTCTATGAGCGTGATATAAAGTTTGAATTTATTCCTGGAATCACCTCTGCAATTGCCGTTCCAGAGTACGCAGGAATTCCTGTAACTCACCGAGGAATTACTGTCTCATTTCGTGTGGTAACAGGACATGAATCTTCAGGTAAAGACCACTCTCAAATCCCATGGGAAAACTATAAAAGTGATGATACCATTATCTTTTTAATGGGGCTACATAGACTCAAAAAAATCACCAATAAACTCATGGAGATAGGAAAACCAAAAGATTATCCTGTGGCAGTTATTAGCCGTGGAACAACCAAAGATGA
>CAYVNI010000150.1:0-2171 GCA_964452815.1 uncultured Sulfurovum sp.
TGTCTTCCTTATGTGTAGTTTAATAGCATGAGTTTAGCGATTTTTTTTGAATAGGAGAATTAAAGTCTCATTTAGCAAAAATTATCTTGATTGGTTGTTTCTTTCTTACACAAATTGATTATTTGATTATTTTTGATATAATAGAGTTTTAAAAAAATTAATGAGATACAAAAGGAAAAATTATGAAGAAAAGAATTTTATTATTAGTTGGTATAATCCTACTATTAACATCAAGTTGTTCAAAGGTTCAGCCTCCTCATGTGGTATTGCATTGTAAAGCAAAATTTGATGCATGTATGATAAAAAATACATTTGAAGGTCCTCTTAAAGCTCATAAAATCTGTATGAGAAAACGTTCTCGTAAATGTAGATAGTCAGATAAGAGATAAATTTATCTATCTCTTATCTGTTGTGATACCTGGGTGTTCTGCTGTCCCTACATAGTCACTTGGTGTTGAAAAATTGTACTTAACTGCACTGTATACAGCACCTACAAGAAGTAGACCTATAATTATATTTCGCACCAATTTTCTTTTTTCTGGACTCTCTGTGCCATTATAATCATCTATCTGTCCTAGTGTTGGTTCACCTTGTAAACTGTTCATTATAAATCCTTTTGGTTCTTAATCTTCTATCTTATAACATAAGAGTTCTGAAAAATCAACACAGTGTGTTTATCTTTTTTGTGTAAGATTTCATAAAATATGTGTTAAAAAAGGATAAAAAGATGCAAAAGCTGTTTATTGGGTTAGTCGTGTGGGTTGTTATGCTAAATGCAGAGGGGGGCATTTTATCAGTTAAGTGGCCTGAGAAAAATAGAGTTCAACAAAAAATAGAACAAGAGATTCCTTTGATTTTGAAACAAAAGATAAATGAGGTAACCCTTCCTGTGCTTCTACCTAAATCTTATCTGTTAAATCAGAAGATGTCCATTGTGGCAGAGGAAAACTACTACGCTATTACTATCTTTTTTAAGGGAGCAAACTTGATGATTTCTGGGGATAGAAGTTATCAGCTTGAGATGAAAGAGATAGATAAAAAATCTCAAAAAATGTTAAAACAGAGTAGACAAGAGTTTATCCATGCAGAGGGGATGATGATAACAGATTTCAATCGCTATGGAGTGAGCTACTCAATGCAATTGGAGTGTGATAGATTTGAACAAGATAAACGTTGTGCCAATAATGAATTTTTACGAAAACTATACCGTGAATTGGTTATGGTTGGAGGTAAAAGATGAGACGCTATGGGACTATTTTTCTGTTGATGTTTTTGAGTGCTTGTACGCAACCAAAAGATGATGATTTAAAAGAGACACCAATACAAAGTAGCATAAGTACAAAACGCTTCTCTTTTACTCCCTCAGGAGTACTCTCTCCTACTTCTAGTGGAAGAGGCCGTTTTGGAGACAACTTTATCTATGCTCCCTATATTCGTTTCCCCATAGAACACGCTCCTGCTTATATAAATTCACAAGTCTATGGCATAGGGGGGATGCATGGAAAGGCAGGAAATCTCTGTGATAGACGCAATTATCAATACCCTTGGCATGATAATTTTTGCGAAAAACGTGGTTGGGGAATGCCCCTTTGCCCCAGTGGTACGGGTCATCAAGGGGTAGACATACGAACAGCTACTTGTACTAAAAAAAGATATTACTCTGTGGCTGTGGAGAGTGGACGCATCAGTTATATTGGTAAATATACGGTGACATTACGTGGAAATTCAGGGCGAAAATATCGTTATCTACATTTGGACTCTAATAGCTTACAGGTCGGTAGAGGAGAAAGAGTGAGACGAGGACAACGTATCGGATTGGTATCGGATAATATGGGAAAGACCAAAACCTCTATTCATCTGCATTTTGATATGAAACAGACGATAGTGATTGATGGTGTGCCTAAGCAGGTTTATGTTCCACCTTATAGCTCATTGGTTGATGCTTATGTACGTCTGCTTAAAGGAAGACCATAGATGTTGAAGAAAAAATATTAATCCTCTCTATCAGTTCATGTCACGAATGATGCTAACCTTTTAAAATTAAATAGTATAATATTAAAAAAAGAATAGATTATGTCAATAAATATTGTATCAAAAAATAAAAAAGCCTACCATGATTATGAGATATTAGAGAAGTTTGAAGCAGGAATAGTGCTACAGGGCTCAGAGGT
>CAYVNI010000151.1:0-3164 GCA_964452815.1 uncultured Sulfurovum sp.
TCATGAGCGTTGGAATGTACGAACACTTCGAGAGAGAATAAACTCAATGCTATTTGAGCGAACAGCTATTTCTAAAAAGCCTAAAAAAACCATTCGTCAAGATTTACAAGCCCTTAGTGGTAAGAGTAAAATGAGTACCTCTCTGTTTTTAAAAGACCCATGTTTGCTTAACTTTTTGGAATTAGAAGAGAGTTATAGTGAACGAGATTTAGAGAATGCTATTTTGCTAGAACTTGAAAAGTTCATTTTGGAGTTTGGAAGTGACTTCGCTTTTTTGGCTCGTCAAAAAAGAATTCAGATTGGTAATTTTGTAGGGTGCGTTTGCCAACGCACCCTACGGAGGTTTTAGATGTTAGAAACTTTACATAATTTAGACCTAACTCCATTTATACTGTCATTTAAATTGGCAGGATTAACCACATTGATACTATTTTTTATAAGCCTACCTCTTGCATGGTATCTATCTCAAACCCAATCAAAAGCCAAGCCATTTTTAGAAGCAATAACAGCTCTGCCTATCGTTTTGCCTCCCTCTGTTTTAGGGTTTTATATCTTGGTGGTATTTGCCAAGATAGATTTAAACTTTACCTTTGTGGGGTTGGTGATTGCGAGTTGTTTTTACTCTTTGCCTTTTATGGTTCAGCCTCTCCAAGGGGGGTTTGAATCGCTCAATAAAAATATGCTAGAGGCATCTTATGTGAGTGGTAAAGGAAAATTGACCACGCTTTTAAGGGTGGCTCTGCCCAATATTAAACCTGCTCTGCTTACGGCACTGATTATCACTTTTGCTCATACGGTGGGGGAGTTTGGGGTGGTGTTGATGATTGGGGGGAGTATCCCTGATGAGACCAAAGTGGCTTCTATCGCTATCTATGAGATGGTGGAGATGATGGAGTATGGCACGGCTCATATTTATAGTGGAATCATGGTACTCATTAGTTTTGTGGTGCTTTTGAGTGTCTATATTTTCAACCATACACAAAAGAAAATCGGAGGGTTTCATTGATGGAAGTAACAGAGTTTTTAGAGGTGTTGGATATTTTAGAAGCAAATATCCCCGAGGATAGCCCAAGTAATATCCTAAAAAATAGCTTCAGACGAACCCCCTATACTATATTGATGGCAACCCTCTTGAGTCTGCGAACCAAAGATGAGAACACAGCACGAGTCTGCAAGAGGCTCTTTGTGATGGCCAATACCCCTCAACAGATGCTAGAGATTTCCATAGAGGAGCTAGAACAGATGGTCAAACCTACAGGGATGTATCGTAAAAAGGCTGGGATACTCCAAGAGGTCTCTCAAACGCTAATAGATAGATTTGACTCCACAGTGCCTAGTACCAAGAGTGAGCTACTAAGCATCAAAGGGGTAGGGGAGAAGACAGCAAATATCGTGCTAAATAACGCTTTTGGTATCCCAACCATTGCCGTGGATACCCATGTCCATCGCATCCCAAATATGCTTGGATTTATAGAGACTAAAACAGAAAAAGAGACCCAAAAAGAGCTGTCTGCAAAAGTCCCAAAAGAGTACTGGAATAGACTTAATTTTGTGATTGTTAGTTTTGGTCAGACGGTATGTTTGCCACGGAGTCCTAAGTGTGAGGGGTGTTTGATTGAGAGATATTGTAAGAGATTGTGATATAATAGTTTTATGGAAGCCATAGGAGAAAATATGACAAAAAAAAATATGATAAAAACTGAGTTAATTAGTCAAAAAGGTAAGAGATAAAATGATACACTTTATAGGAGCAGGTTCAGGTGACCCTGACCTTGTTACCATCAAAGCCCAAAAGATACTAAAAAAAGCAGATGTTGTCCTCTATACAGGCTCCCTTGTGCCACGAGAGGTGCTAAGTTGGTGTAGGGATGATGCCCTTATTGTGGACTCACAAGGGATGAAATACCCTGAGATATTTGCATTTTTAGAGGAGCATGGAGAGAAGGTTTTGGCTCGTGTTCATACGGGTGACCCTTCGCTCTATTCGACCATTGCCAAACAGATAGATTTTTTGATGCAAAAGGGGTTGGCGTATGAGGTGATTCCTGGTATTACGGCTGCTTTTGGGGCTGCTGCTTCGCTTGGGATTGAGTATACCATTCCTGGGGTGTCACAGACGATTATCTTGACCCGTGTGGAGGGGAAGACTCCCAATCCTGAAAGCCTAGAGAATATTTTGGCGTGTAAAAACTCCTCTTTGGTTTTTTATCTTTCGATTTTACTGCTTAAAAAGCTAAAGAAAAAAGCGTTGGAGATGGGTTATAGCCCCCACACCCCTTGTTGGGTGGTCGAAAAAGCGACTTGGGAAGAGGAGGCGATTTATAAGGGGACAATAAGTGACATAGAGGAGCAGGTTTCTCATATACGTGGTGTGGCTCTGATTATGTTGGGGGATTTTCTCTATCAAAAAGAGACGCAAGAGTCTCATCTTTATGTGAAGCCACTGTTGAAAGCGTGTGATGCAAAAGATAGATAGAGAGGCTTCACAAAGTCTGGCAAATATTATTAGACTTCGGCGAGACATACGGGGAAACAATTTTCTCTCTGAGCCAATAGAAAAAGATGTACTTGAACAGATTATAGAAGCAGGGCTTCATGCTCCCTCTGTGGGGTACTCTCAGCCTTGGAAGTTCGTGATTATAGAGGATGATGAGGTCAAAGATAAAATTTATAGCAATTTTGAAAAAGAGTACAATAAGAGCAAAAAACACTTTGAAGATAGACCCATTTATGAGCAGTTAAAACTAGAAGGCATTAAAGAGTCGCCGATAAATATTGCTCTGTTTTATAAAAAAAGTGATAAAAAAATCTTGGGGCAAACCTCTCAAAAAAAGGTGGGGGAGTACAGTGTGGTCTGTGCGATTCAAAATATGTGGTTGATGGCACGAAGTCTAAATATTGGCATAGGATGGGTAAGCATACTCAATGCTAAAAAAATTAGAAAGATACTTAACATCTCAAAAGAATACAAGCTTGTGGGTTACCTCTGTGTGGGGTATGTCAAAGAGTTTCCTTCAAAGCCTGAACTTCAAACATTAAAATGGAATAAGCAAAAAGAGTATAAAGATGTTGTATCTTGGCGAAAATAAGATAAATATAGAGAGTAGATAATGAAGATAGCCCTAATAACGATAAACCAACCAAGCCTCAATAGTGCCTGTAAG
>CAYVNI010000152.1:0-3089 GCA_964452815.1 uncultured Sulfurovum sp.
CCACGAGCAATAGGGTTGCTAGGGCATGGGGTTATCATCTCTTGATGCTCTTGGTTCATCTTAACCTCTATTTTTAGGGCTGAAAACTCACTGTTTTTATACTCCATCACATAGACCCCTTCGGTCTTATGCAAAAGGGTATCACTAGGAACCAAACACCCCTCTTGCTGTTTGGTTAAGACACTGATATTGAGCGTTGAACCTGTAGGAAGATTGAGTTTTTTGTTTAATGCCACTTCGGCTTGAACCAATCCCTGTTTTGCCAAAGTTAAAATCTTTTTGACCCTACCTATCTCCTGCATATCTAGGTAGATGGATTGACCCTTTTGAATGTTCTCTTTGCTAGAAACAAACGAGAAGATAAGCTTCTTCTCTCCATTGCTCATGCTTAAGATGGGTTTCCCTGCTACAGCCAAATCACCTTGGTGCATCAGTAGGGTGTCCACCTCTCCTGAAAATGGAGCTTTTATCTTTAGGTAATGTTTCTGCTCTTGGAGTTGGGCTACCTTTTGCCGTGTTCCCTCTATGGCTGACTTTTTGCCCTGAACAACCACGAGTGAGACATCTACCTGCTCTTTGGCTAACCCACCCACCTCGTAGAGCTTTTCATTTCTATTATAAATCTGCTCGGCTAGGGCTAAATCGTTTTTCTGTTGAGCAAGGGTAGTTCTGAGTAGCTCTATGTTTGAGTTAATTTCACTTTGGTCAATGGTGGCTAGGAGTTGACCTTTTTTGACCCACTGGGACTCCTCCACATAGACCTGCTCAATGAACCCTGCCATTTTGGTGGCTATTTTGATGCTTTTATCAGACTGAACTATCGCTAAATAGGGTTGCGTCTCTCTTATGCTTCCCTGTTTGGCTTGGGTTAGTGAGACCGATATGGCTCTCTTTTGAGGTATTGGCTCTTGGACTATCTCCTTTTGTCGCTTCTCTAACAGAGATTTTCCATTGGTAGCAAGAAATACCACCACAGCTAAACCAACTAATATAGAAAAGATTCTATTTATGATTGTTATAAACTTTTTCATCTATCTCTCTCCGTAACTTAAATTTTTGTTTGATGAAATCGAGTTGACCCCACGCTCTAACAGATACTCTAGGTAGAAGACCCCATTTTGATAAGCGTATCGGCTCTGTATCATCTGTGCCTTTGAGAGTTGGGTTTTTGATTTGGCTAGGAGCAGGTCGTTTAGAGTTGCAACCCCTGCATCATATCGTGCCTCCTCTATCATTTGACTCTCTTGAAGCAGAGCATATTGAGAGCTAATGGTCTCATGGTTGCTTAGCGCTGTCTCTATCTCATTTTTGGCTTTGGCAAAAAGTTTTTTAAACCCCTCTGTGGTGGTCTCTTTGGCAACAACAGACTGCAATTTTGCTATTTTTGCCTGTTGCACTTTTGCTTCATTTACACCAAAATCAAATAGATTCCACTTGATATTTACCATCACTTGCCACAGATACTCATTTTCAATAGGGTCAATTTGGTCAAAGTCGTAGTTGTGACCCACATAGGAGCTAAGGGCGACTTGTGGCTTCTGTAGTGCCTCTACTTTATGAATCAACTTACTCCCCTTCTCTATCTCAAAATCCTGTAGTTTAAAGCGTTCTAATTGCTCTAAATCAGCAGGTTTTATAGAGCCATCAAGGCTACTTATTCTCACCTCTAATGGTTCTAAATGACCAATATTGTTATGGTGGGTAAGTGCCTCCAACGTCTCTTTGACCAGACGAAGAGAACTTTGGCTTACAACTACTTTACCTCTCGCCTCTTGTAGGTTATTATCAGCTTTAAGTAGCTCTATCTTTGCTTTTTTCCCAACCTCAACCCCAAAAGAGATGGTCTGGCTAAGACTCTCTAGTGCAACGACATACTGCTCTTGTGAGAGGATAATCTCTTGGAGTGAGAGGGCTGATAGATAGAGTGAACGGATATTGTAAATCAACTCCTCTTTGGTTAAAGCTCTTCGGCTTTCACCCATACGCTCTGAAATCTTATCTATAGAGACCTGCTCTTTCAACGCTCCACCTGTAAAGAGTGGCATGGAGAATTGAAGAGCCGAGCTAAAAAGGTTACTGGTGGTGTCCACGGAGCTTGTCGGAGAGAGTGATGAGGGGACAATAGGAGCGAGAGTTCGTGGTGTACTATAATGGGTATAGCTTCCTATCAAATCCAAATTACCGAACTGTTTAGCAATGCTTTCTTCTTGCTTGGTTCTCATTAAATCTATCTGAAGCTCGGTTTTTTTAATCGCAGAGTTCTCTGCTAGTCCACGCTCAATCAACTGGGGCAAGGTGGTTGCAACAAGAGGAATCGTGACCAACAGTAGGGTTAAATTTTTAAAAAATAGCACAGTTACTCCTTATTTTGAAATAATATCTAAGGTATATTAACTGTGTGTGAATCGAATGTTCTCTATTTTATATTAGTCCAATTCAGGCTGAGGCGTAGTTGCCGTAACCGATGGAAGTTTAGGATAGGTAATGGTTGGCATCTCACCATCAAGTGACTTCAAGAAGGTAACAATTGAGGTTATCTCTTTATCTTTTAACTCCATACCAAGCTGTGTCTCACCCATTATCTTAACAGCCTCCTCTAGACTCCATACTGCCCCATTGTGAAAATATGGTGCTGTCTGTGTAATATTTCTAAGCGTTGGGGTTTTGACCATGCCGTTTTTATCCCCTTTGAAATCACCAATATTGGCATATTTATATGGTTTAACAAGTGGGAATTTCTGCATTCCTCCACCAATACCAACACCTGTGTGACACGCAGTACACCCTTTGTCAATAAACGTTTTTAGCCCCTCTTGCTCTTTGGTTAAGAGTGCTTTTTCATCCCCTGCTAAAAATGTATCAAATGCCGAAGGAGTCACTAAAGTTCGCTCAAAAGCACCAATCGCATCAGCAATCTTCTTAAAGCTAATGTTGTTATCTCCAAATGAGGCTTTGAACTGCTCTTGATATCCTGCCATTGAGCCAATTCGCTTAACAGCCATCTCTTTGCTAATCGCCATTTCAGGAGCGGCTTGCATCGGTCCTTGTGCTTGTGCCTCTAGGTCAGGGTCACGACCATCCCAAAACTG
>CAYVNI010000153.1:0-3460 GCA_964452815.1 uncultured Sulfurovum sp.
AAAGGCTCAACGGGGAGCCAGAAAAACAGTGGATAAAAAGAAAAAAATAGATGGTGCCTTTGGTAAAAAAAAGAGTAGCTATACACCCAGTCAAAAGAAGAGAAAAACCACCAAACGAGATGGGTACAGGTCGTTTGATGTGGAGAAAGAGAAAAAGAGTCAAACTAGAAAAACTAGACGAGGCTAATTTTCTATTATATTATATTCAATTAAGCTTACTAACGAAATTTATTGACCACTCTGTTAAAAAAAGAGTCTTTTACCAAGAGTGTTTTTTGTGTAATATCCTCAATGTGGACATTAGGAAAAAGTATCTTTTGAAGGGTTAATCCATAATAGTTATTAATATACATCTCATGTACCTCTATTCCTTTCCCATAATTATAGTTACTTATTTCTGAACTATATTTTAGTATAGCAATAGAGTTGAATCGACTCATATCAAACTGTTTTGAGAGCATATTTTCAAAACAGAAGAGATGGAAGAATGTTGTACTGTTGATTTTTTTATGGTTTTTAAAGAGAAGGATATTCTCTTTTTTAATACCCAAACTTAGCAGATATCGTTCTACATTGAGATAGGCGTAGAGGTTTGACTCATTCATCAATATACCCACTTTTTTATCATTTTTATCATTTTTATATGGAAGTACTTTTCTTATGGATTTCTCATCAATTTTGATAGGGATATCTATCCTAAATGAGTGTTCATCCCCCCCAATGGTAGTGAGTTTGAGTTTTGCTTCCAAGATGGTAATTAAATTGCTACAGATCGTAAGCCCCAAGCCACTACTACTTGTAGTGAGTTCATGTGAGATTTTTTTATTTTGAAATAATCTCTTAATCTCTTTTAATTTATTGGGTAGTAGCCCTTTAATCTCAATGGTTAAACTTTTAGTTGGTGTCAACAAAGATACCAACAGCTCAATAGCTCCACCATTGTCAACCAATCCATATAAATTATTTAAGAGATGAATCATAAGACTCTTGATTTTTTCCTCATCTCCTATAATCCAATTGGGTAGTTGTGGATTTATAAAAATATTAAAGGTAATATTTCTATTTGAAAATTCATGACTGTAGAGATTAGCCACCTCTGCTACGGCTTGAAAAATATTAAAAGAGTTTTCAATTAAAGGCAGTTTTTCTACTGTATAGAGAGTCTGTGACAAGTTATTTAAAATAGAAGAGTTCTCAAGTTCATTATTGATGAATGATAACTGTTTTGGATTGTGTATGGAGTTTTTAATAATTTCTAAAAAAAGATATATTTTATCTTTTTCCTTGAGAAAATAAGTTACTTCATTGGTTAAAAAATTTAAAATGATTTTTATCTCATTTTCCCTTTTTATCTCCTCTTTCTTAAAAAAACTCTCTTCTAAGAGAAGCTCGTATTTAGAAATCTGTTGTTTGTTCTTTTTTAGCTCTTCAGTTGTTAAGAAAAGAGACTCTTTTAGCTCGGAGGTTAATATCTTTTTTGAATTTAATTCTATTTTTAATGCGTTAATTTCCTCTTCATAACATTTAACTTCTGTCTCTAATTCATTTTTGGTTTTTCTTCGTACTATTTTGAGGGGAGGAGTCGGGGATTTCTGTTTTGTTTCTACTTTGTGATGATTGTCACATTCAAATGTCTCACGAGCATAGGTTTCTAAAAGGCTCAGTATTCGTAGGTCATAACGCCCGAATTTTATGGGATTATTTAAACTATTTACTGCTTGAATAAAGCCAAGGATATCTGTTTTTTCTCGATTTAAAATTGGCATAATTAACATCGATTTAATCTCTATTTTTAGAGGATTATCAATTTTAGGATTATATTTTTTATGGCTTACTGTGTAATTTTCAAAGAGAGGTTTTTGAGAGGATAGAGCTGTTTGGAGAATACTATCAGCCCCTTTCATTATCTCAAAGCTTATATCTCTATTAAGGAATTTTATTTGTTTTCCTCTTTTATCAACCATTCCAATCAATCCATATTCTGCACCACTTATCTCTTTTATACTCTCTTCTAGTGCTATAGACAACTCTTTAAAGAGTTTGGTTTGTTCCATATTAGCAAATTTTTGAGAGATGATATTTAAAGACTGCTCTTTATTTTTACTCATCTTATTAAATAGCTCCTTTCCTAGAATTTATTAAAAAATATTCTATCATAATTTTCTATAATAAATAATTATTTATTAAAAAAAGTTAAATTATATTATATTAGTTTTTATTTTATTTAGATACAATACTATCATATTAAGTTATAAAGGATAATAAATGTTACGACCTACTCCAAACGATACGGAAGTTGAAGTCAAACCTGTGGATATTGTTGTCTCAAAAGCAGATGAAGAAGGAAATATTGAATACGCCAATCCAATTTTTTACAAACTCTCAGGCTATACCAAAAAAGAGTTAACTTTTGCCCCTCACTCTATATTAAGACACCCTGATATGCCAAAAGTTGTCTTTAAATTTCTTTGGGATGAGTTAAAAAAAGGCAATGAAGTTCACGCTTTTGTAAAAAATATGACAAAAAATGGATCTTTCTATTGGGTTCTAGCTTATGTGAGACCTACACTTAACCCTGATGGAACATTAAGAAACTATGTCTCTACCCGTAAAAAGATGCGTATGTCAGCCAGAGCAGTGATAGAGCCTCTGTATAGAGAACTTTTGAAGATTGAAGAGAGTGAAGGAATAGAAGCTTCAAAAATAGCACTGAATAAATATTTAAATAACAAGCCATTTAATGATATAATGATTGCTATAGCAAAAGATTAATAAATAAAAATTAAAGGAAAAAAATGTTAGATTTCAATGAACCAATGAAAAAATTAAAGAGCGTAAACGGATACCTTGGTGCAGCTATTTTAAATAAGGCTGGAGAGACACTTTATGTTGATGAAGAGGGAACAAACAGTGATATTGTTTACTCTGCAAGTATCTTTAATGATGCTTTTTTAGAGATGAGTGAATCTTCTCTTGATATCGGATTTAGTGTAACCAATATGTTGGAAGCCCGAACGACCGATGGACACGTTTTTATTGTAAAAAGTATTGAGGGGGACAGTGTAGAGAACAATCTTACCTTCTTTACCATTTTTAAAGGTGATGGAAATGTGCCTCTTGCCAAAATGGTTATTGACCGTTCGGCGGTTAAAGTGTTGGCAATCCTCAACGATATTTAGATTAAAGCTCAATAATAAAACAACTACCCTCTTTGGTAGTTTCTAAAGAGAGTCTCCCCTGCATTTCGGTCTCTATAATTGTCTTGGCAATATAGAGTCCAATACCATCACTGTTTGTTTTGGTACTAAAGTAGGGTTCAAATATCTTATTTTGGTTCTCTTTTAAAATTCCTCCTGCATTGTCACAAACACTTACACAATTTTTTTGAATATCTATATGAATCGTTGGTTCTTTTATCTTTCGCTCTATAAGGGCATCTTTTGCATTGTTTACTAAATTT
>CAYVNI010000154.1:0-3063 GCA_964452815.1 uncultured Sulfurovum sp.
TGTTTTAAGTGTAAACTATAAGCTACATTCATCATCACATAAAAAAACAGTATTAAGGTTGCATCAAAAGAGATACAAGCTATTAGTGCAATGGCACTACCAAAAAGTAGCATCATCATAGAGAGAGCCTCTTTTTTACTCACCTCTCCTGAGGCCAAGGGTCTAAACCTCTTTTTGGGGTGCTTCTTATCATCTTCAATATCAAAATAGTCATTAAGAATATAGACAGCACTCGCAGACAAAGAGAACGCGATAAACGCAATAAATGCACTCAAAAGAAGTCCCATATCTGTAATTTTTAGGGCAAAAAACAGAGGGATAAATATAAATATATTTTTAATATAGTGGTGTGGACGCATTAACTTTAAGATTAATGGTAGTTTTAACAGTGATAATTTCAATTTAAACCCTCTTTTTTCATATTTTCATTCCAAATAACTTCAACATTTTTAGACAATTTCTCTTCTGCAAATATATTTAGTTTTAGGAAGTTCTCCTCTAATTTATCGGCTCGACTATAAAAAGAGATGGTACTATCTGTAGGAAAAAATGTATTGACAACATGCCAATCTACTATCTTTGTATATCCCTCTATATGGGCATTTTTAAATCGACTACTATAGGCGATAATCATCTCATTATTTTTCTGTAAAATCAACTCTTTTTTTATACTATCGGTATAGATTCCCTGCTTCTTAAGGGTAATTATTTCAGGGTTTGTTAGACCATGAATATCAAAAACTTTTACATCTGAAAAATAAGGAATCGTACCGATATTATCTGTCGTAAGATGGGAAGATTTGTAGTGTTCACGCACAAAATTAGCTGTTTGTATCTTCTGCTCATAGACCTTTTTTGCACTCATAGAGGCGTAGTAAGGGGAGTAGGCTATCTGTTTGGAGAGACCCAATAGTATAAATGCTCCAATGAGATAGAACCACTTTCCTTTTACCTCAAAAAAGTGATGATAGAGAATAATATTAAGAATACCAAACAGTACCAAATAGGCTTCATATCGGTACATCCACCCCAATCTTGCAAAGAGAAGATGAGCCATTAGTGTTAGCATAAAGATAGAAGTAAGTACCAATAGAAGCTTATTTTTTTTCTTAAATGATAAAAAGAGAATCGCTATATTTAAACTAAAAAGCATCACAATATGAGGCTGACGGAGATTGCCTAAAAACTTCTCAAAAAAGCTCACTTCACTTCCCACCGTACTTTTGGCAATAATAGAGGTAGGCACAGGGTCAATTCCTAAAATAACAGCACTCCAAAAAGCAAAAATAGCCACAAAGATTAGACTTGAGAAGATTAAGCTTATCGCCATCTTCCAATCTTTTAGATAGAGTGCCATCAACATCGAAACAGCGGTAATAAATGCAAAATCTTCATAACGAACAAAAACAATAAAAGGAGCTAAAAGCAGAAGTTTTACTCTATATTCTCTCTTCTCTTGGTCTTGAAAATATAAAACAAAATAGTAAAGAAACCAAACCATCAAAAATATCTGCAACGAGTGTTCAGCCCCACCAAGGGTAAGCGTCACAAATGGCGTACCTAAAACAAGCAACAGACCATAGAGATAGTGCATCTTTTTACCTGTTAATCCCTCTACTATTTTAAAAATTATCCCGATACTGAGCACCTGAAACAGTACGTTTAATAACGCAGAGATATAGACAAACATCTCACTGCCTACCAACTTATAAAAAGGGGATATGAGCATCATCCACAATGGTGCAGAAGAGGCAGAGGAGAAGGTCTCTCCATCCACACTTAAGATACCATCGGTGATAAAATATTTGGCAATACTCATATGAATATAGGGGGCACTAATGGCATAGGTAAAGTGGTTTTGGGTCAATACCAAAAGCAACATATAGGCAAGAAGTGTTGCTAAAAGTAAAAATAGTATGGTAATATTTTGATTTCTATGATATAGAAAGTTCATCATACCAACTCCTCATATATCTTCTCATGTCGCTTAACAATACTCTCTATGGAGTAGTTTTTTGCCACTTTATCATAGAGCAAAGAGGCTCTCTCTTTGGCTGAGGCGTAGTGTTGCATCACCTCCTCCATCGTCTCTGCAAAATTTTCATCGGCTAAGTATCCACAATGCTCATCAATCAAAGAGGGGATGCTTCCCACAGGGGTAGAGATAATGGGTACATGACTTGCAGCCGCTTCAAGAAGAACAATGGGTAATCCCTCCCACGCCGAGCTTAAGACAAAACAGTCTGCTTTTGAAATTAGCTCTGGGATATCAAACCTAACCCCTAAAAGATGCACCTGCTCTTGGAGTTTATGGGTCGTAATAAACGCTTTAATCTTCTCTTTTTGCGCTGGCTCTTTTCCCTCTCCCACAATTAACAGCTGAAACGCAATATTTTTCTCTTTTAATTTCACAACTGCTTCCAATAGCTTAATGTGGTCTTTTTGCTTCTCCAATCTACCTACGGTAATAAATGTAAATTTTTTATCTTTTTGTAAATTAAGTTGATAACGACCAATATCAATTCCATTGGGAATCATCTCATAATTTTTTTTATAGATGGGGCTTAACTGCTCATCTGAAAAGAGAATATCTCTGTCTCTAAAAGGTTTTAAAAGTTTAATCGCCGTTGTTCGTAGTTTTGAACCAAAAGTAATGTTGTGCGAAGTAAAAACAAGTTTTAGTTTTGGATTTAACACTTTTACCAAAACAGCCACCATCATCGCATCGGTCATGTGTGCATGAATAACTTGAATCTTCTGCTTTTTGATGCTCCTATTTACCTCTTTAAGTATCTTAAAAAAATCTTTGATGGTGCTATCTTTATACAGAACATTAACCTCAATATTCTCTTTTTGAAATAACGCCAACATTGCATCTTGTTTAGACATTGAGATTACTGAGGTTTCATACCTCTGACTATCACTGTTTCGAGACAAATCAAGTACCACACGCTCTGCCCCTCCTACCCCTAAACCTGTAATTAGATGTACTAAATTAATTCTATTTTGTATATTTATATCTTTTATATTATTATGAGACATCCATCTCTCCTTATATTAATA
>CAYVNI010000155.1:0-2330 GCA_964452815.1 uncultured Sulfurovum sp.
GAGCATAAAGCTTTTACAGTAAAAAGAACAGGTGATTGGGGAAATTTAGAAGGTAAATCGACAGTGACGGTTACTTTTACTCCATCACGTTAAAGAAAAGGAAAGAAAATGAAAAAAACATTACTAAAACTAATGCTAATTTTAACACTATTTACGACAAATATAATAGCCGAAGACAAGCCACAAGCTGTCATCATATTTGATGCCAGTGGGAGTATGTGGGGGCAGATAGATGGGGTCAATAAAATCACCATCGCCAAAGAGGCACTGAACAAAGTGGTCAGTGAGTGGAACCCCAATGTTGAGCTTGGATTAACGGTGTATGGTCACCGTAAAAAGGGAGATTGTAGCGATATAGAAACCGTTGTTCCTGTATCAACTGTGGACAAAGATAAGATTATCTCTATCATCAGAAAAATTCAACCAAAAGGAAAAACCCCTATTGCTCGTACCCTCCAAAAGGTAGCTGAAGAGCTTAAATTTACAGAAGAGAAAGCCACCATTATTTTAATAAGTGATGGAAAAGAGAGTTGTGATGCCAACCCTTGTGCTGTGGCTAAAAATTTGGAAAAAAGAGGGATAGATTTTGTGACCCATGTTATTGGATTTAATGTAGATACAAAAACTGACAAACAGTTAGAGTGTATCGCTGATGCAACAGGTGGAGAGTACTTCTCTGCTAAAAATGCTACGGCTTTGAATGATGCGATGAAGAAGATTGTTAAAAAGGTGGAGAAAGTTGAACCGACTCCAACACCGAAGCCTACACCTAAACCAACTCCTAAGAAATTGAAGAAAAACTTGGAGATTACTGCCAGTGAAAAAGAGGGTGGAAAATGGATAGATGCATATCACTATATGTATAAAGACGATGAGGGTAAAAGAGGTGATGGTATAAATAATATAAGCTCCACTAAAAAGAAAGCTGGAAAAGGGAAACTACCCGTAGGAAAATATTTCCTCCAATCAAAATATAATGAATTTGAAAAGTTGACAGCATTTGAGATAAAAGCAGGAGAAGTTACTAAACTTCATGTTGTATTTGAACAATTCAGAATAGAAACAAAATGTACAGATATGAATGTAAATGTAAGTTATGAAGTCTATGCAAATTCTGGTCGTATGGTACATGATGCAAAGATGATTTGTTCTAAAGCACTTCAACTATCTTTAGACGCAGGAGATTATCGTGTAGAGGCTACGGTAGGAAGTGAGAAAAAAGAGGAGAAGTTTACTATAGGAAAAGATAGTAAGAAACTTATTATAGATATGACTGCTAGTGAGACCTCTACAACAAAATAAATTTTAAAGGATAAAAATGAAAACAGCAACAAAAATTTCAATAATAACACTAATGGCAATAAATATGGCACAAGCAGAGGGTCACTATGAAGTAAAGAGTGCCAAGATAGAACTAAAGATAACAAGCACTCAAACGGTTGGTTCTATTAGCAATAGTGAGACGGGAACTAAACGAATAGTTGTTGGTAACTATGGAGAGCAAGAGCTAGAAGAGATTAACACTGTTATTAAAAATACCACAAATGGTAAAACAAAAGTAAATAAAATCCATAAGATAAAATATATAAATGGAGATATACGCTATGTGGCTGATTTTAACAAAAAAACAATGAACAGAAGCACAAATTATGCAGGGATACTTTTTGGTACAAAAAAGTATAAAGGCTCTGTGGAGAAGATGTTGAAACTTCAAAAAATGAAAAAAGTAGGAACAGATACAGTGGCTGGACATAAATGTGATGTTTGGCAACTTGGGAAGATGAGTAAAACTTGTTTTTACAAAGGTTTTCCACTTAGAGAAGAGACCACTTTGATGGGTATGAAAAGGGTAATCGTGGCTACCAAAGCAGAGTTTGATATTACACTTAGCAAAGATGATTTTAAAATGCCTGACTTCCCTGTCTATACGATGCGTTTTAGCGAGGATGGACAACCCATAGGAGAGCCTAAAAAATTTAATAAAAATGAGCTTGAAGAGATGGATAAGAAGTATATAGAGAAGTCAAAAAAAGGAGAGGATGAAGAGGCAAAAATGATAAAAATCATGAATGAAGCCTATACTAAAGCTGGTGTGGTTAAGGGAAAAGCACCCACAAAAGAGCAGATGAATATGGCAAAAGAGTATATGCAAAAGGCGATGTTTCCCATACAAAAAAAGAGATTTTTGGAAGAGGCAAAGGAGAGTGGTGAGGTTAAAAACTGTTTAGAAAAAGCAAATAGTATAAAAGATGCAAACCATTGTAAACCTGATGGAGATGGATATGAGAAGTGGGATAGCACGGTAAAAAAAGAGACATTAGAAGAGATTT
>CAYVNI010000156.1:0-3409 GCA_964452815.1 uncultured Sulfurovum sp.
AATTATGATAAAACCTTGGCTCTCTATCCCCAAGACCTTGTGACTTATGTTAAAACTACCTCTTCTAAAGCGTATGAAAAACTCTCTAAAACTTATGGTGTAAATGTTGATAACGCACTTTGTGAACGGGTGGCGAAGCAGTTGGATTCTTATGGTTCGTTGCATTTTTTACGCAACGAAGTCAAAGACCGTGGGGCAAAATTTCGGCTTTGTCAGTTTAGACCCGAGTTGGAAAACCCTGAGATTCAGAGTAAGTACGATGCTAATATTTTACGGGTGGTTAGACAGCTTTATTACTCTGAACAGAATGGAAATTCTATTGATTTGGTGCTGTTTATCAATGGAATTCCTTTTGCTACGATTGAGCTAAAAACCGATTTTACCCAAGCTGTCGAGGTGGCGAAGAGTCAATATAGAACTGATAGGCTTCCAAAAGGCGAACCCTTATTGAGCTTTAAAAAGAGAGCTTTGGTACATTTTGCTGTGAGTGGTAATGAAGTGTGGATGACAACCAAACTAGCAGGGGTGAAGACCTTCTTTTTACCGTTTAACAAGGGAACTCTTGATGGTGGAGCAGGGAATCCACAAAATAAAGATGGGTATGCAACGCAATATCTTTGGGAAGAGGTGTTGAATCATGAGAGTATTTTGAATATTTTGCACCGATATATGCACTTGGAGCGTAAAGAGGTTGAAGACCACCAAGGTAAAAAGAGCATAAAAGAGACAATGATATTTCCACGTTATCATCAGCTTGATGCTACGCGTAAAATGTTGGCTCATAGCCGAAAATATGGAGCAGGACAACAGTATCTGATTCAACACTCGGCAGGTTCGGGTAAATCTAACTCTATTGCTTGGTTGGCTCATCAGCTCTCTTCGTTGCATGGAACAGATGGAAAGGCTGTTTTTAATTCGGTTATTGTGATTACCGACCGAACGGTGCTTGATGACCAACTGCAAGAGACCATTTCTAGTTTTGAACATAAAGAGGGCTTGTTGGTTAACATTCATCGTAAAGGGTCAAGTAAATCAAAATCGGTTCAGTTAACCGAAGCGTTAGAGAGAGATGCAAAGATTATTATAACGACGATTCAGACTTTTCCTTTTGTGCTAGAAGCGATACGAGAGAAAAAAACACTCAAAGAGAACAGCTATGCCATTATTGCCGATGAGGCACACTCTAGTCAAACAGGAGGCACAGCCACAAAACTTAGAGAGGTTTTGAATGTTGAGCAGATAGAAGAGGGTAGTGAATTTAGTGCAGAAGATATGGTGGTGGCATCTTTCGAGGCAAGAAATGCTAGAAAAAATTTGAGCTATTATGCCTTTACGGCAACACCAAAGGTTAAGACCTTGGAGATGTTTGGGGTACTTCCTGACCCTTCTAAGCCTGCATCAAAAGAGAACAAACCCAAAGCTTTTCACGAGTATACCATGAAACAAGCCATTGAAGAGGGGTTTATTTTGAATGTGCTGAGGGGTTATACGACCTATAAGTATTATTACAAACTTGAACATGAAGATGTGAAAAAAGATAGAGAGGTCGAGAGCAGACGAGCCAAGGTTCAGATTGCTAAATATCTGAATGAACACCTGCATACAATTTCACGAAAAATAGAGATTATTTGTGAACACTTTATGCACCATGTTGCTCATATGCTTGGAGGGCAAGCCAAAGCGATGATTGTGACCTCTAGCCGTCAAGTGGCTGTACGTTATAAATTGGAGTTTGATAAGTATCTAAAAGCCCAAGGTTTGGAAAAAAAGATGCGTGTAATGGTGGCATTTTCGGGCAAGGTCGAAAATGAAGGCAAAGAGTACAGTGAAAGTAATATGAACCCCGATTTAAAGGGGCGTGATATGCGAAAAGCATTTGATACAAGCGAATATCAAATTATGTTGGTTGCCAATAAGTTTCAGACGGGTTTTGACCAACCAAAATTGGTGGCTATGTATGTAGACAAAAAGCTTGGTGGGGTCGATTGTGTGCAGACGCTTTCGCGACTAAACCGAACCTATGCAGGAAAAGAGCAGACCTTTATTTTGGATTTTTATAATGACGCAGAAGAGATACAAGAGGCGTTTGAGCCTTATTTTAAAACCACCGAAATAGAGGACGTGACCGACCCAAATATTGTTTATGAGTTAGAGATGAAACTTGAAGAAAACAGCATCTTTACAAAGCAAGATATAGAGTATTTTGCTAAGGCATTTTTTAATCCTGTTATCAATCAAGCCAAAATGACTTCGGCTATGAAACCTGCTGTAGATAAGTATAAAATGGGCTATAAAAAAGTATTAAAATTGATAAATAGTTATAGTGAACTGCTAGAAGAGGAAACTGATGAGACCTTGATTCATAATCATCGGCTCTCTTTGAAAGAGGCAAATGAGAAGAAGAGTGAATTGGATATTTTTAAAAAAGATTTGGTCACGTTTGTCCGTCTTTATGAGTTTTTGTCACAGATAGTCGATTATGCAGATGAAGAGCTAGAGAAGCTTTGGGCATTTGTGAAACATCTGATTCCGAACTTAAAAACCTATGAAACCAAAGAACCGATTGATATTTCGATGGTGGAGTTGAGCCATTATAAGTTGCACCAACAAAAAGCAAGTAGTATTGAACTCTTGGGAGAAGATGCCCAATTAAAAGCCATTGGCTCAGGAGGAGCAGTGGCTAGAGACCCTGAAAAAGAGTTGCTCTCTTATATTGTTGATGAGATGAACAGCCTATTTCGTGGAGCATTTAGTTCGGATGATATGATTAATTATGTTAGAACGCTCAAAGATAAAATGGCTGAAAACAAAAAAGTGATGGAGCAAGTAGAGCGAAATAGCCAAGAGCAAGCGATGATGGGTGGCTTTGTCGAAACCATGACCGATGCTGTTATCGAGAATATGGAGAACCATCAAGAGGTGGCGACACAAATTTTGAGTGAAGAGAAAATTGCCAAGGGTATTGCGTCGATAGTCTATACGATGTTAAAAGCTCAAAAGAGCCAAAATTATATGATTAATAGTGAGTACGGTTTGGATAGAGTAGCAGAAAAAAAATCTACTTATACGAAGAGTTAACTCTTTTTAGCTAGTTCCCACCCGTCCTCGGGGGAAAGCATACGAGAACTCAATTATTTAAAAAATATAAAAACTCTCATATACACTCCCACGCAGGAGCAATGGGAGCGAGCTTAAATTAATTTAAATATTTATTGTAATTTTAAGCTAATCAACCTACTACCCCTAAAAAATCTCCCACCAATAGTCTATTATTAAATAGTAAAATTATCTAAAAAAGATTTTCTAAATCTTTTTAAAAATAATATATTATAAAATAATGAGGGTAAAAAAATCAGAAAAATTTTGAAGTATATTTTATTTTTATTTAAGGAGAATTGTTATAGGATGT
>CAYVNI010000157.1:0-16915 GCA_964452815.1 uncultured Sulfurovum sp.
TTCTTGGTAAATCTTTGTTTGACATCCATCGCCCAATTGTTCCTCTTGGTATCTCTAATTTCTCTGATAACTGATTAACCGTTAAGTCATACTCTTTACAAACTTGTTTAACTAAACTCTCTTCTTTCTCTTCCAAAACCAGCACTCCTTTTTGAGTAGATTATACCAAAACCTCCCCTTTTCTTAAGAGAGTTTTTAAGTATCCTCTTTTTTACAAGGTAAAGATTTAAGTATGTGGAATGTTTTTTGGGTGGGGTGTTTTTTGGGGTGTTGACTCATTATAAAATAATTTACTTTTCCTTATCAAAAAGCCAAGCCTGTTTTTAGAATGTATAGGAAATAATAATTATCAGTTTAATCAATATTTTAGCCAAAAAAATATCTGAAATACTAAAGTCTATCATCGATTTTTTATAAGCCTCTTTTTTCTGCGTTTCTATGAGCAGTTGCAAGTTTTTCTGAAATTTCATTGGCATGACCTATGGAATCTAGTGTCTCACAATAGCTGTTTTCCCCTTTTTTATCTACAAAAGCGATGGGAGTTGCACCACTCTTTCGAATTAAGTCAACCACAATATGTTCACTATTAATGTTGGTAAAAAGTTTGGCATCAAAGAGAGCAAACTTATAATTATCTTTATCAAGATGCTCTAAAAATTCATCTGTGGAACCATAAAAATCCACACTGTAGCCCAAGTTATTAAGTACAGCTGTGTATATTTTTCCTGTTAAACTTGTCTCTTTATAGAGGATAAGTTTATCTGATTGACCCTTTGATTTTTTTCCACAGTTATCTAAATAGATAGAGTCCCGAATCTCTTTAATGGGAAAATACTCTTCAATAATCGCCATAAGATGACTCACATCAACAGGTTTTCTCAGGTATCTATCCATGCCTATCTCCAAATATCTCTTTCTATCAGAATCCAATATATTCGCAGTAAGTGCCACAATGGGTACGTGTATAAGATTATTCTCCTGCTCAAACTCAATTATCTTTTGAGTTGATTCAACTCCATCCATAATGGGCATCTGTATGTCCATAAAAATAATATCATACTGATTCTTTTTTGAGAGGGTTAACGCCTCTAGTCCATTATTTGCCAAGGTGACATTAATGTCAAAATTCCCCAAAATACTGCTTAAGAGTTTTTGGTTAATAAAATTGTCCTCAACCACCAATGCAGAGACATTTTTAAAGACCCTTGTTGTTTTGATTGCTTTTAACTCAGCAACCTCCCCTTTTGAATGGTTCTCTTCTCGTAAAACTTTCTCTCTTTTGACGATATTTAAACTTCTTAGTGTTTTAGAAAAATTAATGGGCTTATATAATATTTTAGAAATTTTATCTTTTATTTCACAGTTGCATTTCTCTATCTCTGCGGTGCTAATAAGAATACTCTTGGTATCAAGTTCACAGAGAGAAGTGATTATCTTTTCATTGTTAATATACTGATGGTCAATAAAAATAATATCTGGAAGTTGAGAACCACCCATTGTCAATAAGCTTTTATAGTCTATGGTTTCAAATTTTGCTCCTGTATAGGAGATATAGGTTTGAAGATTTTTATTTATCTTATCTTCCTCTACCAAGGTAACATAAAGAGCATTGATATCAGATAAGTCAGGAATCTCTTTTTCAATAGAAGTAGGTGATTTTTCCAAATCCAAAAAGAAGTAAAAGGTGGTACCTTTTCCCTCTGTACTCGTCAATGCCAACTCTCCTCCCATCAAAGAGACAAATTTTTTGGAAATGCTTAAACCTAAACCTGTTCCCCCAAACTTTCTGCTAGTACTGGCATCCGCTTGGGAAAAAGCATCAAAAACTTTCTCTTGTTCCTTTAAAGACATCCCTATTCCTGAATCTTTAATAGAAAATCTCAATCTCACATGGTTATCAATAACAGTTACCTGCTCTATCTTAATATCTACCCGTCCTCCCTCTTCGGTAAATTTCACAGCATTGCTCAATAGATTAATAATAACTTGTGAAATTTTAGTCGCATCTCCCATTAGTTCAACAGGAAGAGTAGGGTCAATGAAAAGATGTAAATCGATATTTTTTTGGGCTGCTTTGGCGGCATAGGAGTCGATACTCGCTTCAAATTTCTCCATCACATTAAACGCAATATTTTCAATTTCAACTTTTCCAGATGCCACTTTTGAGAAATCTAAAATATCATTGACGATGGAGATTAAATTATTTGAACTCTCTTCAATAATTGCCAAGAACTCCTGTTGATCCTCCTTAAGTTCTGTCTCTTTAAGAATATTGGTAAAACCAATAATTCCATTGAGTGGGGTACGAATTTCATGAGACATATTTGCTAAAAAATGGTCTTTGGCTCTACTTGGCTCTTTAATCGCGTTGACCAAGAAACGATAGATAGCAATGGTGTCATTTTTTTTAAGAACTTTTTTTATTTCTTCTCTCTGATGAACATTAAGATCTGATTCCAAGTCACTCAATGTATCAATCAAAAGGCGGTTATTTTGTAGACTCTTGCGATATAAAAAAGAGAGTATGATTAAAATAATAAAAAGAGCCAAAGATGCCAAAAGATATTTAAGTATCTGATATATTAATGTAGAGAGTTCACTGTTAATACTCTTTTTTATCTCAGATAAAATACTGTTTTTTCTATCTTGAATGATGCTATTCTTATGAGTGTTAACCTCTATCCATCGTTTTAAAGGTACCGTATACATTCCTATTGAGGAGTTAAGAAAAATCTCTCCTCGTAGAGTAGTTAATATTTGTAAATCTACGTTTATTAACGTATCATTCTCTATTAAATACTCCCATTTTAATAAATCTTGATGGTTCATCACCTTCTGTCCACTCAACATAAATGTAACAAAACTCTTCTCAGAATAGAGATTTTCTTGCTCTACTAAAAGCTGAAAATAGTCATCTGAAATTGAGGAGATTTTTGTAAGATACTTCACAATATCCACAAAAGGTTTAACTATCTTAGTCGCATAGTTCTCAAAAAGAATATGCTGATAATCAATGCTAAAAACATTGACCAAACTTCGTGTATAAATTAAGCTACCAGAGATGTCTCTCAATCTTGACTTATCGAGGAGAGGATTCCTCTCTCTTTGTAACAACCCAAAAATCTCCTCTAATCCAATATTAACCAGATTACGATACTTCTCTAGCTCTTCTAAATCTGATTTATGATTGGTTCCCATATAAATAGCACTACAGGTTCTCTCTTTGTCAATATTGGATAAAATATTATCCACCTTTTCAATCAATGAAATATGTTCAAGAGTGTGTCTCTTCTCTTTATAATTAAGATAAGAGAGATAACTATAATAGAGCAGTGTCAAGAAAACTCCTGCAACCAAAACAATTAAGAAAAAAGAGCTATTTCTGTTATTTTTAATTTTTATCATATAATGCTCTTTACTGGTTTTGTTTGTGATAAAGAGCTATCTTTATAATACTCTTTTTTAATATTGTCTCAGAGGATAATAGTAAATTGGGTACTGATAACTCATTTGATTTATAGAGAAAATTTCTATGCTTATGCCAAACATCATTCATCTTATCCACCTCCTTCACCAATATTGTAGGATAGGAATAAGCGTTAATGATTGCCAATATTTTTTCCAATGCTACAATAGACTGTTTCATGCTATTAAAATTATTTTTTTTATCAATATTTAATATTGTGGCAACATAATATTTGGTTGTTCTTTCCAATAGATACTCCATTTTTTTAATGGACATCAACATTTTCTCTTCACCAGAGAAGGCATAAGTATGCTCCTTAGCAATAGAGTCTGCTCCCTCCAAAAAACTCTCCCCATAATCAAGCATTAAAATACTTCTCTCTTTGCTCACCCCCTCTTTGAGTAGCTCTTTTATCTCCTCTTTGTTATAAGATAAAAAATCTAAGATATTCTTACTGTCTTTGTGTTTTGTAATCATCTTTATCTCGACAATAGACTCTTCAAGCATTTTAATGTCATCATCTAAATCCTCTTTTAAGTTTAGTTTTTTAGGATTTTTATAATAATAGAGATAATCTTTAGCTATTTTTTGTCCTAATAGTCTGATATTTTCCGAGGCTTCGATAATTTTTACATCTCCTCTGGTGGAAGCAAATAGAGTTGTACCCATAAAGAGAATTATTGATAATATAATTAATAGTTTTTTCATTGTATCCTCTCTTCTACTGTTTAAGACTCAAGAGGTACATCTTAGTTATCTCGTCCATCTTTTTAGTGATATTATCCGTTGTATTAAAAACAATAAGAGGAAGACCCCCCTTTTCAATATTGTTGTAGAACTTATGAACAATTTTCCAAAGTTTCTCAATTTTCACCAGTTTCTTCGTGATTTGAGGGGTATTATGGGGATTTTTCATCAAAATTTCAAGATTCTTAGAGAAATTTTTTACGGTATCTCGCATCATCTCTATTGAGTTTTTATCTTTAATTCCTGATTGATATGAGATATAATATTTGGCAATACGTTGAGATAGCATACGCTGTTGTGTTGCCATATCGATGACCTTTAACTCTTTAAGCTTAAATGTATTCTGCAAAGAGTTAAAGATATACTGACTTCCCTCAAGCATTGATTCACTCAAATCCAAAATCAGTTGAGCGTTATCAAGTGTAAACTTTTGAGACGAGATATCTTTAAAATCATTAGAACTCAACTCAACAAAAGCGAGAAGATTTTTTACCTCCTCATCTTGAACAGAAGATTGCAGTTTTCTATGTGCCAATAAAAAACTATTCATCGACTCCTTCAACTGCTTATTGGCTTTGGTTTTGGCAATATTTTTACCAATATAGAGATAATCCTTGGCAATTCTCTGTGATAACATTCTCTGTTTACCTGCTAAGTTTAGTAGTTGACTGTCCGTAATATTTGATGTTGAGGTGGTATTGGCAGAAGCATCTGCTGAAAGAAACAGTGTCGTACTAAGAAACAGTACCCATCTGTAGTTTATTTTTTTAGATTTCATACTACTCTCCTACTTTTTACTAACAGAAACATAAAGTTTTGTTACACTGTTCATGTTATTTAAAATATCATTTGACTTTTTAGAAATTAATGCAGGGATAAACGTTTGAGATGAGCGATTCATAATTTCAAAAAACATAAATGACTTCTCCACCTGAGTTAAAAGCTCTGTAATCTCAACGGTATTTAACTCTGATTTTTTTAATCTCTCCAAAGAGTCTTTAAAGAGTTTCATAGAAGAACTCATCTTCTCTTCAAACTTTTTATCATCAACACCCCAAGCTTTTAACATATAAAGTCCTGCCATTCGTTGAGACAACATTCTTTGTCGTCCTGAGACATCTATAATCTCGCCTGACTTTTCTCCTGTATCCTTGGCAAAGAGCTTTGTGGCATGATTTGACTCCTTTAAAAGCACCTCTAAATCCTCTTGTAATTTTCCCACAAACTTCTTACTTGGTTGAGATTTTAATCTCTTTTTAATAGGCAACCATATATTTTTTATCTTATCCGTACTAATTTTAATCTTTTTATTCTTGGTATAATTATGAAGTGCCTCTAAATGATTTTCAAAATCTTCCATTATTTTTATCAAATCATCTTGAGGCTTCCCAAAACTGTTCTCCATCCCTATCATGGCATAATCTTTTAGCATTCTCTGTGTAAACATTCTCTGTTTTCCTGCCACATCCACGGCATGCTGTGAACTATCTATCTCTATAGCAAAGAGAGTACCTGTCAACATAAATATTATCAATAAGTACTGAGTAGAGTATTTAAAAAAATATGCCATATTCAAAACTCCTAGTTTATAAACTTTATCATATAGTTATTATATTTAATATAGTATTAAGTATTCCTTATGATTTTAAGTATGCTATAATTCTGAAAATTTTTTAAAGGTATTTTATGGGATTAAAAGCAGACAGTTGGATAAGAGAGAAGTCAATCAATGAGAAGATGATAGAACCATTTTGCGAAGGATTGGTAGGAGAAGGAGTGGTCTCTTATGGACTTAGCTCCTATGGATATGATATTCGTGTGAGTGATGAGTTCAAAATTTTTACCAATATTAATGCTGAGGTAGTTGACCCAAAAGATTTTAATGAAAATAATGTAGTAGATTTTAAAGGGGATGTCTGTATCGTTCCCCCTAACTCTTTTGCACTGGCACGTACCATTGAGTATTTTAGAATGCCCAGCGATACATTGGCCATATGTTTAGGGAAAAGCACCTATGCACGATGTGGAATTATCGTCAATGTTACCCCTTTTGAACCAGGGTTTGAGGGACATATTACCATTGAGATATCAAACACAACCCCACTTCCTGCTAAAATCTATGCCAATGAAGGAATCGCCCAAGTACTCTTTTTAGAGGGCGATGAGCAGTGTGAAACCACCTATAGTGATAGGAAAGGAAAATACCAAAGTCAAACAGGTATCACACTTCCCCGCATCTTAAAAGAGAATTAATTAAAAGAGAATTAAGGTTATTAGAATATAATAATCTATAACAAATTTTATACAAGGATAGAACATGGGTTTTTTTGATTTTGTATCAACAGCAGGAAAGAGTCTACTGGGAATGGGAAATGATGCTGAGGCAATTAAAAAAGAGATAGAAGAGAGCTTTGATGAGCTACCTATTGATGGTTTAATTGTTGAAGTAAATGATGACGTTGTCGTTCTAGCAGGAGTGGCTAAAGATTTTGAAACCAGAGAAAAAGCCATCTTAATTGCAGGAAATGTAGAAGGGATTTCACAAGTAAATGCCGACCAACTTGTGAGTATGGAGATGATTTCTACTTCGGATGATACCCCTGCACAAGAGAAGCCTGAAGAGATTTTTTATAGCATTGTAAAAGGGGATACGTTATGGGAGATTGCTTCTAAATTCTATGATGATGGCAGTAAATATCCACATATTGTAGAGGCTAATTTAGAGGTAATAAAAGATGCTAACCTTATCTACCCAGGTCAAACCATTAGAATTCCAGAAGTTATTGCTTGATAATTTAATAGTCTAACAAATGGTTGAACTACTTTTAGTTCAACTTCTCTCCATTAGGATCTAATTCAACATCAATAGAGAGGGCTTCTAAGTCACCATGCACCTCTTTTTTTATCTCAACAGCTCTTACCCCCACATATTTTTTTACCACTTCTACTATCTCAGCTTTCATCTCAGACATAAAAGGTAACTCATTCATACTGTCTCTGTCTGACATAATCGCAATGGTTAACCTATCTTTTGCAATTGATGCACTGTCTTTTTTACCAAATAACCAATCAAACATTATCTAAACATCCCTGTAATTTTTTTAAAGAGTCCCACATTAGAAATCTCTATATCTTTCATATCTACTTTCTGTCCACAAAGGCGACCAGCAATACGAGTATAGGCTTGTCCTGCTTCTGATTTTTTATCCAAAATTACAGGTTTTCCTTGATTTGAAGCATCAACAACCCCTTTATCCTCAGGAACTTTACCCACCAGTTTTATGTTTAAAATATTTAAAATATCTTCACTTTTTAACATCTCTCCACTCTGTACCATCTCAGCAGAGATACGATTAATAATAAGATATTTTGCCACCTCTTCACCATTTTTAACTTTTTGTGATTTTGAATCCAAAATACCAATGGCTCTGTCCGCATCACGAATAGAGGAGACCTCAGGATTTACCACAACAATAGCCGCATCAGCAAACTCAATGGTATGCTCAAACCCACTTTCAATCCCCGCAGGAGAATCCAAGATAACATAATCATACGACTCCCGTAGCTCTGCCACCAGTTTTTCAACCTTTTTAGACTCTAGTACCGATTTATCCTTACTTTGAGATGCGGCTAAAAAATGTAAATTCTCATTTACTTTACTTTTAATAATAGCCTGTTTTAGTTTTGCATCACCATCCATTACCTGTACTAAGTCATAGACGACACGATTTTCAAGCCCCAATATCATATCAAGGTTTCTCTGACCAATATCAAAATCAACCACAATACAATTTTTGTCATTCATAGCAATACCCAAGCCAAGATTGGCAGTAGCTGTCGTCTTACCGACACCACCTTTACCACTTATTACCGCAATTACAATGCCCAATTTATCTCCTTTTTTATCACAGGTGTTATCAAAATTTCATTTTTCTTTAACTCCACCCTATTTAATTTATCTGCCAAAAGATTGTTATCTACTTCGACACCATGAAAGATGATATTTGCCTTGGGAGAAGCAGTAATCATCATAAAATTTCCATCACAACGCAATGCCCCCTCAACTACCTGAGTAATAATAAGGTTTCCTGTTGTGTGAATGGTTGCACCACTGTTGACACGATTAAGAAGCAACAAATCCCCCTCTATATTTAACTCTCGTCCACTTCGAATAATCGTGTCCAAAACGGTCAAATTATTTTGCAATCGCGTAGAGAGCTTCTTTATCTCTTCTTGGGCTATCTGCTGATTAACATCACTCTCAATTTTTTGAATATTAAGCTCTGACTCTAATGCTTTACGCGACCTACCTACAGGAATCATTTGATTGTGCAAAAAATTTAACGGTTTTTTTTTCAAATAAGCCCCAATATCACTACTTAATGTGCCTTTAATAAGAATTAGATGGTCTTTAAAAAGAGCATAGTTTGTATCAAAAAATTCTATGAATTGTTTCTCATCTGTTATTGTGGTTTCAAATACCTTAACTGAATACTGCTTACTTTTCACAAATACTCCATATTTTGTTGTTATCTATTAGTATTTAATATTCTATCCTCTTTTCTATTAATAGTCAACGTCTAACCACGCTTTGTCTGTTTTCTTTTTATTTTTATTTTCAATAATATTTTTATGCTATAATCTTTTATGAAAAATTTTATCCTTATATTAACGATATCTCTATTTTTAATGGGTTGTACACTTACCAACATTATGGCAAAGGGTAAAACCAACCATAAGGTGACTATTTTGGAGCAAATCTCACTGGAATATCCTCCCAAAAATAGTATTAAATTTTTTGGGATATCTGACCTTGCTTATGATAAAAAGAGTCACAAACTCTATATGGTAGGTGACCGTTCTAACCTCTATATCTTTTCGGCAAACTTTACGAACAGCATCAACAATCTTTCCTACCTCTCTGCACATAAAATACAAGATAACAAAAAAAACTCTTTTGATACCGAAGGGCTAACCCTTGATAGTAAAAATCAACTTCTCCTCTCTTTTGAAGGTAATGCCCAAATTACCAATCTCTCAAAAAAAGGTCATCTCAAAAATAGCCATACTCTACCCCAAAAACTGCGTAAGAAGTCCAATTATAAGGATAGAAACAAAATGCTTGAAAGCATCGCATACCACCCAAAATATGGAATAATCACGGCAGCAGAGTACCCACTAAATAAAAGAGCTAAAGATAATCAAACCCTCTATTCACTCAAAGGAAAAGAGTGGCATTTTAAGATGAAAAAACACCCAAATACTGCCATTACTGCACTAGAGGTAATGGACGATGGTAATATTTTAGTACTAGAACGAGCCTATAATGGCTATGCTAAACCCCTGTTTATCTCATTGAAAAAAGTCTATCTCGATAAGTGTAATAAACAACATCAATGTCAATCGAAACTTCTTGCCTCATTCAACTCTGATAAAGGGGATGGATTTGATAATTTTGAGGGATTAACCAAAGTGGGAAAAAATAGATATCTCATGGTCTCCGACAACAATGGTATCGCCATGCTACCAACCACCCTCACCTATTTTAAGGTTAATCCATGAATGAAGTTATACAATATCTAAAATTTCTCTTTGCACTTGTGCTACTGTTGGTATTGACCCATTTTGGATTTAAAGCGTATCAGAACGCAAAACTTTACGAAGAGATAAGTATCACCATTGCCCAACAGAGTAACGCTTCAAGACTCGCCCAAGGCAAAATAGACCTCATCACTTCTGCCATCTCTTTTGGACTTATCAAAAACAAGACCCAAGAGCGATTTGATTTAATTAAAAAGCAACAACAAGAGTACAAAAAACAGAGTGAACGTTACTTCTACTACTTTATCTATACTCTGGGTCTGCTTATTCTTTTTTCGCCTCTTTGTGAGACCTCACATGGAACACTACTTTTAGCACTAGGCTCATTTATCTCGCTTATTTACGGACTCATTAACCCCATACTTATGGTCACCATACATAAAGATGTCGAGCATTTAGGAGATGTGATACTCTCCTTTGAATCCAAAGGAATTTTGGGTTCCATCTCCAAACTATTTGATAGTGGGGAAAATATGGTAGCACTCACTATTCTTGTATTTTCGGTGATTATTCCCCTCCTAAAAATATTTACTTTAATTTTTGTTATTTTAGCAAAAGAGTTTAATTTTGCACATACCATTGTGAATTTTTTTAAACTTCTTGGTAAATGGTCAATGATAGATGTTTTTGTGGTTGCTGTCTTTTTGGTCTACTTTACAAGCAATCAAGGAGAGGTGACTCACGCTGAAATCGAAGTGGGTCTCTACTTCTTTCTCATCTATGTACTGCTCTCCATGGTCACAGCTATCATGACACAAAAGCTTTTAACTAAATCACCATCTTTACAGAAGGATGTTCTGAAAATGCCTTAAACAGTGCATCTCTCTCCTGCTCTGAAGCCACTTTACAACGGGTACTCATACTGACAAACTTCCCCTTACTAGAGCGATTACCATCTTTAAACGTATATGCTCTACGCTCCATCACTTCAATAATAGCTTGTTCTAGCCCCATTTTATCCTTACCAATAATTTTATAGCCCCATTGACAAGGATACTCTATATCAGGTTTGGTCAAACACTTATCGTCTAAAATCACCAGATACTCCTCCCTCTTTCTCCTCAAGCTGAACGGTTTTGATTACCATCCCTTTATCTATCGCTTTTAACATATCATAAATAGTCAAAAGCCCCACACTTACACCTGTTAAAGCCTCCATCTCAACCCCTGTTCTCCCTTTAAGTTTGGCTCGAACACTTAGTTTAAACCCTGGAAGCGCTGGTAACTCCTCTAGTTCTGTTTTTACAGAAGTTAACATCAACGGGTGACACATGGGAATCAATGTGCTTGTCTGTTTTGTCCCTTGAATCGCAGCAATCACAGCTGTTTGCAAGACAGGTCCTTTTTTTGCTGAGTTACTCACCACAGCATCATACGCCTCTTGTGATATCTCAATCACTCCTGAAGCCACAGCGATACGGGTTGTCTCATCTTTATCTGAGACATCTACCATCTTTGGTTTATTGTTCTCATCCAAGTGGGTAAGATTCATATACTTCTCCTAATTATAATTATTTTCGTAATTAAAGCTAGTTATCACTTAATATCGTATGGATAGAGTCCAAATACTTCTCAATAACACGCTCATCGGAAAACTCATTTATCACCTTTTTTCGTCCTCTTTTACCCATATCTTCTCGTTCAGTTGGGGTTAACTCTATCATTTTAATAAGCTGATTTCTTAAACTATAACTGTCTTGAACTTCACACAAATAGCCATTAACTCCATCATCAACCACATCTCTACATCCTGAAACATTGGTCGTAATAATGGGTCTCTCCATACTGGCCGCTTCAAGTAGTGATTTAGAAAGTCCCTCCCGATAGGAGGGTAAAACTACACAAGAGGATTTTTCAATAAATGATTTAACATCATTTTGATACCCCAAATACTCAATTAAACCCTCCTCTATCCAACCCTTTAGTGTATCTTCGTGAATCGCACTTGGATTAGAAGGATACAAATCCCCAATAATTTGAAACTTAACAGGTCTATCAAATGGAACATCTTGAATCATCTTAATTGCTTCTATATACTCCTCTATCCCCTTTTCTCGAATAAGTCGTGCCACAAATAGAAAAATTATCTCCTGCTTCTCCTTTGAAACCTCATCACTACTTTTAAAGCTATTAATATCAATACCCGAACCAGGGATTCTATCTGTATATTTAGAGGCGATAAGTCCATTTTTTACAAAAAGGTTCAAATCATCATCATTTTGGAAAAAGACCTTATTTACATAACGAAATGAAAATTTATAAAGTTGCTTTGCTACTTTTGAACTAATGGTATTATTCAAAAAAACTGTACCCAATCCCGAAACATTGTTAATAACAGGAATTTTCAACATCTTAGCTGCCAAAGTACCATAAATATTAGGCTTAATCGTATAGTGAAGAAGAATATTAGGTCTTACTTTTTTATAAATACTATGGAAATATCGTATCTGCATGGACTCCTTAATTGGATTGGTAGAGGAGTTATCAAAGGGAAGTTCTATCCACTCAAATCCCTCCTCTTGTAACTTAACCGAATAGTTATCTCTAGGAGCTAATGCAACAACCCTAAACCCATTGTGTCGCAATGCTCTCATAAGGTTTAGTCTAAAATTATAAATATTCCAAGAGGTGTTTACCACTATCATTATTGTTTTCATCATATTTATTTAAACTTTCTATAATTTATAGTTTCTAAAATTTATAGTTTTTAACTATATATATTTTTTATATCTAATATTAATTTTTTTTATTTTTTATTTAAAAGAATAACTACATTCCTCTTTTTCCCAAAACAACAGCAACTGTTTTCCAAATAATTTTTAACTCCAATCCAATTGTCCAACGGTTAATATAAAGACGATCATATTGTAATTTATTTTTAGCATCATAGATGTTCCGTCCATAGGGGTAATAGACTTGTGCCAAGCCTGTAATTCCTGGTCGTACTAAATGTCTTTGTTTATAATTTGGTATTTTTAAACCATAATCATCTGAAAGAATATCCCACTCTGCTCTAGGACCAATAAGGTGCATATCCCCCTTAAGAATATTCCAAAACTGAGGAAGCTCATCAATTCTTGTTTTACGCATAAAATTTCCAAATGGAAAAATACGTTGGTCATCATCTTGTGTATAGGGATTAAACTCACTGTTTTCGTGCATACTTCTAAACTTGTAACAGGTAAATTTTTTTCCATTTAAACCCACTCGTGATTGAGTAAAAAATATAGCCCCTTTAGACTCTTTTTTAATTCTATAAATCGTATAAAAAGAGATTAGAAGAGCAAATGGTGCAAGAATAAACAACACAACCAACTCTAAAACTCTTTTTTCTACATATTTAACTCCTACTAGTTGGTTATCAGATATTTTACTTTTTTTTATAATTTTTACTACTTTTAGTTGTACATCACTCATGATATTTTCTTTTCCTTATATTTTTTTACTTTCAATACTCACTTAAAAGAGACATTATCTGTCATTTTTCATTAAATTATACTTATTTTTGTTAAAATATATTATACCATTATAATTATACCAAGATAATTATGCTTTAATAATTAAAATAATATAATTTAGATAAAATAATTAATAGTTCTAAACTACATTAAAGTTTTAAAATATTATTTTTTATTTAAAAATAATATTTTTATGTTATAATTACAAATAATATTTTATTTTTTACAAAGGAAATAGATAATGAGACAATTTTCATTATATTTAATACTACTACTCATACTCAATGCTTGTAGTTTGAAAGATGAGTATGTCATGTTTAATCAAACCAACACCTTGAAACAAGGAACAAAAAAAGAGAATTTAAATAGAGTCTACACCACCCGTATAGACCCTGCAACCTTTGAGTATAAAATTCGTCCCCATGATAGGATTACGATTGTTACGTATAATCATCCCCAATTAAGCACAGGGATAGGAGGGGTTACTACCGCTGGATTAGGAGAGAATATCTTGGTCAACTCAAGAGGGGATATTCGGATTCCTCTAGTTAAAACTATTCACATTGCTGGTCTCTCTCAACCACAAGCACAATCCAAACTAGAAGAGGCTTTCGCTGAATATTTAAAACATCCCAGTGTACAACTTGAAGTTCTTAATAAAAGAGCGTTTGTTTTAGGGGAGGTGAATAACCCCGGTCCCATAGAACTTCAAAATGAACAGCTTCCACTTCTTCAACTATTGGCTATTGCAGGAGACCTTACAACATCTGCTAATAAAAATTCCATTGTTATCTTGAAAAATAGAGAGAGTGGTATTGTTACGAAAGTAGTAAGCCTAACTGATATACACTCTATCAGGATTGCCAATCAGATGATTAGACCCAATGATATCGTCTATGTTGTGCCAAATGGAATGCGTCTGTTTAACAATAAAGTAGATGAGATAAATCCAATTTTTAGACTGGTTGCCAATGCTTTATCACCATTTTTAACCATTAGACTATTAAGCCAATAAGGAGCTTAGAAAATATGAACCATGAAAATAACGAACAAGAGAGTTATCTTGTAGAGTTTTTCAAGATGATTTCTCCTTATAAGTGGTCAATTATTATTATTGCACTTATTGCGACCCTTCTTGCCATACTCTATCTTCATTTTAAACCCTATATCTATGAGTCCTCCGCCATTATAAAAATAAAAACAGAAAATCATATGGGAGGAGGCACTCAAGACCCTCTTATCTCCGCATTATCAATTGCGGGGAAGTCTGAAGTTGCTCAAGAACTTGCCATATTAAATACATTTTATACCAATAATAAAGCGATAGACAAACTTGGTATGGAGGTGCAATACTTTAGTAAAAAAAATTATAAAAAACAGGAAATTTTTTCAAATCCTCCCATCATTGTTAAAGATATTAACATTAAAAACCATAAAATTATTGGAAAAATATTGACCATCCATCCCAAAAAAGATGGTTTTATGATTCAAAAAGGTGATGTTGTCAGCAATCAACTTTTCTCTTATAATAAAAAAGTAGAAAGTCAAGATTTCAGTTTTATAGTAACAAAACAGTCCAATTTTGACCAAACAGTATATATAAGACTCAATGGAAATAATCGAAATATCTATGAGAATATTGTGAAAAGACGGCTTAATGTCTCCCGTTTAAATGCGGATGTCTCACTAATTAAAATCTCCTACCAAGATACCTCTATTAAACGGGCAAATGACTATGTCAATGCACTTATTGATATCTATATCAACCAAAGTATCACTGACAAGAGTCGAAAAAATAATAAAATTTTAGATTTCATCTCACAACAACTTCTGATTACTGGAGAGAAACTTAGCCTTTCAGAGAGCCAACTTCAGAAATATCGAACCCAAAACAATGTCATCCAACCAACAGCACAATCAGAACTACTTTTGGAGCGACTCAATGCCATAGAGATAGAGATTTCAGAGAATAAAATACGAAAAAAGTTAATAGATAATCTAATTATTTTTATAAAAAGCAATCAAAATCTAGAAAGTATTGTTCCTACCCTCACCGAATTAGGGGAGACCCCAACCATTACACTAATTCAAACCATTCAAGATTTAGAACGAAGGGCCAGTGAACTCGAAGTTAGATTTACCGAAAGACATCCTGACCTTATTTCAGTGAGACGACAGATAAAACGAAATCAACGTACTGTTTTTCTTAATGTCAAAAATCTAAGAAAAAGTATCATAAATCGACTTAAAAACCTTAAAGAGCGTAGAGTAGAGGATGAAAAAAACCTCAAACATCTGCCAGAAAAAGAGAAACAGCTTATTCAATTTCAAAGAAATTATGATGTAAATGCAAAAATGTACTCCTATCTCTTAGAAAAAAAATCAGAGAATAGTATGAAAAAAGTGGCACTCATCTCCGATTATGAAATAATAGACCGTGCCTATACCAATCCTAGACCTATCAAACCTAAAAAAGCGATGATGGTAGTACTCTCATTTACCTTTGGCCTACTTTTTGGTGTCTTAATTGCTTTTATACGCAGTTCACTTATTAAAAAAGTACAAGATATTAAGGATGTTAAAAAATTAACCTCTCTTCCTATCTATGCACAACTGCCACTCTCTTCAAAATCAGCACTTGAATTTAATGTCTCAGATAACTCTCAATCTGTTTTAAAAACAAGTCTGCGTAATCTTAGAACTACACTTCAATTTATGAGCAGTAAAAACAAAGGAAATATTATACTTATCACATCAAGTGTTGCCAATGAGGGAAAAGCAACCATCGTCTCAACACTTAGTACCGTATTTCAAAAAGCAGGATACAAATCAATTATTATTGATTTGGATCTCTACCAACCAACCCTACATGAATTTTTTAATATTAATAGAAATATTGGAATGAGTACCTATCTTAATAAAAAAGACAGTATTGGCGATATTATCTCCTCCACAAGTTACCAAAACCTCGATATTATTCCCGCAGGACCAATAGCACCAAACGCCTCAGAGCTTATCCTTTCCCAACGGCTAAACTCACTACTTACCACATTACAAAATAGATATGATTATATTTTTATAAATGCTGCCCCACTTTCACTCGTAGCAGACACCCACTATCTCATGCAATTTACCGATATCAACATGGTTAGTGTAAGAAAAGACTATACCGATAAATCTTTTCTGTTTAATTTAGATAAAACGATAAAAGAACGAAAAATAAAAAATACAGGTCTTCTTTTTTTAGAAGAGGATTAATTAATAAAAATTTTAATAAGGAAAATAGAATATGAAAAAATTAAAACTTTTAACAAACATACTTTTACTCTCTTCTGCTCTTAATGCCACCACCATCTATTACAATGGAGAGGGCAATGACATTGGAGAGTGGTCAATTCAACCAGGAAGTACTACTGGTGCTTCTATTACTCATGTACATGACAACACACTAAACAGTACCGTTATGCAGTTTACAGATGGAGGTGTCTATCGACTTCGACTTCCCAATGCTTTTTGGGCTAATGCTACGGAGAAAATACTCTCTTTTGATATGAGACTTACTTCATACTATACTATTTATGTCTATGTAGATACCCTAGATGGTGTAAGAAAGTTATTTTATAATGCAATTAATGTTCATGTA
>CAYVNI010000158.1:0-6977 GCA_964452815.1 uncultured Sulfurovum sp.
AATATAGAACGCAGAGGATTGGAGTCTCTTGGGCTAGGAATTAGCCTTCAAGACTATAAATCAGAAAGCCTTTCAAATTCAGACTCGTTGGAGTCTGCTAGTTAGGAAGCCTCTAGCTCTTTAGCTAGAGGTAGTTCACTATGATGTAAAATTTATCAACAGAATTGGAATACTACCTTTACACTGAACTAATTGAAGAGGGAGACTTTAAGAATTTCTCTTAAAGTGAAGCGAAGAGTGAGTCATCTTTTATAACTCTTTGCCCCCATAAAAATCGTTTTTTATAAAAATGTTTCTTTTCAAAAGAGGTGATAACAACCTTTTTTTTAGCAGAACTTGCATGGATAAATTTATTATCTCCCATGTATATACCAACATGATTTACTTTTTTCTTGTATTTCTTTTCTGTATCAAAAAATACTAAATCTCCTACATGAAGATCTTTATAGGCAATATGTTTACCAACTCGGGCTTGATTTCCAGAATATCTAGGTATGTTAACCCCATGCTCCTTAAAAACATATTTTGTAAATCCTGAACAGTCAAAAGCCGTAGGACCATTTGCTGCCCAAATATACTCTGTATCTAAAAAGGCAATAGCTGTGGAGATGATTTCACTCTCTTTGGTTATCTTTTTTATCTTTTTCTTTACTTCTTCTTTTTTTATCTTTTTCTTTACTTCTTCTTTTTTTATCTTTTTCTTTACTTCTTCTTTTTTTATCTTTTCTGTTTTTATCTTTTCTGTTTTTATCTCTTCTACTTCTATCATAAATTTCTTATGAACATTCTTTTCATTGATAACAATAGGGGTACTATAAACTCCATCAATACCTTTTATCTCAGTATTTAGTCCATTGGCTACCAATTGGGTTAGTTCATCCAACTCATTATAGGTATCATCGTCAGCTAAGATAGAAGAATCAGAGATAATATCTTCTGTAAGCGTCTCTTCAGAGAGTATTGTATTAAAGAGTATTTCGTCTATAGGTGTTGTGGAGAAGGATGAGACTGTAAAGATTTGGGGAGATTCTATTTCTTGGGATGGTTTTGCCTGTTGGGTTGACTCTTCAGCTAATTTTTCTTGAACAAGAGCAACCAGTTTATCAAGTTCGCTCTTAGAGATTATCTGATTTGAGCTATCTTCTGCATTAACACTATTCTCTATTTTATTAGAGGCAACAGTTTTAGTATGATTACCCTTTACTGTTGATGGAATCACTATGGATATTTTTTCTTGCACACATCCCACAAAAAGTATAGGGACGACTGTTAACGCAAGAGAAATATATTTGATTTTTCTCATTGTATAAAGTTCCTTAAAATTTTTTATTCTACTTAAAATTTTTATTCTAATAGTACCTTTTAACAACAGATGAGTTGTCATTGATTAAAAATTTACATTAAAAATGTGTAGGAATTGTGTAATAATATAGAAAACAGGATTATTTATGAACGATAAATAGTAAAAAACATTTGATTTAATGTTATCACATTAATTTTATCACATTATTGATATAATAAAATTAAAAGGATTATTATGAGTAAAAAAATATATTTATTTTCTCTATTATTATCTCTTACCTCATGTGATAATAGTGAAAGAGTTCAAGAGGGGATTGGTCAAGATAGTATTGCAGAGGTTGTCAAAGAGCTTAAATCAGGAGTTTCAAAAAAAGAGGCTGAGCAGAACTTATCTACAGGAAAGAGGAAGAAGACAATTTTTCAAGAGATGGGCATTGAGTTTAGTGATGAGAAACTTATTATAGACATTAATAAAACAAACAACTTTTTTGGAACATTAGAGAAGAGACTAGAGAGACACGCCAAGGAGTTTGGACAAGAGGTTGAGAATAAAATAGAGCAAATTGATATTAATATAACACGTGATATGGGGATAGATGTTAAAGAAGAGGAGATAAACATTGACCTTAATAAAACCAAAAAGATGTTGGATAATATCTCACATATCTTTGAGAGTATATTGTTTGAGTCAAATAGTACTAAGTTTTAGTAAGATTATTATAATATCAAAAAACTTAAAAATATAAGGGGTCAATAATGATGCAACAGTTGGATATGAGTTCAGATGAGTTTTTGAACGAACTAAAGAAGACTAAAAAATTTACAGATAAGGTTTGTAAACAGTTTGGGTGGGAGTATCATCCAATGCATGATGTGAATGAGGGAGTACAGTTGGGTCTAGCACGACACAAAATGCTCTATGGTAAACGATTTTGTCCCTGTTTTATGGTGGAAGCTGATGAGAAAAAACCAGGAAAATTTAAAAGTGTAGATGACCGTGTATGCCCTTGTCCTCAAGCGATAAATGATGAGATTCCCAATGAAGGGAAGTGTCATTGTGGTATTTTCTGTACTCCTGAGTATGTGGTTGAGAATCAATAACTCTTAATTTATGGTAGCATCTTTCCTAAAGGTGTGCCATAGTTATTTATAAAATAGAGAGCATATAACAGTGCTAAAAATAAAAAAACAAGGATATGACTTAATGGCATATTCTCTTTAAAGAAGAGTATAATAATACTGTAAAGAGCATACCCAAAGCTTAAAAATATAAAAAACAAGACCCCTGTAATAGTGTTTTGGGATAGTGGATAATCAACAAAATACTCAATAATATGATAAAATTCTTGAAATGAAAAGCCATAAAAGAGCAACAGTGTCAGAGAGCTTATCTGTACAAATAGTCTGTTATGTAAGATACTATAGTGGAGTAAATTGACCACCCCAATGGTGAAAATATAGACACCAAAGAGGTAGATAAAGAGATAACTGTAGAGGGTTAAAAGCCTCTCCTCTTTAAAGCTCTCAATAATAGTACTAAAAACGGTATTGAATTGCCAGTAAAAAATACCCAATAGTAACACCGTGTAGATGAGTGATGGGATAAATTTTACAATCTTTTTAAAAATCATGAAGTCTCTTTTTGCCGTTCTTTTTTGGTGATATTATAATATAAATATTTAGATTTTAGGCAAAAAGAGATATTTTTGTTTAGGCTCTTAAAAAATCAGGGTTTGAAATGACTTCAAAAGTTAAATTTGAAGCTCTTTTATCAAGTTCACTCTGGATAGTCTTTTTTATCTGCTCTGTTCGACTGATGGTTAAAGAGGAACGATCTACAATAAAAGTATGTGAATTCATGTGTGTTCCAATCTCTTTGGCTGTTGCCAAAATATGAAAAAGAGTACCTGCATCATCACTGTTACTTTCTGAAATAAAACACATGGTACTTTGATTTAATGCTTCACTCATATCACTTGTAAAATGTATGGCACTATTATTAGCAACAGTATATATCTCTTTTTCATTGGTTGAATATAGACCTCTTTTCATATCTTCAACGTGTGCTGTATCTTTACATACATGAATTACTTCATTTCCCATCTCTGCTAACGCTTTTCCACTTACTAGTTCATTTTTATTAATACCCATAACGCTTATTTTCATAATATATTCCTTTCGATATCTTTCGATATAATGTATATTTAGTTTAAATAGCTTATTTAAAAGCACTCTTAATTACAAGTACAATTCTATATAAAATTAGTATATTCTTAACTTAATTTTTAAATTTTTTTTTTAAGAAATGATTAAGCATGGTGCTAAAAAGTAAACTAAACTACCATAATATAGGAGTTTAATGAATTAAGGATAAAATTTTTTTTTTCTGAAATAGATATTAAGATTTATTAATATAAAATAGAGGCAAATATAAAAAAATATTAAATAAAAAAAATGTTAAATAGTATTATTTATGGTAAAATAATAAATAACTAAATTAAATACAATTAAAATAGGATTGATGTGAAATGAGAGAAAAAAAACTGTTTATCTATTTGGTAATCACTTGGTTTACCCTATTGGGAATCTATATTTATATTGAAAAAATGGGAGTAAAGATATTTAAGGAGGTCGAGATATTTGAGATAGACAAAAAAGTTCAAAATATAGGGATAGAGGAGGCACAGTCTAAAATAGATGCACTTCTCTCTACTCACCCCATTGTTTTCCCTCATGAGGTAAGTAGTATAGAGATAGGTAGTATAGAAAACAATCAATCTTATACTCAAAGTAATCAACAGACATTAAACAGTATTGTCTCCATATTAAAAAATATAAAGAGTAATGTTTTTGTTGAGATTGAAGCACATAGTGATTTGCGTGGAACAAACAGTAAAAATAGAATACTTTCTCAAAAACAGGCAGATAGTATTTTGGCATTTATCCTTAAACAATACCCTTCCGTAGCAATAGATGCTATTGGCTATGGAGAAGAGTTTCCTTTAAATAGAGGAAAAAATGCAACCAACAATAGACGCATTGAGATTACACTTCAACCCTTAACCCCTAAAATCTAAAAATTAGAGGGAGCAGGGGTGTTAATGATATTATAAAACTCTGACCGTGTGCGTTGGTCGCTTTTAAAGAGACCTCTAAGAGCAGAGGAGACGGTGGTGGAGTTTATCTTCTGAACCCCTCTCATCTCCATGCACATATGCCGTGCATGAATCACCACAGCCACCCCTTGTGGGTTAATTGTTTGCAAAATAGCGTCAGCTATCTGCTCGGTCATCTGCTCTTGTATCTGTAGTCGTCTGGCAAACACATTGACTATTCTAGGGATTTTAGAAAGCCCCACCACTTTACCATTGGGTATATATGCCACGTGTGCTCTTCCTATAATGGGCAACATATGATGCTCACACATGGAGTAAAATTCAATGTCTCGTACCACTACCATCTCATCATTTGAACTGGTAAAGAGGGCTTGATTTAGTATCTCTTTTGGGTCTTGATGATATCCCTCTGTTAAAAATTGTAACGCTTTAGCCACACGGCTTGGGGTTTTTACTAACCCCTCTCTGCTTGGGTCTTCACCTAGCAGTTCTAACATTTTTGTAATGGTCTGTTCAAATTCTTCATTATTCTTTGGCTCTTGGTTCATCTCCACGGTTTTACCTTTATCTATAAGTTTTGAAATATTACCATTTATTTCTAAAAAATTATCGCTTCACCTTTATACAGTTTTAATCAGCAAAGGAGTATAATCCAAAAATTTTTTTAACTTTATGATGTTTTAAGGTTGCATCATGTAAGATGGGAAAAGTTAATTAGGACTAAGTTTGTCCGATTTGAAATTTAAGAGTCTAAACTCAAAGGAATTTAATGAAAGTATATTTGGATAACAATGCAACAACAATGGTTGATGCACAGGTAAAAGAGGCAATGGACCCATTTATCTCAGAAAAGTATGGTAACCCAAACTCACTTCATGCATTTGCAGGTGAGACCCACCCTGCCATAAGAGAAGGTATGGAGAAAATTTATGCTGGTATCCATGCTAAAAAAGAGGACTCTGTAATTATCACCTCATGTGCCACAGAGAGCAACAATTGGGTTTTAAAATCTGTCTACTTTGAGTATATTTTGACAGGTAGAAAAAATCATATTATTATATCAGAAGTGGAGCATCCATCTATTATCGCCACGGCTAAATTTATAGAATCAATGGGATGTAAAGTTACCTATCTACCAATTAACAGTGAAGGTCTTATTGAGGCTCAATCGGTACGCGATAGCATCACCACAAAAACAGCATTGGTCTCTGTGATGTGGGCAAACAATGAGACAGGTGCTATCTTCCCTGTTGAGGAGATTGGTGAGATATGTGATGAGTACAAAGTTCTCTTTCATACCGATGCCGTTCAAGCCATTGGTAAAATTCCTGTCGATATTCAACGTTTCAACATTGATTATCTCACCTTTTCTGCTCATAAGTTCCATGGACCAAAAGGGGTAGGGGCATTGTACATGAAAAAAGGTAAAGAGCTTATGCCTCTTTTACATGGTGGGGCTCAGATGGGTGGTCACCGTTCAGGTACGCTCAATGTTGCAGGAATTGTAGGCATGGGTAAAGCAATAGAACAAGCCACCGATGCCCTTGATTATGAGATGGAAGATGTACGAGAGATGAGAGATGCCTTTGAGGATGAGTTACTTAAAATCAAAGATACTTTTGTTGTCACACCCAGAGAGAAAAGAACGGCCAATACCACGCTTATCTCCTTTAGAGGGATTGAGGGGGAGTCAATGCTATGGGACTTGAACCGTGAGGGGATAGGTGCAAGTACAGGAAGTGCGTGTGCCAGTGAAGACCTAGAGGCAAACTCTGTAATGGAAGCGATTGGAGCAGATGAGGATTTGGCTCATACTGCTATTCGTTTTTCGTTAAGCAGATATACCACCCAAGAGGAGCTTGACCATACCTTAGCCGTGGTTAAAAGAGCAGTGAAGAGACTAAGAGAGATTTCATCATCATACTCTTACGCACCAGAGGGACACAACTCTGGATTAACCGTAGGACACTAACAGGTTTGGTTCTATCGAACAGATAGAGATGTTTTATAAAAAATAGAAAAAAATAAAGGAAATATTATGGGATTTGATAGCTTAGTAGGTGGTAGTATTTGGGATGAGTATAGTAATAAAGTAGCAGAGTTGATGAATAACCCAAAAAATATGGGTGAAGTGACAACAGAAGAGGCAGAAGCGATGGGTGGTAAACTTATTGTTGCAGACTTTGGTGCAGAGAGTTGTGGGGACGCTGTACGTCTCTACTGGGTAGTAAACCCAAATACTGATGTGATTATGGACTCAAAGTTTAAGAGTTTTGGATGTGGAACAGCGATTGCAAGTTCAGACACCATGGCAGAGCTTTGTAAGTTTAAAACCGTGCAAGAGGCGGTTAAAATCACTAATATTGATGTTGAATTAGCCATGAGAGACACTCCTGATGTTCCCTCTGTTCCACCTCAAAAGATGCACTGTTCGGTCATGGCATATGATGTTATCAAAAAAGCAGCATCCATGTACATGAATGTAGACATGGAGAGTTTTGAAGAGGAGATAATCGTCTGTGAGTGTGCCAGAGTCTCTCTTTCTACCCTTCAAGAGGT
>CAYVNI010000159.1:0-1512 GCA_964452815.1 uncultured Sulfurovum sp.
TTTTTAACAGGGGTCAGTAAATTTTCAAGGGTTAGTCTTTTTAGTGGACTGAATAACTTAGAAGATATATCTCTTGATAAAAAGTATGCTACTATTTGTGGTTATACTCATCAAGATGTAAAATCTCACTTTGATGAACGCTTAGATGGTGTTGATTTAGTTGAACTGAAAAAATGGTATAACGGTTATAATTTTTTAGGAGAAGGTGTTTATAATCCTTTTGATATTTTACTTTTCTTTTCAAAAGATAAAATCTATAGTAACTATTGGTTTGAGACAGGTAACCCTGCATTTTTGATTGAAGTGCTTAAAAAGAAGCGTTTTTTTCTGCCTGATTTAGAAGATATAAAAGTAAATGAATCCAGTTTGTCTAGTTTTGATATTGACCATATCAAGATAGAGACACTGCTGTTTCAAACAGGTTACTTAACCATCAAAGAGGTTAAAAAACGGTTTAATCAGAGAGTTTATCATCTAACTTATCCAAATTTAGAGGTTAAAACAGCTCTGAATGAGCATATTTTTGAGTATCTATTGACCGATAAAACACTTGATAAAACACCAATCTTTGATGCCATTGAGTTTAAAGATATGAAGACATTTGAAAAAGCTATTTATCAACTCTTTGCAACTTTACCCTATAACAGTTACACAAAAAATGATATGCAAAATTATGAAGGTTACTATGCAAATGTTATCTATGCCTATTTAGCAGGTTTGGGAATTGAGTTTAAAGCCGAAGATGTAACCAACTATGGACGTATTGATTTAACAATTGCTACACCTGATATGAGTCAAGTCTACATTATAGAGTTTAAAGTAGTAGAGAATAAAAATAGAGATGGTAAATCATTAGAACAGATAAAAGAGAAAAGGTATCATGAAAAATATCTTAATGTTGCCCAAGAGATAACGCTTGTTGGGATAGAGTTCTCTAAAGAGGATAGGAATGTATGTAGGTTTGAGTGGGAGAGACTCTTGTAAAAATTAATTTTCAAGAGTTATAATCTCCCCCTTTGTCAAGACCACTTAAAAAAGAGGAGGTTACCCCTCGTTAAGAATCCCCTCAATAGTAGCAACAATAGAAGGGTCTTCAAGTGTTGAAATATCCTGAGTAATCGCTTCACCTTTGGCTATGGCTCTAAGAATTCTTCTCATAATCTTACCTGAACGTGTTTTTGGAACATCGGGAACAAAGGCAATAGCATCACAAAGGGCAATCGCACCTATCTCTTTTTTAATTACTTTATTAATCGCAATTTTTAGCTCTTCACTGGCATGAGTTGGATCTTTTAGCACAATGTAGGCAAAGATTCCTTCTCCTTTAATCTCATGAGGTTTTCCAACCACTGCCACAACTGCTACATCATCATGTTTTGCAATGGCTGACTCAACTTCTGCCGTTCCCATTCTATGACCTGAAACATTAATAACATCATCGGTTCGCCCTGTAATGGTAATGTATCCTGCTTCATCTTGCATTGCACCATCTCCTGTAAAGTAGACAGGTTC
>CAYVNI010000160.1:0-11927 GCA_964452815.1 uncultured Sulfurovum sp.
CAATATCCAGCAACAGGGATGATGGGACTGTTTAAAAAACCTGCAATTATTATTGCTGTAAAAAAAGTAGTTCAATTGGCTTCAAAAGAGAAGCCAGTTCAAGAGAAGTTGGTTCAAGAAGAGCCAATCCTAAACGAACAAACCCTAAAAAAAACAGTAGAAGAGAAGCCAATTGTAAAAGAGGAAGAGGTTGTTACCATAGAGAAATCATTATCTACACATGAGCTACTCTCTAAAGAGATGTCTCAAAAAGAGGATAAGGTTCTTGATAGTTTTTTTGAGAGCAACAGTAGTTCTCAATCCAATAATACAGTTGAAATAGAAAAAGTTGAAATAAAAAAAGTTGAAGCAGAAAAATCTAAAATAAAAAAAGATAGTGAAGAGGACTTTTTTGAACACGCTTTTGATGATGATCGTGACTCTCCACAAAACAGAGTATTGTCTATTGAGATAGAGAATAAACTAAAGGTACTTTTTGCTTCAAGTTGTTTTGAGATAGATACTGTGGAGGTAGATGTTTTTAATAATACGGTACATATGTTTGTAGATGGTGAAGATGCAGCTCTTCTTATTGGAAAAGAGGGATATAGATACAATGCTCTTTCTTATATGCTTTTTAACTGGATAAATGCACAATATGACCTCTATATCAAGCTAGAGATTGCTGAGTTTATTCAGACGCAAGAGGAGATGATACAGAACTATCTAAAACCAATTATTGAACATATAAATGTCAAAGGTAGAGGAAAAACAAAACCGTTGGATGGTATTTTAGTTCAGATAGCCCTAGAGCAACTTCGTGCAACCTTCCCTAATAAATATGTGGCAATTAAAACAGGTAAAGATGGTAATAAATTTATCATTATAAATAATTTTAATAATAAAAGAGATGTCTAAAACTATCTCTGCCATTGCCACAGCCAATGGCATATCTTCTATCTCTATCATTCGGCTAAGTGGAGAAAACTCACTTAGTATTGCCAAAAAAATTACCAAACGAGTCTCTCTTGATGTTAGAGTAGCTCATCTTAGCTCTCTTTACAATCATAAAGATGAACTCATTGATCAAGCGATTGTCCTCTATTTTGAAAATCCAAAAAGTTTTACAGGTGAGGATATTGTTGAGTTTCAGTGTCATGGTGGGCAGATAGTAGCCCAAGAGATATTGGAAACAACCCTTGCCTATGGTGCAACCTTAGCAGAGCCTGGTGAGTTTTCAAAACGGGCTTTTTTAAATGGTAAGATAGATTTAACGAAAGCAGAAGCGATAGCCAAACTTATCGAAGCAAAAAGTGTGGATGCTGCTAAAATATTGGCCAAACAGTTAAAGGGTGATTTAAAAGAGTTTATAGATGTTAGTCGAGATGCGATGCTTAGAGCTACGGCATATTCAGAGGTGATGATTGATTATGCCGAGGAGGATATCCCTGAGGATATCTTGGTAAATATTGTAAATCAACTTGATAGCCTGATAGAGCAGATAGAGAAGATACTGGACTCTAGTCATAGACGAAAAGGGCTTATTGAGGGGTTTAGGGTCGCTATTATAGGCAAACCAAATGTAGGGAAAAGCTCTCTGCTTAATGGGCTTTTGAGTTATGAGAGGGCGATTGTGAGTGAGATTGCAGGAACAACCCGTGATACCATTGAGGAGCAGGTGCGTATCGGAACACATATTATTCGCCTCATTGACACAGCAGGGATTCGTGAAGCCCAAGATGTGGTGGAGAAGATAGGGGTGGAACGCTCTTTGGAGTCGATAGCTGAAGCAGATGTTATTATTGCTCTGTTTGATATGAGTCAACCTTTTGATGATGAGGATGGTAAAATCTGTGAAATTCTAGAGCTAAACAGAGATAAACTGGTGATAGTTGTCAAGAATAAGTCAGATTTAAAAGAGCAGTTTAGTCGTGAAGTTTTAGAGAAGTTTAGTCCCATTGAAGTGAGTGCAAAACATGACTTTAAAGCATTGAGCAATAAGCTAGAGAGTATCTTTAATGATATCGGTTCTGATGAGGAATTAATGCTTATCTCAACTCGACAGATAGATGCTGTGCTAAAAACCAAAGAGGCTATTTTAGAAGCAAAAGAGCCACTGTTAAAAGGAGAACTGGAGTTCTTCTCGTATCATCTCCAAGATGCAATTACTGCACTTGGTTCTATCTCTAAGCCGTATGACTCTGAGGAGATATTGGATAAAATGTTTGGAGAGTTTTGTTTGGGTAAATAATTTGCTATAATGTTCTTTTATTATATGCCAAAGAAAATACGCCAAAGAAAGGAAAATTTATGTTTGTAAAAAAACAGATTCAATATTCACTCATCGCAATAAGTGGGATAGCCTTAATAGGTTGTTCTTCTCCTCGAAAGATTACCATTAAGCCAAACTCTCAACAGCCCATTATAGCAGGAGCCAGAACCATTCCTCATCAAGCACCTATTATACAAGGGAATCGCAGACCCATTTATCGTGAAGAGATAGAGACAAGGGTGGAGATACCAAAAGATATTATTCCACGAGTAGAACCAAAAAAAGAGCCTAAAAAGAAGGAACCTACTGTTGTTGTTCCACGAAATAATCCCGTATTGGATATCAAAACAGCCTCTGCAGACAATAATAACCCAACAATAAAAGATATTGATCGATTAAATGGTGAAACGATGGAGCGTATGCCATTTCCACTAGATGAGTATCGGAGCCTAAAAAAAATAGGAAGAAGTACCGTATCAGGAAAAGTAGCGATTGTCAATACCATGTCAGAGAAAGAGGTGTTGGGAAAAAATCTTAAACTTTATCTAAATCCTGTTACAACTTATTCGAGACAGTGGTATAACGAGAGTTATCTTAGTGGATACAAGATGTCAAAAGTAGATAAAAGACTCTATAACTATCTAAAATTCTCTACCTCTAATAATAATGGTAAATTTGACTTTTTTGGGGTTGCTAAAGGAAAATACTATCTTATTGGAAGCATGATGTGTGGTGAGGAGTGTGGACTTGGCTCTAGTGAAAAAATTAGATTGGTAAAAGAGGTCTATGTGGGGTCAGGCGTTACAAGAATAGATTTAATAAAGCGTGTACCATAACCATAAGTAAGAAACTTTGTTCCCATATTAGATATGGGAACAAAAAAGTGTTAATTTTTTCTAGTTTACTACTACTTCAACAGCTGTACCTTCCCAAATACCATGTTTTGTACAGTAACCATGAGCTACCAATTTAAGTTTTTTCCCTGTAGGAATAATTGTAAAGGTAGTAGTATTGTGTGCTTTTATGCTACCAAGTGTTCCTGGAACATAACTAACTTGTGCCAATTTAGTATCTCCATTAAAAAGAGTGATAGACTCGATGTAGTGGTCAAAATCATCTGGATGAGTATACTCATTACCCATTTTAACAGTTACTTCAAATGGTTCACCAGCAGTTGCTGTATCAGCACAGTGAATAAATGGAGAGTGTCTGTCAATAAGGTCTTTTTTTGCTTCTCTATCTATTTCTGAGATATCTACGTATTTGTTAATTTTTGGCATTTTATTTCCTTTTGTTTTATATTATAAATGAATTATAGCAGAATATTTTTTAAATAGGACTATATTTATCCTATTTAATTTTTTCTTTTATATTTTGTTTCAAAATCTATCGTACCTCTTCTAAAAAACTTGTTCCATCTCCTTTAGGAATAACCTTTATCTGCAATGGTATTCTCTCTTTTAGTGCCTCCATATGAGAGATAACCCCTATCATTTTACCACTGCTTTGAAGTAGGTTTAATGCATAGAGTGCCATTTCTAAACTCTCCTCATCTAATGTGCCAAACCCTTCATCTAAAAAGAGGGAGTCGATGGCTATCTTTTGACTTGCTAACTGAGAGAGACCAAGGGCTAGTGCGAGGCTTACAATAAAGCTCTCCCCACCAGAGAGAGTGTTAAGAGGTCGTATCGCATCTCCTTGAAAACTGTCGATAATCTCTATCTCTAGTAGCTGTTTTTTCTGCTCACTTCGTTGAAGCTCATATCGTGTGGAGAGGAGTCGGAGATGATTATTTGCTAGGTGTATAAGCTGGTCAAGGGTGATGCCTTGGGCAAATTTAGCAAACTTATTTCCATCATAGGAGCCTACCATTTCATGTAGTTTCACCCATATCTTATGAGACTCTTTTTTTCTCTCTAATTGTGTAATCTTTATTTTATATTTCTCTCGCTCTTTTTTATCTCTTTTTACTATCTGTTCTTTTGCACCTATCGCTTTTTGTAGATTGCCTATCTCTCGCTTAATTTGAATAAGTTTTTCATTTAATTGTTCTGTTCTATCTGCTTCATGGTATTGATGTGAAAGTTGTTTTCTTAAAGAGATTAACTTTTGCTTAAGAGTTTTTTCACTGTTTAAGAGTTGCTCTTTTTTAGTCAGTAAAACGAGTATTTCCCTCTCTTTTTTTAAGAAAATTGACTCTTTTAGATGATACTTCTCATTTGCTTTGTCTCTTAGGTTTAAGATGCTCTCTTTCTCTTCTCTACGTTTTACAATAGAGGAGAGTTGCTTCTCTAGTAGAAGTGCATTTTGCTCCAAAGTTTTGTGAGTGATACCATTTAGTTCATTACTTATCTCAATAACTCTCTTACCTATTCTCATTAGTTGTCTCTGTGCAGATTTAATTTTTTCCTCTACCTGAACCAAATTCTTTTCTATCTTTTTAAGTGTACTTTCTATTTTTCTTAGAGCAAACTCACTTTTGTCTATGTCGATTTTTATATGATTTTTTATAAAGGGATGCTCTTTTGAACCACATAAAAAACAGCTCTCTCCTCTTGTTAACTTTTTTCTATCCTCTTCATATTTTTTGATAAGAAGCATCAACTCTCTCTCTCTCTTCATACTCTCTACCAAAGAGCTTTTGTCTGTGACCTTGTCGTTTAGAGAGACCTTCTCTTTTTTACTCAACTCCATTATCTTTTTTTGCTTTTTCTGTTGGAGTGTTAGCTCTTGGAACTCCTCTAGTCTTAATAATAATAGTGCCACTTTTTTAATCTCTTCCCGTAAATCCTCCTCCTCTTCACGGTCTTGTAGAGACTTTTTTTCTATCTTCTTGTATGCTTCTGTATGGCTCTTTGCTCTCTCTCTTAATGTTTGAACCTCTTTTTTAATCTCCTCTAATAGAGCCCTCTGGGTACTCTCCTGTTTCTCTATTCTCTCTTTAGAGGTTAAAATATTTTTTAAACGGCTCTTCTCTCTCTCATACTCCTCCATTGCAGTTTTGATTGTGCTAAGTTCTCTCTCTTTGTTGTCATACGCCAATTTTTTCTCTTTGGATGCCTCTATTATCTCTATCTTCTCTGCCAACTTGCTATCACTTAAAAGCTCAATACTCTCCAAGAGTCTTTTATCGCTCTCTATTTCAGCTTTTGAATGTGCGTAGTTTTGATATATCTCTTTTGAAATGGTGGCATAGATTTGAGTGCCTGTTATCTTCTCTAATAACATTGAACGCTCAGACTCTTTGGCTTTTAAAAAAGCATCAAAATTGCCTTGTGCCAACATCATAGATTGTGTAAACTTCTCAAAATCTAATCCTGAAAGCTTCTCTATGTACTTTGGTACCTCTCTTAGGGTTGATTTGATTACTTTGGAAGTTGCCATATAAGAAAGCTCCATCCTTGCTGTTTGAAACTTACCATAGGGGTTTTTTCTTGCCCTCTTTTGACTCCATGATGATCTATAGAACTCCCCATTTATCTCAAACTCAACTTCACAAAAACACTCTCCTGTGTGTCTGCTCATAAGCTCGTTTGGAGGGTTTTTTAGTCGAGGGGTTTGACCATATAAAGCACAGGTGATAATATCTAAGATGGTACTTTTCCCTGCTCCTGTAGGACCTATAATGGCAAAGAGTGCATTGTTTTTTAAAAAATGGGTAAAATCTATCTCTATTTCACCCTTTAATGAGTTTATATTTAATGCTTTTAGTTTGGTTATTTTCATTATCGGGTAGTTACCGTCTCTACAACTTTTTGAAATGTTAACATAAGCTCTTTTTTAAACGCTTTATCCTCTATTTTATCAATTTCTAATTGTCTACCAAATACCTCTGTGGGGGTAAGCTCATCTAAACTTGTGACATTTAACTCTTTGGCATAAAGATTTTTTTTACTTTTGTCTATTTTTATTGCCAGTATGGTTAGTTTTAAAATATCTGCATATTCTCGTATTGAAGTATTTGCAAACATGGGGTTTTTATCGTCTAGATGTATCTCTATCCATGTACTTTTCTCCTCTATCTGCTCTAACTTTTTTTTGATATCTTCCATATTGCCTTTTAGGACAAGAAGTTTTCGATAAATAGGAATGGTTCGCTCTTCTACCTCTATACTTCTATTATCTATACTTTTATTATTAAATGTCACTATATTGATACTTTTATCCTGTTTGGATTCAGAAAAACTAAGGGGAATAGGGGAACCACTGTACCTGACATGGTCTACTTTGACAGATTGATTGATATGGAGATGTCCCAGTGCGACATAATCAAATTTATCACCTAAAAAATCTCCTCCTATATCAAGTGTCCCACCAATATAGATATCCCTCTCCGATTCACTTGTTCGACTGCCCACGGTGGTAAGATGCCCCATCGCTATAATGGGAACCTCTCTGTTTCCACAAATTTTAAGAGCCTCTCTGTAAACATTTTCATAGTGTTTTTTTATCCCTAGATTCAAGGCACTCTCTTTCTCATCTAAACACTCTCCGCTTACGGAGCGTCTTACTGTTGAGTCTCGTAGAAAGGGAACCGCACAGACCACCCCTTTTAATATACTGTTTTTATAAATAGGGATAAGTTCATTCTCCTCTCTATCGCCAGAGGTGACCACGGAGATATTCATAAGTTCAAGAAGTTGTTTGGGTGCTTTTAAGGTCGATACCGAGTCATGGTTTCCTGCTGTAATGATAATCTGTAATTCCCCAATAGAGTAGAGTTCTTTTAGAAGGGTATAATAGAGTTCAAGGGCGTAGTTGGGTGGGGTTCCTGTATCAAAAATATCCCCAGCGACAAGAAGAGTGTCAATGTGTTCCTCTTTAATTATTCGTACAAGCCAAGCAAAAAAAGCTTTATGTTCCTCTTTTCGACTCTTTCCCATAAACTTTTGACCAAGGTGCCAATCAGATGTATGTAGTATTTTCACGGCTCAATATCTTCTTTTAACTCTTCTGCCCAATGATTAAGTATCTTTTTATCCTCTTTAGAGAGTTTTGCCTTTGGGTGCAACCACAAATAATCGGGCAGGGGCATACGAATACGAAGGGAAGCAGATAGCTCTTTTATTACTTTCTGTTTTTTAGTTGTGTCATAACTTTTCCATATGGAGAAATTGACAACTTTCCGACCATTTTTGACATGATTTTGTGTATACCAAGAGGCGGGGGCTATTTTGGCATACCAAGGATAGAGAATAGAGTTGGAGTGACAATCATAACAGGAGCGTTTTAGAATCTGCATAACCTCTTTGGAGGTCTCAATCTCTTGATTTGATGTTGATATTAGCGTTGCAGGGACATCCATTTGGATAAATTGAATAGCAACAGATGGGATTAAAATCCATAAAATAAGTTTTTTCATCTTAGTAGTATACTTATTTTTTATAAATTCACAATTTTTTATTAAAATACAGTAACAGAAGCACACAGATTTTATTTTATATGAAGTGTGATTTTGATATGATAAATGAATTAAAAAAGGAATTTTAATAATGAGAATATTATTTACATTGGCTACTTTGAGCATGGTAGCAAGTGCAACTCTTTCGTTGCCAAGTAACTTCAAGACTGAGTTTAAACAGACAATTACCAACGATAAAGATAGGGTTATTAGTTATGACGGTACGGTGATGTTTAAAAATGAGAAGCAGATTATCATCAATGAGCAGGGTGAGAGCCATGAGATAAATAGCAGTCTTTTTCGCTGGGATTATAGAAATCCGACCAAAAAAGAGGTCTGTACGGATGGTATTCAACTCATAGTAGTTGACCATGATTTAGAGCAGGTATCGAGATATATTGTGGATGAAGGAATCAATCTCGAAGAGATTTTAAAAGTTGCCCAAAAAATTAGTACCAAAGATTATAAAGCAACCTACAAAGAGGTGGAGTACCTTATTACTTTGGATGAAAAATCATGGTTAAAAAAGATTTTTTATGTAGATAGCTTGGACAATCGTGTCAAGATAGAGTTTCAAAATATGAATTATGATAATAATAATTTTGAAAGTAATAGTTTGGAGTGTGTTGCACCAAGCGACTATGATATTATCGAAGGGTAAATTATTTTGGAAAAAATGTTGATGAATCTTGAATTCAATACCGAATTTTTTATAATGATGGGGATGTTTCTTACCATTACATTTATAATTACAATTATTATCGTCTATTTTATGACCAAAATAAATAGGCTTAGTTTATTTTTAGAACAAGCAAAAGAGATTGATGAGAGTAAAATAGAAAGGATATCAACATTAGAGATACTGCTACAAGAGGAGAAAATTTATAATATAAATATTATGAAACAATTGAAGTATTTTGAAAAAAATAAAGAGATACTCTCTAAAAAAGAGAGAGATATAGAGGGGTTAAAAGAGAATATGACTCTGCAATCCCAAGAGCATATGAAATCTTTTTATGATCAAGAGATAAACTTAAAAGAGTTAACATCTCACCATAAGATACTCAATGAAAATCATAACACTCTAATTGAAAAATATAGACTTCTAAAAAAGAGGAATGAGACCCTTGTTAAGGAGAATAACACCTTCCACGCTCGTCTACGTAAAACACAAGTACAACTCGATGAACAGCAGAAACAAAATAGTAAAAAATCATCAGTTAATGTATCCAGTCAAAATCTCGAAGAGTATTTATCTCTTAGACAAACCAATTTATCAGGCATGATAACGCCGTTAAAAGCACAGATAAATAATTTTAGAAAACGGGTTGAGGTACTTTATAGTGATGGCTCAAAAGAGAGAGCGATATTAAAACAAGAGCTACTCTCTTTAAAAGAGTTAAACTATCAAGTTACTCAAGATGCCATTCGCCTAACTCACGCTTTAAGAGGTGCTACACAAGAGCAAACCCTTTGGGGAGATGTGATTTTGGAGAAACTTTTGGTCTCTTCAGGGCTTCACAAAGGGGTTGAATACAGTATTGAGGCATCGCTTAACAATGATGTACTTCTACATCTACCTGACAAGCGTGACCTTATTATTGATGCTAAAATCTCATTAAACTCCTATCAAAAATTTATATCAGAAGAGCAAAAGGAGAAAAAAGAGGCACATCTATCTGAACATATTAAATCCATTCGAACCCACATCAAAACGCTTTCAGATAAAAACTATGAGAACATATTGGGAATTAATACATTAGACTTTGTTTTCATATTTGTACCCATTGAAGGAGCCTTAACCATTGCCCTTGAAAAAGATAAATCTCTATACGATGAAGCCTTTAAAAACCAAATCCTTTTGGTTGGTTCAACCACGTTACTTATCGCCATGAGAGCAATTGAAAATGTATGGAAATATGACAAACAAAATCAAAATGCAAAAGAGATAGCCTCTGGGGCAGGGCTACTACATGATCAGTTTGTAACCCTCTCTAACGAGATGGCAAAAGTCTCAAAGCAATTTGATGGACTCCAAAGTAACGAACGAGGGAATTCAAAGAGATTAACTAAATCCTCTCAAGTTTGAGTGTTAATTAGCATTTTAAACATAAGTTTTAATATATTTGTTAGAATAGGATTCTTTTCTACTCTTAGCAATAAAATATTTAAACTTTATTTAACTTTTTATTCAGGGTTTAATATTGGTTAGTATATATTTTTCAAAAGGAAAATTTAAATGAATCAAAATGTAATTTTTATAATACTCACGAGCCTCTTATTCTTTGGTTGTACGAGGAGTGTTAAGCCAAAAACACCAACAACAGTGGTGTTGGTTGAGAATGAAAAAAAACACAATGCAGTCGTTGTCTCTACGGATAAAGGGGAGGAAAAACTTGATAAAGTGAGAGAGTTTGTTAATTTAAAAAGTAAAAATAGCCGACCAAGTCAACCTGAAATCATGTCTGAAAAAGAGTTCAAGCAACGTTTCTCTGATATTGTCTCTATTCCTAATCCTAAGCCACTACGTTATTTTTTTTATTTGAAAAAAGAGAAGAGAGAACTTACCTCTTCCTCAAAGAAACTCATTGATAAAGTTATTTCATCCATCATCAACAATGCTCCTTGTGTGGTTGATTTTATTGGTCATACGGATACAGTAGGAACAGAAAAAGAGAATATCGAAAAGTCTAAAAAAGAGGCTATATATGTTGAATCTATTTTTAAAATAGAGATTTTAAAGGCATTAACAGGGATAAAAAACATTACTTTAACAACAAAAGGTTATGGAGAAAATGACTTATTTATTCCTACAGCTGATAATATATATGAAGTTAAAAATCGAAATGTAGAGATTTTTATTAAATAACTGATGTTACGATAATCAAAAACTAATCATATTCTAATTCTCTAACTTCATCCCAAAAGGGTGGCGAGGAATGCCTTGTACGGAAGATTTATTTAAAATGGAGAACTGGATGGTCTGTTAATCTTGATACTTTGGAGTATCAGTGTTTCATAAAGATTAAGATAAAAAGGGGAAAACTCTCCCTCAATTTAGTATAATAAAAAATACCAAATTAAAAAGGAAATCCCATGAGACTCTTCCTCATACTACTTCTAACCCTAAACCTGCTCCAAGCCAAAAAGATAGCTCTGCTTATAGGCAATAGTGATTATAGTTTTGCTCCTCTATCCAATCCTCTAAATGATGTGGATGGTATCTATCAGACGCTCAAAGAGATAGGTTTTGATATATCTCAAAGAGATGTTTTAAAAAACGCTTCACAAAGCAAGATGCAAAAAGCCCTAGCCAATTTTAGCCAAAGGGCAAAAGATGCCGAGATTGCGTTGGTCTATTTCTCTGGTCATGGAATGCAGGTCAACAACAAAAACTATATGTTTCCTGCTCGTACTACGGCTACTAAACCTGTTGATTTATTTGGTTTGGTCGATTTGGACTATTTTATACAGAGTGCTAGTTCGGCTAAATATGGTATTATCTTGGTTGATGCGTGTCGAAATAATCCTTTGGTTAAATATTTTCAGAATGGGAGACATAAAGGCTCAAATGCTAAAAAAGGATTGGGGCAAGTTGAACCAACTAATGGAAAAGTTGTTATAGGTTTTGCGACAAGTGCAGGAGATACGGCTGATGATGGAACAGGTAAAATGAGTCCTTATGCCACTGCTTTAGCTAATAGACTAAAAGAGAAAGATGATATTCGTAATATTTTAGGGAAAGTAGCAGATGATGTTTCTAAAAAATATGAGCAAAATCCTATTTATAGGGCTAATTTGAATTCAAATGTTTGTTTGAGTGGAAATTGTAAAAAAAGTAATACTGAACTTTCTATTAATATAAGACAAGAAATGAAATATGAAAAAGCTAGAAAGAAACTTTTAAATGATGGTTGGCAAACAGTAAAAATGCATACTACACCAAATGGTAGTCCCAAATGTTGGAAGAGTTGGGAAAGTTCAACTAGCTATTCTTGTAAATTTGAAGAAATTGATGATTGTTCTGGAACAGGAATGGGATTTTGTTTAATGTGGTTTAGTGATGCTAATAATAATTTTTTAAGAATACGTACATCAGGTGGAGAACCTCCTTTAGCAACAATAGACCTTTGGGAAAAAACTGTAGATGCACCCATGCGTGATTCTTCTTTTTAAAATATTATCAAGGGGAATTCCCCTCCCCACCTAGTATAACCCTAAACAACCAAAAAGGAAACACAAATGAAAAAAACAATATTAGTGCTACTAAGCACC
>CAYVNI010000161.1:0-7813 GCA_964452815.1 uncultured Sulfurovum sp.
ACAATATCACCTGCTTCTGCTTCATTAATATCAATTCGCTCTAACCCTTTAAAACCGATAAGTTTAGAGACTCTTGATTTAGATTTTGAACCGTCTGCTTTGACAAGAAGATACTCATCACCTTTTTTAACTTTACCGTTAAAAATACGTGTAATCCCAATACGCCCAACAAAGTTGTCAGAGTCCAGTGTAAATACCTGTGCTTGTGTGTCAGCATCAGGAGAACCTTTTGGATAAGGAACGTTCTCAATAATTGAATCAAAAAGAGGAACCATATCTTTGTTCTCATCTTCCATCTCATATTTGGCATAACCATCTCTAGCCGCTGCATAGAGTACAGGGAATTCTAGTTGCTCTTCATTTGCATCAAGTGCCACAAGAAGGTCAAAAACTTCGTCCATCACTCTGTCAGGGTCAGAGCCATCTTTGTCAATTTTATTAATAACAACCACAGGAATAAGTCCAAAAGCAATCGCTTTTTTCAAAACAAATTTAGTCTGAGGCATAACACCCTCTTGTGCATCAACAAGCAGAAGTACACCGTCAACCATCTTTAATACACGCTCAACTTCACCACCAAAATCGGCGTGACCTGGGGTATCGATAATATTAATCTTATGGTCACCATAAGTAATGGCAGTGTTCTTAGAGAGAATGGTAATTCCTCTTTCCATTTCGATTTCGTTAGAATCCATTGCTCTCTCTTGAACCTCTTGGTGAGCTTCATATGTTCCAGACTGTTGAAGAAGTTGGTCAACAAGTGTTGTTTTACCGTGGTCAACGTGTGCGATAACAGCGATATTTTTGATTTTTTGCATTAACTAGATTTCCTATACTATAAATAAATTACGCGAATTATATCTAAAAGAGTTTATAAAGAGATATTTCGCTATTATTAAGAGGATTTTAAGAATTAACCACAAATAAAATAGTTATGATAGAGAGAAAAGATTGAATGAAAAAAAGTTTAAATACTGATATAGAAACCACCCTTTTGCACCATACGCCACTTACGGTTTGTGCGCATGCCATTCGTACCTGTTGGCAAAGTTTTGATAAGAGTGATGATGGTGGAGAGAAAGACTTGGCACTGATAGACAGGGTTGGCAATAAATACAAACACGCCTCAACCTTAGAGCATTTGGTTTATACCTTTTTTATCTCTGGAATTTCACGTGCATTACTTCAAGAATTAGCACGTCATAGGGTGGCTAGTTTAAGTGTGAAAAGCACAAGATACACCCTAAAAGAGTTAAAAAACTGTGAACCATTTCAAGAGGAAGATTATGAAAATGCTAAAAAATTTATTGTTTTAACACACAATAATCTTATAGACACAGCTTCAATAAAGGCTTTAAATAATCTTCAAGAAATATTGAAAATGGGCACCTCGAATGATATCGCAAAATATTGTCTTCCTGAGTCCTATAAAACAGAATTAACATGGACGGTTAATGCCCGTTCTTTACAAAATTTTCTTATCCTAAGAAGCAATAAAAGTGCCTTGTGGGAAATCCAAATTTTAGCAAAAAAACTATATAATACATTACCTAAAGGGCATCAATACCTCTTTGAAATTCAGTAATTCATTAAAATAAATAATTAATGTTATTTTTAAATATAAAAAAATCATTAGTACTTTATAATATTTTATAAAAAAGTATGTTATACTTATGAAATTTTTATATAAATTACAAGGAGATAGATAAAATGAAATTAAGAAGTTCAATAGTTGCAATAGCAGCATTAAGTGGCATGAGTTTTGCAGGTGGTGATATTGGTGGTGTGGTTGAATTAGAAAATAAATATGACTACGTACCAGCACAAGCAGTAGCCGAGGTAGAATATGTGGAGCCAACCGTTGAGTATGTTGCTCCTCCAGCAGAAGAGTATGTAGCACCAGCAGCTCCATATGTAGCACCAGCAGCTCCATATGTAGCACCAGCAGAAGAGTATGTAGCACCAGCAGCTCCATATGTAGCACCAATGCCAACACCTGCTCCATATGTAGCACCAATGCCAACACCCGCTCCATATGTAGCACCAATGCCAACACCTGCTCCTCCAGTAGTTGTTCCAACACCAAGGCCAACACCGAAACCAGTTAAAGTGAGTAAACCATCTGGACCAAGTGGTCTCTATGTAGGAGGTGCATTAACTACAATGGCATCAAGATCTAACTGTGATGGAAACAGAGCAAATGTCTTTTCAGAGGAGAGTGGACAAGATAAACAACTAGGTTTTACAGGTATTCTTGGTTATGACTTTATGGATTATCTTGGAGCAGAACTTCGAGCTTCTATCGGTCTTGCAGAAGATGATTATAATACAAAAATGAAACAATTTGGTGCATACCTTAAGCCAAATATTGATTTGGGAGATGCACTAAATCTTTATGGTTTACTTGGTTACTCAACTACAAATATGTCAGATTGTGGAAGAGGTGCAGATTTGGATGATACAAATACTGGATTCTCATACGGTGCAGGTATTGACTATGGTGTAACTGAAAATATCTCTGTATTTACAGATATTGTTAACTACCTTAGAGATGACGAAACAAGATCTACATGGGGTGCAAATCTTGGTGTAAAGTATAAATTTTAATTAAAAAATCGAACTTTCTCTAAAAAAATCATCAAGTATTAACATACTTGATGACCCCCCCTTACATCGTAAAAAACTTTTTATATTTCTTTAAAATATTTCTAAGAATTTTCCTAAAGTTTTTAAATATATTTTAAAAACATAATAAATTTAAAAATAGGGAATATTTTGAGACTACTATTACTACTGGCACTGCTATATACCTCTCTATGGTCATCAAGACTTGATGAAGAGATACGTTTTAATATAGATAATGAATCAAATAGTGTTAAATCACTCTATGCCATGAATGGAAACCGTCCACTTTGGGTAGGTCATGCAAAGAACTTTAATCAATTTATAGAGATACTACAGAATCCCTATTATAACTACAAAAATAAACTCTTTAAACAAGACATTATTGACCAATACTCCTACCTACTTCATAATAATATGAATCCCAATGAGAATGGTAAAGAGCTTTATAAATTGGAGATTGCACTGACCAGTAGCTACGTTGAATTGGGGAACTTTATTGTACAAAGTGATGTGGACTGGGAGGGTGTTAGAAGCAAGTTAAAAGAACTCAAAGAACTCAAAGATATCAAAGCCAACTGGGAGATGATAAAGAAAAAAACACCATCAGCAACTGATTTTTTTAACGCTTTGGTAAACCAAGAAATTGATAGTTTTTATAAATCCCTTACACCCTTAAAAAAACGACATCAAGCATTGATTGATGCCCTACAGAAATATCAAAATATGTATAATATAAAAAAAGTTACATATGGAGATGATTTAAAATTTGGGGACAATCATCCACGTATCTCAAATATCAAAAAACGTTTGGCAATTTCAGGTGATTTCCCAACCCAAAATAGCTACAGTGATATCTTTGATGAAAAATTAAAAACAGCATTAACTCAATATAAAAATCGGTTTAACTTAGAACAAAATGGCATGATAGACAAAGTAACCATCTACTATCTAAACAAACCAATTAATCTCCTCATCAAAGATATTCTTGTTAACCTTGATAAACTTAAAGTCTTTCCCGATGAATTCCCAAGTGAAGTAATTATTGTGAATATTCCTGAATTTCGTATGAATTATTATAAGAACTCCTACCCTATTCTTAGTATGAATGCTGTAGTCGGGAGAGATGTAAGACCTACTCCTATTTTTTCAAGTAAAATGACCTATTTGGTACTCAACCCAACATGGAATATCCCCGTAAACTTAGTACGAAGAGATTTAATCCCTGCACTAGAAGAGAATCCAAACTACATGAAAGAGCATAATATCCATGCCTACAAAGGATGGGGAAAAAATAGTAAAAAGATAAAAAACTTTCCTGTTTCAAAACTTCTGCCCTATAAAGAGGGAGGGCATATTCCCTACCGTTTTGTACAAGCACCTGGAGATGATAATGCACTGGGACGTGTAAAATTTATGTTCCCCAATAAATACTCTGTCTATCTTCATGATACCGACAATAAAGATTTACTAACCAGAAGATACAGGGTTTACAGTTCAGGTTGTATGCGACTACATCATCCCTTTGAGCTATTAGAGGTACTAAAGCCTCGTCTCGGAGCGAGTGCCAGTCGGGTTGAAAAATATCTCGCTAGTAAAAAAACAAAACATTTACGTTTCAATAAAGAACTCGCCGTACAGACTGTCTATTTTACAGTATTTGAACGAAATGGTAAAACATACTTTAGAAAAGATATCTATGGATATGATAAGTTCATTCAAGATTTAAGCAAAAAGGATGAACTACAACAAAGCTTTATACCGAGGGTACAAGAGACAGAGAGCTACGATAACACTCTTTTTTAGTGTTCTCCAATGTGTGTGACCTGTAAAAGTCACACACAAGCCCTAAAGCTTATCTTCCTCTTCTGCTAAAAAATTGGCACAGTTAATCATATCTTCGACCAACTCATATTCAGGGAATCCAATTCGTCTCCAGTTGCTTACATCAATTCTATCAACCACTTCCGAGTGTTCTCCTGTACTTCCTCTTGCTTGACAGTTACGTTCACGACACAGACGGTCAATCTCTTCAAAACCAATAGCTTCAATCAGTTTTGGTACTAAAATATGAACCGAACCACGCATTCCTGTACCAATGTTTGAAGGGCAACAGGTCACTGCTCCAAATTTTGGGTGCATGGTAAAGACCTCATCTACCCCACTAATTTCACGAACACCATCTTCTATTGCTTTTGCACCTGCACTTAAACGAGAGAATACAGATTTTACATCGCCACCCATCTCCATAGAGATAATACGCAAGTGGTCGCCTTCATTAACCCAGTTGACAAATGTTTTTGCCTTATTAAGGTAGACACCACGCCCGTGTGGCCAATGCTCATGGTATCCACTAGCAGCCTGCATTCTATCTTTTCCACGGAATAAGAAATGCCCATCAATCAACGCTTGACGCTCATCATCGCTCATCTTGGTATGAAGATGAAAATCCCCTGCCAAATCAGAATTAGCATCTATTTTTGCATAGACTTTTGCCATCAAATCAGCTATCTCTCCTCGGCTCTCTTTTGTTCCTCCAGGATTGAGTGGAAACATTGATAAATTTCGTGCCACACGAATACGAGTAGAGACAATCTTATCTTGGGCAGAGAGAGTTAAATCAATAGAGATATTATCTGGGTTCATTCTCTCCGATGGTGTCCCCTCCAAGTTGCTTCCCTCTTTCATAGAGAACCCTTCATGATACGCCTCAATAACAGGGTAGAAAAAATCAGCAAAATCATCATATGACTCTCTGTCCCCTGCATGACATCCTACAAAACTTTCAGGGTAAGAGATACCTGAGTTAATCGCTCGTGCCAATGTCCACTTTGCAGGGCCAGAGCTTTTTACATCTTTGTATTTGTCCCAAACCTCTTGGGTACACATTTTGGCACAGAGTGAAGTGTGTTCACTTGTATTTGCTTCGGATATTTTTTCTGCTGGATACTCATTTTTTGCCAATGACTCTTCTAGTTTTAGGTCGTAATCTGGGTCAAAACCCTCTTTTTTCCCGAACATATTTTTTTGCATATATTATTCCTATTTTAAAATTTTACTCTATTTGGGTCAATACATCGGTCGACCCCTACCACGATTAAACCCTTAACGCTTTTTCAGCCTCAATCAACGCAACCACACCATCGTGCATATCTTGAACGGCTTGAACCTCTGTAATTCCTAAGCGACGACGGTTACTAATGTCATAAATTCCACCCTCACTTTCGCTATGTTCTCCATGAATTCCACGGATTTGTAGGTAGAACTTATCAGTAATAGCTTTAAATGCTTCCATATCTTTTGCCAAGTTAGGCACGGCAATATGTACACTTGCTCTCATCGCTGTTCCAAGGTTGGTTGGGCATGAAGTGATATAACCAATATGGTCATTGTATGAGAATTGGACTTTGCTCTCAATGCTTTTAATTGCATTAACCAACCTTGTAAATACCTCTGTAATATCTCCACCCATCTGCATAGAGATGATTCTTAATTGGTCCTCTTCGTTTACCCAAACTAAAAATGTTTTCTCTCTGTTATGGTAGATTCCTCTTCCCTCTGGCCAGTTACGGTTAAGTCCTACAGCATCCAAGAAACGGTCACCCTCTTTAAACAAGAAGTGGTCTTTGATTAGCTCATCTTGAACCTCTTTGCTCATACCAAGAAGTGGATGGTAGCTTCCTTCTAACTCTCCCTCTAGGGTATTTAGCCCCTCAACCACACTTGACTCTACTTGGTCTCTCTGCTCTTTTGAGATAGCAGGTCCAAGAGGTAGGTTAGCAACATTACGCCCAACTCTAATACGTGTAGAGACGATAAACTCTCCATCAGGGTCAGGGTTAGGAGCGTTTAGGTCATCAGGGTTAAGGTTACTTTGGTGCTTATCTTCTGTTCCAAAACCGTGATAATCTTCGATAATTTTATCAAAAAGTGGGGCAAAAGTAGTGTAAGACTCTTCATCTCCTGCATAGACACCAATTCCACTGTCTATATTCATAACGCCTGAATTGATGGCTTGTTCTAAAGTAAATCCATTGGCTGTTGTTTTATCTTTTAGTGTTTCAAAAACCTCTGGAGTAAGGTGTTTACATAACATTGAGGTGCAATCTTTTGGTAAATTTGGGTAGTTCATTTATTTTTTCCTTTTTTAATTTAAATTAATTTTTCATTTGACAAAGATGTGGCAGTTTCATATCTATTTTCCACTTCTTCGCTGAGTAGCTTTCGAAAGTTTCAAAACCATTTTTATAGAGTTTCATCTGTTCAATAATGGCTAAGGCTCTCTCTACTTTTTCTAAGGTCTGAAGACCCTCTTCAATAATCGCCTCACACTGCTCTAATAAGAGATATTGAGAACGGTTAGAAATCTTTGAAACAGAGTGATGGCTCATAACTTTATTACCGTCCCTATTCCTTCAGAGGTAAAAATCTCTAAAAGTAGTGCGTGTTCCACACGACCATCAATAATATGTGCTTTAGGAACACCCCCTTTGACCGAATGAAGACAGGCATCAACTTTTGGTATCATCCCCCCCATAATAACCTCTTGCTCTTTGAGTATCTCTATCTGATCCTCATTAAGGGTATGAATCAGCTCTTTTTCACCATCCAATACACCAGGGGTATCGGTCATAAAAATCACTTTTCGAGCATTGAGTGCCACGGCAATATGTGAGGCTGCGGTATCGGCGTTGATATTAAATCCAGGGTGACCACTTTGCTCATAGGCTCCAATTGGGGCAATCACAGGAATGAACTTTTCACTAATCATCTTTTCAATAACCATCGGGTCTATTTTAGTGATATTACCCACATACCCATACTTATCTTGGTCAATGGCTTGTGCTTGTAAGAAATTGGCATCTTTCCCACTGACACCCACGGCTTTTGCCCCATGCATATTTAGTAGCGTAGTAATTTCATTGTTAATACTCCCTGAGAGTACCATCTCCACTACCTCCATAATCTCCTTGGTGGTCACACGCAGTCCATCAACAAAATGGCTATTTATCTGCATTCTGTCCAGTGTTTTTCCTATCGCATTCCCACCACCATGCACAATAACGGGCTTTATCCCTACAAGATACATAAGAATAATATCCCGTGCAAACTTCTCTTTAAGCAGAGGGTTAAGCTGTGCTGACCCTCCATATTTAATCACAAAAATCTCATCTGAGTAACGCTTTATATA
>CAYVNI010000162.1:0-3187 GCA_964452815.1 uncultured Sulfurovum sp.
GGTATCTCTAATTTCTCTGATAACTGATTAACCGTTAAGTCATACTCTTTACAAACTTGTTTAACTAAACTCTCTTCTTTCTCTTCCAAAACCAGCACTCCTTTTTGAGTAGATTATACCAAAACCTCCCCTTTTCTTAACCCAACTTCATCATCCAAAATTTCAAAAAGCCATACTCTCGGTCTTCTCTCCAACACCAAATAATTTACCTGCACCACATCTAACCCAAGTTCGATATGTTTTTTGAAGAAATACTATTTTGTGGGGTTTTAGAAGTGAAAAATGACCTAAAAATATTTACCTGAATTTTTTTTTTTAGAAAATATTATTCTAAGGAAATTTCTGTAAAATATGATGATATTATATCCTAATAAGATTAAAAAGGCTAATAAACGTAAGAGAAATGTGGTGCAGGTAAGTTATTTTTATTTAATATAGAAGCTAGGAAATCCCATAAAATAGGCTTTTCATTTTTTTATATGATGAAGTTGGGTTAAAAATTATATTGATGAAATCATAGATTATATAGAGAGTATACAGGAATTAAAAGTTGAAAATGAGTGGATGAGATTGTATAGACTTTCTAAGATTATGGATAAAAGAGGTTATCAGTTGAATGCTATTACATTGCTTTTTGAAGCTATTGGTTTTTACTGTTTAGATTCTTTTTGCAAAATTAATATTATTAAAAAGAGAGCAAAAAGTTATAGATATTTTATTGAAAAAGAATATAAACCTGTTCATATCTTCTCTACCTACACTATGGTCAATGATGCTAGAGTAATTATTAAAAAACGAAATAGTTTTAGAATATTACATAAAAAACAATTTATCAATAATGAAAAACTGATAGAATCTATAGTAAATCTTTTAAATGTCATAGATAATTTAGATGATTTTAAAGATTTTATAGAAGAGATGGAGGCTTTTAGGAATAATCTAACACATGGAAACAGCAGTGATTCTTTAGATGATGTTAAACTATCTTATCAAAAAAATCTTCAAAAATTTGAAAAAATTATTATTAAGGAGGATATTTTAAATATAAAAAAAGATTAAGTAATAAATGGCACTAACCCAAAGGACAAAAATAGTATAATTTTGTCATACACACAAGACAAACTCGTTCCTCCTGTCCTCAGGTGGAATGCATAGACAATTCAAGCGTTGACTTTAGTTGTTTTTGCCTATGAATTCCAGCTATTTCCCTGACTCTCTTTGACGATAAGGGTTTGAAACAAGTTTGATTTTGATATTAGACTTGTTAGCAGTACAGCCTACACGGCTACGCTTCGCTTTGAGCGTTTCGGTTCCGTCGCTACAAACGACAAACTATTGTTGTTTGCTTAGGAACGCAAATTAAATAAAACCCAAAACTTTTTAGAAATAATTGCTTTAGCTTCGACAGAATAGGGATTTAACTAAGCTTTGTATTTTCTAAAAAGATGGATGTTATTTAAATCGTGTTCCTAAAGACATCTCGCCCTATCAGATAAATGGCGATATTAAAAATGAGTCAAACTTTTTTGGTCGGGTTGAGATATTGCGTGATATATTGGGGAGTAACGAGAACTACCTTGTGGTTGGGTCGCGTCAGTTGGGGAAATCTTCTATTTTACGAGCCTTGAAACGGCGTTATGATATGAACCCAAAAGTTAACTCTTATCTTTTTACAATGGACGATGAGAATATTTTACTAGAGATGAAAACAGCTTTGGGATTGAAAAATGAGTTAAGCCTAGAAGAGATGGTGGCGTATATTTCGGAGCAGGAGAAAAAATCTATTTTTCTAATTGATGAAGCCGATGAGTTTATTGAAGCTGATGCTAAAAATAGATATAGAGTGACCAAAGCCTTTAGAAAATTGGCACAAAATGGCAAAGCAACCTTTGTAATTACAGGCTTTTGGACGTTGTACTATTATGTAACGAGCGATTATCATGCCCCTATTAAAAACTTTGGAGAGTTGCTAAAGTTGGGTGGATTAGATGATGAAGCGTGTAGAGCATTGATGATAGAACCGATGAAACGCATTGGTGTGCGTTATGAAAATAGTAACATTGTTGATGAGCTTATTGTTCGTTGTGGAAACCGTGCAAACCTTATTGCGATTACTTGTCATGAAGCTTTAAAAGTGATGAAAGGGAGCGTGATAACCCAAGAGAACATAGAGCAGGTTATCCGATATAGTAGTTTAGAAGATTACCTTAAAGGGTGGCAAAAGATTAGTCTGAATGAAGATGAAAATACCCTAGACAGAGCCATACTCTTTTTGACCCTAAAAGAGCAGAGTTTTAGACTTTCAGGTGTGGTAAAAATGTTAAAAACGGTAGGATTGGATTCAGCCGACGAAAACAAAATAAACGAAAGCCTAGAGCGTTTGGTTATTGGCTATTTCTTAGAAAAAGATAGAGGAGACTACTCTTATCGTGTGCCACTTTTTAAAGAGAAGTTACTTTATGAAGATATTGATATTTTGTTGAAACGTGAAGTTCGACGGTTGAAGGAGGAGAATTAACCTAACCCTAAAAAATATTCATCATCCCCGTAGGGTGCGTTTTTCAACGCACCAAAATCTTTCCAAATAGGATTTACCCAACCCCTATCTAAACCTCGAACGCTCCCCACCAAATTTAAATGTTCCCACCATTCCCAGACTGTTTCCACTGGCTGTTTGGGTGTGGTCGCTTTTTCTCTCGTACTCTATAAAGGTGGCACGGATACCAAGAGAAAAGGTGTTTGCTATCTCATACTGAATCTGTCCTACCAGACCCAAGGCATTTTCAAATTTATAGTTGATGATATCATTGTCAAACCGTCCATCTATCTCTGGTGAGATGTGATAGGTTAATCCTCCTCCAAATTTCCAGTTTTGAACTTTAAAAAAGCCCAATGCTGTAACAGGGATAGAGTTCCATGAGATATCGCCATTGTAGGCATTATCCTCTTTAAATTTGTACCCAATTAGGAGTTGCTTTTCAAAGTTTGGGGCGATTTCAAGTGCCATTCCTGCTTCAAAGCTAAAACCATCTCCTGCATCAATATACACATCATTTGATAAATCATGCTCTATGGTGACAAGCTCATCTCCACCAGCATCAAAAGCAATTTGGAAAAGTGGTTTAATCCCCGAAGCGTGTGTTAATGAGAGTGAGCCTAGTAGCAGAGTGGTAAAAATTTTTTTCAT
>CAYVNI010000163.1:0-6334 GCA_964452815.1 uncultured Sulfurovum sp.
CATCACCGTTGCTACATCATCAAGTAACTTTTTACTTTTTGTGGTCAGTTGCATACTGTTGTATTTAAACTCTACTTTTGTCAAAGCAAATGTATCAAGAAGTTTTTTCTCTTCTGCATCAGCTTTCTCTTTAGCCAATCTCTCCTCTTCAGCCTTTTGAGCAGCAATTTTTTCAGCCTCTTCTTTCTCTTTAGCCAATCTCTCCTCTTCAGCCTTTTGAGCAGCAATTTTTTCAGATTCTTCTTTCTCTTTAGCTAAAGTAGCAAGTTTCATTTCTGTCTCTTCTAACGTTTTAGTAAGATTGTCTTCTACACTTTTTTCATGTGCAAGAGCCTTTTGTAGTTTAAGATTTTCAGTCTCTAATGCTTTCTCTTTTTTAAGCTCCGCAGTTAAGTTACCCTCTAGGTCACTTTTTGTAGCAAGAAGAGATTGAATCTCTTCGTTATTTTTGCTTTCACTCTCTTGAGTTAATGTAACCAATTTCGCTTTTGTCTCTTTTAAAGTTTTAGTCAGATTAGCCTCTACACTTTTCTCTTGTTCCAAAGCCTCTTTTAATTTAAGGTTCTCTTCTGTTAATACCTTTTTTCTTTCAATTTCAGCAGTCAAATTCCCCTCTAGGTCAGTTTTTGTAGCAAGAAGAGATTGGAATTCTATGTTCTTTTCACCTTGTTGAGCTTCTGCTTGGGTGGTTGCTTTCTCTGCAATAGATAAAAGTTCAGCAATTTTACCTTTGAGTTGAGATACTTCTGTCTCTAACGCTTTCTCTTTTTCAAGTTCAGCGGTTAAGTTACCTTCTAGGTCAGTTTTTGTAGCAAGAAGAGATTGGAACTCTTTGTTCTTTTCACCCTGTTGAGCTTCTGCTTGGATGGTGGCTTTCTCTGCAATAGATAGGAGTTTTGTAATTTTGTCTTTTAGGTCGCCCTCTAGCTCTTTTGATGATTTTATTTCATTCATTATCTCTTGAGCTGTAGTGGTTGCATCTTTTGCTAAAAGAGATAGGTTTTGAATCTCTTTTTCTTTTACCACATCTTCAGCTTGTGCTTTGGTAGTAGCTTTTTCTGCAATTGCTAATAGTTTTGTAATGGTCTCTTTTAGTTTAGAATTTTCATTTTTTAGAAGTACCTGATTGTTTACTTCCGAGCTTAATTCTTTTTGTTGAGATAAAAGAGTTTGCATCTCTTTTGACTTCTGGCTATCTTCAGATTCTGCTTTGGTAGTAGCTTTTTCTGCAATTGCTAATAGTTTTGTGATGGTCTCTTTTAATTTAGCGTTTTCTCCAATTAGATTCCCTTGGTTATCCAGTTTGGTTGTTAACTCTTTTTGTTGTAATAGAAGGGTTTTTATCTTCTCTGCTTCAGCCTCATCTTCAGCTTGTGCTTGGGTGGTGGCTTTCTCTGCAATCATTAAAAGTTTAGAGATTTTCCTTTTTAATTCATTATTCTCTTTGATTAAGACTCTATCGTCTCTTAACTCATCTTTTAATTCTGCTTTTAATGCTTTATGTTCGGCTATTAAATCTTGCATTTTTTGAGACTCTATTTCCTGTTCTGCTCGTGCTTGGGTAGTTGCTTTTTCTGCAATAGCCAATAGTTTAGCAATTTTTGCTTCAAGCTTTGAGTTATCCTTCATTAAGTTTTTTTCTTTTCTTAATTCACTTTTTAATTCTGCTCTTAATGCTCTATGTTCTACTACTAGATTTTGCATTTTTTGGGATTCAGAATCGTGCTCAATGGTTGCTTTGGTGGTAGCTTTTTCTGCAATAGCTAACAGTTTGGCAATCTTTGCTTTGAGTTTACTATTCTCTCTTGCTAAGCTTCTCTCTCTTTCTAATTCAACCTTTACATCTGATTTTAATGGATTTTGTTGTGAGAGTATACCCTGAATCTCTTGTTCATTAGCTGGGGTTTTAATAGAAGCTTTCTCTGCTATATTTAGCTCAGGATTCTCTTTTTCTACTATAGCCGTGTGTACTTTTTTTTCAGCTTCAACTTTCTCTTGAGGCTCTGTTTCTAACTTCTCTTTATTTAATGGAAGCTTTATGGCTTCAATTTCTATTTTTGAGAGTTTATCGACTTCAGCTTTTTCAAATCTTGATATTACAACATTTAATTCTGGTCTAATCTCTTGGATAAGCTCTGCTTTTAGTACTTTTTGTTCCTCTTGACTAATTGATTTGTTTTCAAGTTCAATTTGGGATACCACGTCCATCACAACTTGTTGTTTCTCACTTTCATTTAAAACAAGCTCAACTTCTTTTGTCTGTTCGAGAGCAACCTTTTGTGTTATTAGAGTTACAACTTTTTCATCTTTAGAGATTTTAATCTCTCTTTTCTCTGTAACCTCTGTGACCTCAACCTCTTTTGTTGTATCCATATTTTCTATTATCTCTTTGTTTCCACACTCTTTAAGATAAAACATTAGAAAAATCAATCCAAATGCAATAATTGCTGTATGAACCATTACCCATACCTCCGTTAAATTTTGTATTAATTATAGGTAAGTTTCATTGATAATATCTTTAATTTTTCATTATAGAGAGAGATAATGAATTTTAAATATTTCACTAGGCTCTTTTGATACAGTCTCTATTTAAGAATTTGCTTAAAATTGATAACCAATATTTATTATTATTCCAAGTTTATCATCAAGGTCTTTGCTATATTGATAGGTAGGAGATACTCCAAAGTTCCAACCACGATTTGATATGCCCTCTGTAAAGTAGGTATAGCCATAAGCAAATAGTAAATCAGCTCTATCAGTATGACTGTTACTCATAATAGAAAAACTAGCACCAACCGCATGTTTGTCTCTGTCTGAAAAAAAATCAGGTAGATAGGTCGGTAAAATATCGGTTCTTAGGTATCCTGCACCTACACCACAAACATTTTCTCTCTTCTCGTAGTCTCCTTTACTAAACTCGGTACATCCTAATGCTATATATCTCATCTCTGTTTGGGTTGTAATGTTTACATTCCCTCCAAAACCATTATATATTTGTCCCATTCCTGCACCATAAGATAGTTTATCTATAGAGATCTCATCTTTGTCCATCCCTAAGATTATATTGTCAATATTATCCGTATTTATAGAAAATACACTAAGAGTTAAGAGCAGATTTGAAAATATTATTTTTTTCATAATTTTCCTAATTAAGTTTTTCTTATTAATTTTAGATAATCTTATCAAAATATATGTTTAATTTATATCAATTTTTAAGACTACTTTTTTTATTTTATAAAAGGTTATAATCCCATATTTAGAACTTTTAGTGTAGAATCACGCAAAAAGATACCCCATAAATAGGAATTGTAAACGATGTCAAAACCATTAGATAACTTAGATGACGTATTGAAAACACACAAACTTAGCCAAGAAGAGTATACCCACATATTAGAGATACTAGAGGGACGACATCCTAATATTGTTGAATTAGGTATATTTTCAGCAATGTGGTCCGAACATTGTTCTTATAAATCCAGTAAAAAATACCTCAATGGTTTTCCTACCAAAGCACCATGGGTCATCCAAGGACCAGGAGAGAATGCAGGAGTTATTGATATTGGTGGAGGAATGGCTGCTGTATTTAAGATGGAATCACATAACCATCCATCATTTATTGAGCCTTATCAAGGGGCTGCTACTGGTGTGGGTGGAATATTAAGAGATGTGTTTACAATGGGTGCTAGACCTGTGGCAAATATGAATGCCCTTCGTTTTGGAAATATTGTAAATCAAGACAAGACAGCAAAATATCAGAGACATTTGGTAAAAGGTGTTACTGAAGGTATCGGTGGATATGGAAACTGTATGGGTGTTCCAACTATTGGTGGAGAGGTTAGTTTTGATGAGTCTTACAACGGAAATATTTTGGTTAATGCTTTTGCTTTAGGTTTATGTAAGGCAGATGAGATTTTTCTTGGTATTGCTGAGGGTATTGGAAACTCTGTTATGTATGTGGGTTCCAAAACAGGTCGTGATGGTCTAGGTGGTGCTGTAATGAGTTCGGATAGCTTTACAGAGGAGTCAAAATCTCTACGTCCAACAGTTCAAGTGGGTGACCCTTTTATCGAGAAACTTCTGCTTGAGGCGTGTTTAGAGCTTTTTAAAACCAAAGATGTGGTGGTGGGTATCCAAGATATGGGGGCTGCTGGGCTTACAAGTTCTGCGTTTGAGATGGCAGGAAAGAGTGGCTCTGGTATGATTATGAATCTTGATAAAGTTCCTGCCAGAGAAGAGGGGATGACCCCTTATGACTTTATGTTGAGTGAGTCCCAAGAGAGAATGCTTATCTGTGTCAAAAAAGGAAAAGAGCAAGAGATTATAGATATCTTTGAGAAGTGGGACTTGGATGTTGCCGTAATCGGAGAGGTTACAGATACAGGAAATATGGAGCTATTTTGGCACGGAGATAAGGTATGTGATATGCCAATCGCTCCTGTAAGTGAAGAGGCTCCTATCTTAGATAGACCAATTTCAAGACCTAAATATCTGGATGAAATTAGTGGAAAAAATATCGACTCTTATGAAAAAGTAGATAATCGAGTGGCGTTTGAAAAGCTAATATCCTCGATGGAAGTCGTTGATAAAGCGTGGATATATGACCAGTATGATTCCATGGTTCAAACCAATACTACCAAAGCACCAGGAAGTCTTGATGCCTCTTGTATCCGTATTAAAGAGAATGGAAAAGCATTGGCGATGAGTTCTGATTGTAATCCTCGTTACTGTTATATTGATCCACATAAAGGTGGAGCATTGGCTGTGGTCGAGTCTGGACGTAATGTTGCGATGAGTGGTGCTAGACCTCTCTCTATTACTGACTGTCTTAACTTTGGAAATCCTGAAAATCCAGAGGTTATGTGGCAGTTTGCACAAGCGTGTGAAGGGATAAAAGAGGCGTGTTTGGAGCTTGATACTCCAGTTGTTTCAGGGAATGTTTCTCTCTATAATGAGACAAATGGTATCTCTGTCTTCCCAACCCCTGCTATTGCTATGGTAGGACTTAATGAGGATGAGAAGAGGGTTCTAGCTTCATCGTTTCAATCGAATGAAAATCATTTGGTCTTGATTGGAGAGACCAATGGTGAGTTTGGTGGTTCATTGTATATTAAAGAGTTGTTTGGTGATACGGTGGGAGAGTTGTCGGAGATTGACTATAAAAAAGAGCTTGGACTTTGGGAGCTTGTCATTGAAGCCAATAAAAAAGGTCTTCTCTGTTCAGCTAAAGATTTAAGCTCTGGTGGAATTGCTATTACCCTAGCTAAAATGGCAGCCGTTTCAGGAAAGGGTGTGATAGCAGGTATTCGCCTAGATGACAAAAGAAATATTTTTGATGAGTCTCAAAGTAGAGCCATTTTAGAGGTTAGTAGCAAGGAAAACCTTGAATTAGTCATTGAAATGGCACACAACTTAGGATTAAAAACAGATATTATTGGTAAAATTGGTGGGAGTGTGGTTAAGATAAATGACATTGAAATAGATTTAAATAAGCTTAAGAATATTTACTTTAATAGATTTCAATCAGTGGTAGAGCAAGATATATAGTTGTGCGTTAAACCCTAACTTTAGGGTTTACACACAAACACACTCTGTAGATTCACTGCTTCTATCACAGGATACTAACTCTTGGTTATCTTTACAGATTGTTTCTAAGTTTATACTTAGTTTAGTATCTTCATCCATAGTAAATGTTTCTATAGCTAGTGTTTCTATGGCTAGTGTTTCTATCATTATATCTTCTATGCTATTATTTATGACAATAGGACTCATCTCTGTCTCTTCGAAATCATACTCTGCCGATTGAATATAATCTTCAGAGTATACCTCAGTTGCAGGTGTGTTATCAGTGATTTCTATTTCTACAATTTGATCGTCGCTTACAATATTATCTTGAAAGAGTGGTTGTTCAATAATATTATTATTGTGCATCTGCTCTTCTACCGATATTGAATTTTGTTTAAATGACGGAGTTACTTTATAAGCTACTGGTTTTGCAAAAGTAGCAAGACATTGCGTACCTATACATGATTGAGACGCAACGATATTAGAAGTAAAAATGGCTGCTATAAGTAGTGTATTAGTAATTGTTTTCAAAGAGGTATCCTTTCTCTATCCTGTTTATATATATATTATTGTATATGAATATTATAGTGTAGATTGGATGACATATCAAAGGAATTGCTCTCAATAATGAAAAAAAATGTACTTTTTGTGGATTTTTTAAAAAAACAGCAACATTTTAGTAGTAATCTATTAATATTTGTATCTAAAAAAACAAAAAAAAATTATAATATTTATTTATGTTGTGCTAAAGCTTTTCCCAAAGGGCAATTTT
>CAYVNI010000164.1:0-1892 GCA_964452815.1 uncultured Sulfurovum sp.
AGTAGTTTTTCTTTCCCCTTATAATTTTTTATTGAATCCCACATATAAAGATAAAATACTGCTTTTGGTTGATTTCTCTTAAGTTCTTCGAGTATCTCTTGGTCAATTGTTTCTATTTTTACGATAAAGACATAATCATATTCAATATCTTTTATAGTATCTAGAATATTCTCATAATACTTTTTAATTATAGAATGAATTAGCTTCTTTGCATTCAGACGTATCATTACCTTGGTAAAAAATGAATTATTGGGCCGCTCATTATAATAATCCACTTCTGCACCCATTCTTTCCAGCGCATGTTTGATCTCTACTTCATATCCAAAAAACCGCTGCCCTATATAAAGAACTTTTTTATCTTTTATGCTAAACATAATTACTTGTAAAGCCCTTTCTTTTGCATCTCATCAATACTTTTTTGATAGTGGTCTTCGGCTATTTCCTGTTTTTCAACCCACTGCGTAAAGTATTTTATTCCTTCCTCAAATGATACCCTTGGAGTAAATCCGAGCATAGTATTTATCTTATTCAAATTGGCATAATTATCCCGTATATTATACCACCCCAAAATGTCAAGACAACTTTTTCAAAAATCTAATTCCATAAGCACCTGTTACCTCACGCTACACTTTCCTTAGTTTGAGTATAGTTTTCATCATTAACCTTCAGACTCTCAAAGTAAACATTCATAGGTTTTTTATAGTTCAGCGTTTCATGAAATCTCCTATGGTTATAAAACTCCATATAGTCTGCAACATCACTTTTTAAAGTTGATACTCTATCATACTCATTGAGGTATATCTTTTCAACCTTTGCACTCCTCCAGAACCTTTCTATGCAGATATTATCTGTTGCTCTACCTTTACCGTCCATTGAGATAGTGATGCCATTATCTTTGAGTGTTTGGGTATGAATATAGCTTGTATATTGAGAGCCTTGATCTGTGTTAAATATCTCAGGCTTACCATAGAGCGCAAGTGCTTCATTAAGAACACCCATCACTAGATCTGTATCCATAGTATTAGATATTTTCCAAGAGAGTACTGTTTTAGAGTACCAATCAATAATAGCAGCCATATAGACCATGCCACCTTTGATTTTAATATAGGTGATATCTGTACTCCACACTTGATTAGCCCTTGTTATCTCCAACCCTTTAAGTTTATAAGAGTACTTAGGATGTTGTTTATCTGCCCAACTAGTATTTGGTGGTCTTACGGCTAATACGGCTTGCAAACCTAACTCTTTACGGTATGCCAGTACTGTGTTAGGGCTAACGCCAAAACCATCCTCTAGTAGTTGATGATACACTTTCATATAACCATAACTTGGTATCTCTTCAAATACTTTGACTATATGCTCTTTTATTGCTTTCTTGGTAGGATTGACAACTGGCACATAGAAGAGATTACTTCTGCTGTAGCCAATAAGGTTGCATTGTGCTGACACTGATATTATTTTATCATCACCTCTGTCAATTAACTCTTTTTTGTAGCTAGAGTCCAAGCTCTTTAACTTTCCCACTGCCCACTCCTTTTCAACTGTCAATCTACCAACAGTCTTTGCATACTCGTCTAATTTTGCTTGAAGTTTAGCATTCTCCTCTTTATACTCTTTAACCGCTTTTGCAGGCTCCATCGCTACCTCTGCATTCTCTAAAAATATCTTTTTCCAGTTTTTTAGGTTTTTTGGATTTATATTGTTTGCACTTGCTATTTCATTGAGTGTTTTTTCCTCTTTTAAAACCTCTAAAACCAATCTTGTTTTAAACTCTGCACTATATACCGTTCTTTTTCTACTCATATTTTTGCCCCTCTATATTTATCATCTAATTTTACTATTTTAGGAATTAGATTCTCTGTAAAGTTGTTTGGTTTTCTTGGGGTAGTATA
>CAYVNI010000165.1:0-17956 GCA_964452815.1 uncultured Sulfurovum sp.
AGATTAAAAAAGTATAAATTATGCTGATGAGTTTCAACGGTTTTTGAAGAGTAGGAGGGAAGAAAACAAAGAGAGTACCCTTTTAAACTCTATCACAATCCAAAATCAAAACCGATTTAAACGTTTTTGAATAAACTTTAAGTAACTAATCACCCTATCTAGGATACCGAGTTTTAGGGATTTGATAAAAAATGATATTTGTTATCAATAAAGGAGAATCCCTATATTGTGGGCTTTGATATTTATTTTGAATATTTTTCAAAAATAGAAAAGCCCAAGTTTAGGGGTTTCTACAGGGTGATTAGTTACTTTTATTTTTGTCGTTTTATTTTGGTTTGCTACTTATGCTCCTCATGAGACAATCCTGATTTTTGTTTATTATATTGTAAGTGTTATAAAGAGTTAAACTAATCATCTGTATAATAATTAAGTTAAAAAGGATTAAAAAATATGATATATAATCGAATGAAAGCTAAGGCAATTAAAGGTGAGCATTGTTATTTTTGTGGAGAAGAGGGATTACCTCTAATTAAAACAAGATGTTGTAATCAATGGATTTGTTGTGATACAAATTATATTTCCATAAGAGGTGGAGGTTATTGCCAATTTGAACATGAAAGCTACAGTCCTTGTTATTTTCATTATAATGAAAATCATCAGGGAACATTGAGTGAATGTAAAGAGTGCCGTGATTTTTTTGATGCTGATGAATATGAGTTATAGCTTAAATCTAAATATTACTATAAAATGAGGTGGGATTTAGGTTTCTTGATTTTATTTAGGGGGTGATATTGGTTTGAAAAGTAGTGGATGGTTTGTTTATTAGGGTGAAAAAAGTTTATTTTCATCACCAAACCCTTTAGATTTTTAGCTTCTTTAGCTTTGAGTTTTAGCAAGGGGCTAGAATAAGCGTAGCTAAATAATCCTTTTTGTGCCAAAATAAAATCCTTCTACTGCTAAAAAGCTATTGATTCGTATACCCTCTAAGTGCTACAATCAGTCAAATTAACAAAAAGGATTAACAATGTCAAAAGTAGTACTTATAACAGGAGCCTCATCAGGGATGGGTAGAGTTACAGCCACATATTTAGCAGAAAATGGATACCGAGTCTATGCAGGAACAAGAGAGGCAAATCCAACTGCAAAAGAGGAGAATATTACCCCTATCTATATAGATGTCACCAAAGTAGAGTCTATAAAATCAGCTGTCAATAGTATTATAGCTAATGAGGGCAAGATAGATGTACTGGTCAACAATGCAGGATATGGGCTTCTTGCTACTATCGAAGAGGGAACAGATGAGGAGATATTTAATCAGTTTGATGTCAATGTCTTTGGACTTATCAAGACCACTCGTGAGGTAATGCCATATATGAGAGAGGCAAAGAGTGGGGTTATTATCAATATTAGCTCATTTTTAGGCAAGATGGGACTCCCTCTTTTGGCTCACTACAACGCCTCAAAGTACGCTGTAGAGGGGATAGTTGACTCATTACGATTTGAGGTTTCTCCATTTGGTATTAGAGTACACTCTATTCAATCAGGACTCTTTAGAACTAATTTTGTCAAAAAAGGATTGGTTATCAATAGCCAAACAACATCAGAGAATTCACCCTATAAAGAGTTGGTAGCCCACTTTGTTCCAATAGTTGCTACAGCAATCAATGAAGGACCTTCTCCTGAACCAATCGCCCATTCCGTCAAAGAGATAATAGAGAGTGAAGAGGCTGATATATTTGTGCCTGTGGGTGCAGAAGCAGAGAGTTTTGTACCGATGAGAAAAACTTTGTCGGATAAGAAGTTTGAGGTGAAGGTCAAGGAGACTTTTGGGATATAGAGGTTAAAATTAAAACCATACAAGATGGACAATCAGATACTGATAGTTTTCGTGGCCATTCACCCCTGCCGTTGAATCTCCACTTTTTTCTTGTTCCACCTGTCCGAGACTGTGCAAGAACTAGAGGTGTTGCGAGTAAAATTTATAGTAACCAAAGTTACGATAAAGAAAAAGGTCTCTTTTAAAACAACTGAGAATGTGTACCAATACGCATCAAAATAACCTCATCTTCAGCACTCTCAATATAGATTATAGCATATCTCTACCCAAATGAAACTCACGACCTAATTCTCATTTTCGTTCTAACTCGTCAAATGAAAAATCTTCAATATTAATACCTTAAATAAAAAGGTAATCCCCTTAAATTCTAAGAGACCACCAAAACCTCTCCAAAGGGGACTTCTTTTCTCTTGGGCATTACCCACAAGATATCAATCATGGGGATTTGATTGGGAAATGTACCATCTCCATCCGTAAAATAGAGTAAAAATTTAAAATCCTCATGGCTGAACTCCAGATGCTCAAATACAGGTCTAAAATCGGTTCCTCCACCTCCTTTGACGGTGGAGATTAATGGCTCATGAGGGGTGAGTTGTTGGATATTTTGAATCTCTGCGTCACACGCTATAAGCTCAATCATGTAGTGGGTAAAGAGTTGCATTATCTCCTCTAGTTCTCCTAGAAATTTTTGTAGTAGAGCATCATCAATGGAGGCAGAGGTGTCAATTGCCACGGCTATTTTTAGCTCTTCTCCATAGATGGAGGGGAGGGCAATCCCACGGTAGAGATGTTTTTTGGAAGGGGGAAACATCCTGTAGTCACTTTTGGCATGGATGTTGACATATCTGTATAGCTCCTCTCTCCATGAGATTTGAGATGCTTTAGATGAGGGTACAAAACGCTCTATTCCTTTGGGTAGGTCGCCTTGTTTCTCTAGTTTTACGCCCAGTTGCTCCAAGATAAGCTCATACTCCTCTTGGGAGAGTATCTCCTCTTGCATCTGTTCGTTTTGTTGCTCTTGTTCTTCTGCCTCTTCGATATCAAGTTCACCCAAAAGTGTGGTGTATATCTGTTCGGCATAGAGTCGCTCGAATCGTGTGCTGTAGTTTGCCATAGGGGGAAGCATAAAGCCATTTTCTACCAGTAAATTATTGATGGCATAGTCAGAAGCAAGTTGCCAAACAGAGGTGACTTTTCCCTCGCCTCTCTCTTTGTGGAAGAGGGCTTGGTGCATCGCTGCGTTTGCCAAAAGGGTGGTCAACTCATTGGGGGTTAATGCCTCAATATACTCACGGTTGTACTCAAAAATATCACCCCTGTTTCGCTTATTGATAAGCTTGTCATTCTCTCGTAGCTCCAATGAGGTCACAAGCGTTCCAAAGTAGGGGTTCTCTAACATCAGTTTGCTTTTTGCTTCTTCTATTCTTTTAATCATACGTTCCTATCATTATTGTTCAATGACCTTGACATCTATCACCCCAATCTCTTCATTTCGTTTATGTTCGAGACGTTTACCTCGGTAGTAGTATCCCCCTGCTGCCCCACCTGCTGCTGTTAGGGTGAGAAGTCCTATGGTGACCATTTGAGCGAAAACAAACAATGCACCCACTGCCAATGTTCCTGCAAAAGCAGCCCCCACTTTAAAGTTTGCTTTGGCATAGGTTACTTTTGCCTCTCTTGCGATATCCTGTTGAGCCTCTTTGACCACTTTTAGCTTCTCTTTTTCTGCCTTTACCTGTATCTTTTCTCTCTCTTTTACAAAACTGCTTTTGAGTTTGGCTTCAGAATCTTTGCGAAAATATGCCGAGAGTGAGGTGAGCCAAAAAGAGGCGATAAGGGTAATAAACAGAAGGGGAATAGCCAAACGAATAAGGTCTCCTTGCGTTGGGTCGGGAGGGGTCATAGTGAGCATCACAACGGTGATAATTTGAACCAAAACAATAGCTAAGAAATTTTTTAATAGTTGCACGGGTTAATCCTTGAAAAATAAATGAACAAAACGTATTATAGCATATGATATAATACGTTTTTAGATAAAAACAAGGCAATATTCGTGCAAACTACAGTAACAACTCAAAAATTCATATTAAAACTCTTTCCTGAGATAATGGTAAAGGGTTCATCGGCAAAAAAACAGATGATAGGTCAGCTCTATAACAACCTTATAAAACTTTTAGAGGAGATTGATAAGGATATCAAGGTCAGAAAATTTTCTGATAAATTAGAAGTGGTCACCCCCATAGAGGTGGTGGATGGAGTACGGACTAGATTGCTAAATACCCCAGGAATAGAGCAGGTGTTGGAAGCGTTACAGTTTGATAATATGGAGGAGCTAGATGGCATCAAAAAACAGGTTTGTGATATCTGTGCTGATGAGATAGCCGATAAAACTTTTGTGGTTCGTGCCAAACGTTCGGGAAAACACCCTTTTAACTCCTCGGAGATAGAGCGTACTGTGGGGGGCTATATGTTGGCATACTCGACAGCTAAGAATGTAGACCTTCATACTCCTGATGTGACGATAAAGATAGAGTTAATCAATACACAACTCAATATTATCACCAAAAAGCATAAAGGGCAGGGGGGATACCCTATCGGTACACAAGGGGATGTTCTCTCATTGATGTCTGGAGGGTTTGACTCCACAGTCGCTTCCTATCTGACCATGAGACGGGGATTAAAGACGCACTATATCTTTTTTAATCTAGGAGGAGTAGCCCATGAGATAGGGGTAAAGCAGGTCTCTTTTTATCTCTGGAACAAGTTTGGGGCTTCTCATCGTGTAAAAATCGTCTCTGTGCCGTTTGATGATGTGCTTACTGAAATTTTTCGCTCTACTCCTGAGACCTATATGGGGGTGACGTTAAAACGTCTGATGATAATGGCATCGGAGAAGATAGCTGATGAGATGGGGATAGATGCGTTGGTGACAGGAGAGTCAATTGCACAGGTCTCTAGTCAGACGCTTAGAAACCTATCGCTTATTGACCAAGTGAGCAATAAGCTTATTATCCGTCCACTTGCTACCGTGGATAAGCCTGATATTATTGAGATGGCAACCAAGATAGGAACGCGTCATTTTGCAGAGAATATGCCAGAGTATTGTGGGGTTATCTCCAAAAACCCCATTACCCGTGGCTCTTTTAAACGGATGGAGAAAGAGGCAAAACGTTTTAACTATGCTGTACTTGACAAGGCTGTGGAGGAGGCTGTGACCCTCTATGTGGATGAGGTGATTGATGATGTGACCACAGAAACAGCCATTGAGGTAATTAGTGAGTTAAAGGAGGAGTATGTGGTGATTGATATTCGCCCTGAACCTGCTTGTATTGAGACGATTTGTGAGACCATCAAGATACCCTTTCATAAACTAAAAACAGAGTTCAAAAAACTACCACAAGATAGAGAGTATCTGTTATATTGCGAAAAAGGGGTAATGAGTCAGCTTCACGCTCAATACCTAAGAGATAAAAATGAGAGTTTAACTGTTCGTGTCTATCGACCTTGACTTTTTTTATGTACCACTTGGTCTATAGTGTCAGAAGTATTAGTATCCCCATTCAAGTAGGTGCTTTTGATGAGGGGCATTAATCCTTGTGTAACCCCTCTTCCATCTCCAACACTTCAAGATATCTTTCACTCATCTCTTCATACTCTGCTTCCACCTTTTTAAGTTCATCGGTAACATTGATAAGCCCTTTTTTCTCGTAACATTCGGCATCATATAGACACGCGTTTATTTCGTCTATTTTTGCCTCTAGGGCTTCTATTAAATCGGGTAGACGCTCTAGGTCTCTTTGGTCTTTGTAGCTTAGTTTTGTTTTTACTTTCTGTTTTGGCTCTTTTGGTTTTGTTGCTACTGTTTTGACCTCTTTTCCTATCTCATAGAGGTCATTGATATTTTTCTCTATCTCTAAATATTCGCTGTATTGTTGGAATGACTCCTCTACCTCTCCTTTGCCTTTAAAGACAATGAGTTTGGTGGCGATTTTATCCACAAAATATCTATCGTGACTGACAAACAGCAATGCCCCAGGGAAGTTTATAAGCTTCTCTTCCAAGATATTAATGGTTTGAATATCGAGGTCATTGGTTGGCTCATCTAGGATAAGACAGTCTACTTTTTTGGTCAAAAGTAGGGCGATGGCGACACGGTTTTTCTCTCCACCACTTAGCATTCCTACTTTTTTAAGCATATACTCTTCGGGGAACAAAAAGCTCTTTAGATAGGCGAAAACGTGCATATTTCTACCCTGTACGTCGACAATATCCCCACCATCAGGACAGAAGGTATCTAAAATATTTTTGTTCTCATCTAACATCTCACGGTGTTGGTCAAAGTAACCCACGGCAAAATCTCCTTGGTCGATTGTCCCTTTTGTAGGGTGTAGCCGTCCTAAAAGCAGTTTAAGTAGGGTGGATTTTCCTGAACCATTATGTCCTACTATGGCGATACGGTCACGTTGGAGTATTCGGGTGGTGAAGCCATTGATTAAATCTTTTCCTGCGATGCTGTAGTCTAAGTTTTCAATATCAAAGAGCATCTTTTTTCTTGACATCCCTTTTTCGCCATCTCGGTTAAAGCTCTTTTTTTCTCGCTCCAACTCTATCTGCATCTTTCGGATGAGGGTTGGGTCTTTTTTGGCTTTGTCTCGTAGCTCAAAGACCCGTGCTTTTCGCCCTTGGTTTCGTGTGAGTCGTGCTTTTACCCCACGACTTAGCCACTCTTCCTCTTTTTTGAGGAACTTAACGAGGGTATCGTGTGTTTTGGCGAGGCTCTGCATCCGTTGCTCTTTTAGCACCAGATAGTTGTCATATCCCCCCTCATAGGAGACGATATCCATGTTCTCGACCTCAACAATACGGGTGACAATTGAGTTGATAAAGTGTCTGTCATGAGAGATGATAAGCAGGGTAAACTTCTCTTTTAGCAAAATCTCCTCTAAAAACTCAACCATATAGACATCAAGGTGGTTGGTAGGCTCATCAAGCAGTAAAATATCAGGTTTCTTGAGGATAAGAGAGGCAAGTGCCACACGGCGTTGCTCTCCACCTGAAAGCATGGTAACATCACGATACTCATACTCTTTTAGTTTAAATTCTTGGAGTACCCGTTCCACTTTATCATCCAAATTCCAAGCGTTGTGATGGTCGAGGTAGTTGGTGACTTTGGCGTGTTCATTGAGGAGTTTTCTGTTTTCAAAATCTTCAGATATGAGAAGTGAAAGCTCCTCATATCTCTCTTTTGCCTCTTTTAAATCGGTTAACTCATTTTCGATGGCATCACGCACATTGAGTCCTGCTTCAAATTTTGGATTTTGGTCGAGAGAGTCTATGATAACGCTTTTGTCAACTACCCGTGTCCCCTCATCGGCTTCTACTTCACCTGAAAGTATTTTGAGTAGGGTTGATTTACCACAACCATTCTGCCCCACAATAGCAACACGTTCACCTTCATTTAATTGGAAATCTACCCCTTTGAGTAGCTGTTTTATGTCATAGTTTTTTGCGATATTAAAGAGACCGACGAGTGCCATGTGAAGTCCTTGATTGAATTGAAGCGTATTTTAGCGTAAAGTAATAAAGATAGATGTGCATTGATGAGTAAGGAGAGGGGAAAAAAGGAGGTGAGCAGAGAAAAACTCTGCTCAGTTAGATATTAGACTTATTAATAGAGACCAAATTTGCTATCAGCCCTTTTGTACATAACTCTCATGAGACCATCATGGTCATTAAATACGATAAACTGTCGTTTTTTCTCTGCTTTTAATGCCTCCATTGCCTCTTCAAAGTCGAGTGGTTTATGAAGTTCTAAATCCATTGGGACTATCTCTACTTCACTATTGTCCATAGGGTCTAGGTCAAGTACTGCCTCTGCTTCTAGTCCTAAATCTTTGAACGACATTACTTTATGGTCTTTGATTTTATCAGCATAACGTCTGAGTGCTTTTTGAGCTCTACTAATTGCTTTGTCTGATGCGACATAGATATCTTTATCTTTTTGTGTAATGACTATTGTATTTTTATCTTTAAGATTAACAACAAGTTCAAGTGTAACACCCTTTTTATTTTTGCTATCAGCAGAAATAATGGTGTTGGTGGAAATAATATTTAAGTTATATTTATCAAGTCCATCAATGCTATCTGAAATATGATTTCTAATAGAGTCTGACAGGTCAATGTGTCTTCCAACGATATTTTTACTCATAATAAATCCTTTAAATTCTTATTTTTTCTTAAAACATTTTAGTGTTTAAAGTTTTAAATTATATCGAAATTAGGTAAATGGAAAGTAAACAAACTACTTTTTAACTAGTTTTCGTATCTCTTTCTCTTCTGTCCAAACGATGGCAGAGGTTTTGACATCGGTGAGTATTAAGGTTAATGCATAGAAGTTATCAATGGTACTGTTTGTGTTTTTTTTGATAGAATGTACATCGCCTCTAAGCTCATAATCTTTGGCAATAACTTTGCTTTTGTCAAGATATCTGCTGTCTAAAAAATTAACTTTTGTGGATTTAATGAGATTGGTTCGGATACTGTTTTTAATTAGTACCGTGTCGATATGCTCATCAACTCCTACACCTATTTTAATATTTCCCAATGCCAAATAGGGTTTAGCTTTTTTCTTTAGAACAGGGCTTTGCAACATAGAGTCCACCATCTTTTCTACAAAAATATGTAAATCCTCAGAGCCATAATTGGCATCGGTATCTTGCATCTTTCTTGGGTCAACACGTATGACCTTTCCACTGTTTGATGAGGTACATCCCATGATGAGGGTGGCTAGTGTAATGCAGGTTATAAGTTTTTTTGTTTTCATATTAACTCCTATTTAAAATAGATTTTACAACTAACTGCTTTTGGGTTAAAAGCTGATTTTTTTAGCCTACTGTTGTCACTCGCTTCAAGGAACAGAGGTTTCCATATGGCCATATTTTTACTCACCTCCATACCACTCTCATCAAACCATCGGTAACGATACTGTAGGGTGATGTCTTTATCTGTCTTATTTTGAATATCAATAATGGTTTCGAGTAGTTGATTCTCTACTCTGCTTGATAGGCTATCTACCGTTATCTTTTCTTTTATAGGGGAAGCGATAATAAATTTGGTAGAGGAGATGGAAACAACACTTTGGTGGGTTGGTACTTGGTAAGCCGTTGTTGAGAGAGAGGCTTTGGCTTCGCTTGTTGCTTCATCTGGAAGTGTAAAGAAAAATTTACCATTAATGGTTTGATTATAGATGGCAGGAAACTGTTTTTGGTGAGAGTTTCTATAGACCTCTTCTCTGCTTTTTTGAAATACCTCTTGTAAATCAAGGGGCTGTTTCATATGTTTAATAAGGGATTTTGTAAAGAGACCATTTTCGCCTACTTTTCCATCACTTGCTACTTTTCCTGCTCCTGTGGCATAGGAGACAAAAAGTCCAATGGGTTCAGCTTTTGCCAACCCTCCTACACCAATAGCTTTGGTAAAGGGGTCATTTCGACACGCGTCTAGCACCACGATATTGAGGCGATTTCCTGCATTTTGCATTCTTTTGGTAATTTTATTGAGGGCAATAGCTTCAAACTCGGTATCACTTTTGGCTTTGATATTGGCATCTACAGGGATAAGATAGTTCTGCCCATCCACTTCTAGTCCATGTCCTGAAAAATAGAGCATTCCCACCCCACCTTTGGATATCTTGCTATAGAATTTACCCAAACTGTCTCTTAATGATTTTTTACTTACATCCTCTCTGTAGATAACATCAAAACCTCTACGGCTTAATATATCTCTGATGGATTTGGCATCATTGACAGGATTACTTAGCTTTGACATTACCCCTTGATAGTTGTTGTTTCCAATAACAAGAGCCACCCGTTTCTCTTGCGACATGGAGGTGGTTGTGTTGTTTATCTTTACAGCTCGACTGCTACTGTTGATGCTTTTTGTCCCTTCTGAGGTTGAAGCACAACCTATTTGAAGTAGTAAAAATCCACTACTTAAGATTAGAATTAAATTGTTGACTCTTCTTCTATGTACCATGATGGTCGCTCCTCTAGTGCAGTAGTTTCGTTAAACATACCGTGAATATCTGTTTTATTGCTATCCACATCCCACGATTCTAAATCTTGATTAAAGGAGATGGCTTTGTAAAACATACTGTCCATTATAACAACATTTGAGACATTCCAACGACTAATGTCTTGATTGAAGGCATTGTCATTGGCAAACATATTACTCATATTGATTACACCCGAGACGTTCCATTTACTGATATTTTGGTTAAACGAGGTAGCCTTAAAGAACATTCTATTCATATCTTTGACATTGGAGACATTCCAGTTTTTAAGGTCTTGATTAAAGCTAGATGCCCCAAAAAATGCTCCTACCATATTGGTTACTCTCCCAACATTCCAGTTTCCAATATCTTGATTAAAGCTGTCCATCGCCCCAAAGATACAGAGCATATTCGTGACATTTCTTACGTTCCAGTTTCCAATATTTTGGTTAAAGTTCTTTGCACCTAAGAACATATACTCCATATTTTCAACTTTGGATAAATCAGGAATATCTCGTGCATTTCCTACCAAATTGGCACACCCTGCAAAAGCACCTGCCATAGATGTCCATTTGATATCTCCCCACTGCTCAATTGAGAGTAGTTTTTGGGCATCTGATTTACCAAAGTTCCTAGAGAATGAGATTCTAGGGAAGTCTCCTTTAATTTTTATCGTATATGTTCCTACGGTTGAATAGTCATGGATTGCATTGCCTATAAGACCTGTGCTGCTTGTTCCATCTCCCCAATCGACATCATAGTTGTAGCCATCACCAATTGTGGGAATAATAATTTGATTTCTATTGGATTTTCCAGGATTATCTGTTTTCCAAGTGGTTATAAAGAGCTTATTGGACTCCTCATCACTAAAAGAGACACTCTCTTCAGATTGATTAATAATGGGATGAGTACTCTCATCTGTATTTAGAATATGTATTTTAACATCTCGACTTGTTCTATGTGATACACTGTCTTCTACTGTAACTTTTAGATTATAGAGATTTTTTGATTCAAAATCAGTAGGCTCATTAAATATTACTTCACCTGTAAAAATATCCACATAAAGTTGATTGGCATCTTTTCCAGAGATATAGTATTTGAGCAGACTCTTATCCGTCGCTTTAATCCAAAATGCCTCTTTGGTATTTTCATCAATATAATAATTAGTCTGATTATTTTCAAGTACAGGGTTCTGTGCACTTTCATTAAAAGATGACTTTGAGCCACCATTAGAATTGCCACAGCCGCTAAGTAACAGTACTGTTAATAATATGGTAGCAAATATTTTTACGCTTCTTTTCATTATGTATCCTTTTCCTTTGATTAGTTATTCTAGTATAGTAATAACTTTTTATAATCTTAAATTATTTATAAAGAGTTTAAACTCTTATTTACAAACAATAGAATTTCTTATTATATAGTGTTTATATTGGTTTTTAAAATTAGTTTGAGTTGATATTTTAAGTTGATATTTGTCTAAAAGAGACTCCTTTTTTGAGAAAATTTCTATTGTATATTTTTCCCCTTGTTGTGGTGTAAATGAAGCGACTAAAATCTTTTGGGGAAGAAGTGACCATGTGGAGGTATCATTTTGCCCGTAGATTGCAGAGCCAGTTTTAAAAATAGTGGCTAAGAGTTTGGATTTTTCATCCAATACTTTTGAACCTATAGAGAGTGAAGCCTCTTTAGAAATAATAGATAAAATAGCGGGGAGTTTTTCTTTAAACTCATTGACTTTTATAGCATTGATATCGGAGAGAAGAGAAGCTCTTGCTACCTCTTTATTCTTACTATTTAACACACGAATATGGTCAATATTACTGTGGGTAATGGAGTAGTTTGGGAGATAGGCTTTTCGCTTCTCACCGTTGCCCATATCCATCTCAAGTGCTACTTGTGATTTAAGGGGAGATGCTCCTATATCAAAAAATAGCTCGACAGAGGGAGTATCTTCTCCTTTTGTATAGCTATTAAGTTTTTGATTTAAAATTTTATTATCCATGTAGCTATATTTTATGGCGTTTCGTATGTCCACGAGTGCATTGTCATAATCACCCTCTTGGGCATAAGAGAGAGCGGAGATATAATAGGCAAAAGGGTTTTGATAGGGGTGGTGTTGTGGATTAACACTGCTAAAAAGTTTCTCATAACGTGAGAGGAGGTGTGCATTTTTATTGGATGGATTATTCTTGTTTTTAAAGATATTTAGTTTTAATTTCTCTTGTTGTTGTATTAAGTTGGAGTTTTTGGCTTCAACCCTTGCCGACTCTGCCTCTCCTAACATTAGATAGTTTATCGCTTTATAGTTATGTAAAAAAACTTTATCAAACCCCTCTGCTTGATACTCTTTTTTTACGGTATTTGAAAGAGAGATAATCGCTCTGTTCTCATTGGTTTGATAGATATTAATCGCATGGGTAAAGTAGCTATTTGAACTCTTATAATCCTCCTTAAAATAGTAAGAGAGGCCAAGTTCAGCATTTTTTAGTAGCTTATTTTGATTGAGAGAGACACCATGTATGAGTTTGTTAAAATCACACTCTTTTAAGGCATTACTGCTTTGGGTATAGTTGTGTAGTTTGGGTGCAACTGCTTGGTGCAACGCATCAGAGGCTAGTTTGCACCCACTTAAAAGAAAAAAAAGGGTGGTGATAGCCATTAACTGTTTTATCATCTCTATACTCCTTGCTTAGAAAATAATCTCTACTCCTGCATTAACCCCATAGAGTGTCTCTGCATCTAGGTCTATTGAGCTATTTTGGGTTATTTTGTTATACTGCATTCCTGCTCCCACAATAATATCCGTAGCAAACATATCGGTTGAGTAGACATCAATAAATCTATAGTCAGCCTTTAGACCCATGGTATAGACATCAATATCCTTATCTAGGTCGCTGTAGTTGTCTCCTTTTTGAATAATCTTCATCTCATTATCCACTCCATAATCAAAATAAGCTTTGATATCATAACTTTTGTTCACCATGCCTATGGCACCACTTACCCCTTTTGAGTAATAGTTGGAGTCGAATACTACAGGCAGTTCACCATTGAGTCCTGTATCTCCGATAAACGTGGGTTTTGACCACTCTTGATCAAAAATACCTGTAGAGATATAGCTACCTTTTATATTTTTTAAAATATTTTCAAATCTATACGAGAGTTTATGACTGGTAAATTTTGTTTTAAAAGCTAACCTTTGTCCAATTTCTAGTCGGGAGAAGTCCTCTTTATCTATACCATCATTGAGCTTTCCATACCAATAGATACTGTTTTGTTCTAGGGTAGCATCGCCTATAAAGTTTTTAGTATTATATTCATAGTTAAGACCCGTTAACCACTCTTTATCAAAAAGATAATTGATGATTTGCATTAACTGTATAGAGACTCTAATACCATCAAGAGCTGAGTCATGCTTTTTGTCATCTTTGTACTCTGCTAGTAGTTCACTTTGGTTTTCGCCTGAGGTGAGTGTGCCATATTTTTCAAGGGTAAAAACATCACTGTCATAGAGTTTTAATTTGAGCTTTCCATAGCCCAAATAGAGACCCTCTGTCTCATAGTTAATAACATCTCCAGAGAGTCCAGGATTCCAAAAGCCACCTTTTGAGCCTATCTCTATGGCAAACTTTACATCATCATTTTTAGGAGATGATGGGTCTAATTCAGTCGCACCTACAGATAGAGATATAAGTGGTAGTATAAATAAAAGATTATATTTTAACATAAAGAACCTCCATATCTAATGTTATTAATAGTTATTTTATAATATCATAAAATGTTATGATATAAACTTAAATCCTCTGTAATGTTCTTCTGTGAAATGTTTTTTCTATATCATCTGTTGTATCAGCATTGGTATTTAAGGGATGGTTCATATCTTTATAGAAAACATAGACATCAATAAGGAGTGAAATAGAAGCATTAAAGCCAACATTTCCATTGTTAGCCCAATTCCCACCTGAGGCTAAACCGATAATGTCGCAATTGGCAACAGGAACATTGTTGATATTTCCTGCATATTGTATCTTTACAGTGACTCTATAGCTTGGGTCATAATTGGAGACTCTATCCTCTCCAAACTTAGCATTAATAGTTTTAACACAAGAGACTGTTCTATCTCTATGTAGTGCATATAATATTGCAAGTTCTGTATAGGAACGGGCAAGAAGAGAAGCCTGTTCTTTTTGATACTGTGCTGTGGTCTCATGGATGGTTTTACCCGTGATTCCCATAATAAGAGAGGTCAAGGATGCCATAATCACAATCGTGAATATTGCGGTGACCATTGAAAATGCTTTTTTGTGTTGTGTCTCTATTTTTCTTTTTTGTTGTATCATCTTATAACCACCTTCTCTTTGCAAGTTGTGATATTTACATCATTACTAATTTTTTCGACAGCACAGAGTTTAAACTGAATGGTTCCTCCATTTTCAGAGAACTTAAAAACAGAGATATTTTTTAAAATAGTGTTTTGTGTTGCATTTAAATAGTTATCTCCATTCCAAGGTTGATAGTTGGAGTAGAGTACCAAATCATGTAAACCGATGCTATTTACTATGGGGGCTAATGCATAGGCAGACCATGCCAGTTTGTATCGTTCACTAATTCGTTTGGGGTCAAGAGCAGAAGTTCCTGTAAATTGTAAAATATTATTACCACTTCTTGTAACAGAAAAAATACAATCAGTACTGCTTGGAATAGCAGGAGTGTCAGCTGTCTGACCATTAGGGATAAGTCCCATACAGATAGGATTATATTTATTGTCTGCTGGATTATAAAAATTATCTTTTTGAGCAAAAATTACGGCGGCAGGCTTTGTGCTTGTTAAATCTACTTGGGTTACTCCTGTTTCATTTTTAGAGATATTTGTAAGGATGGTAGCTGTTGTGCTGAGATTGGAACCTGGTGTTAAAAATTGACCTATATTTGTACTTCCTGATGAGTAATCAGCTATACCACTCCATCCAGGGGTCTGTTCTGCAGCAAAGCTGTCATTGTCATAACCTATCCACTCTATTGTGGTGTAGGTGTTTCCTCCTGCAATTACATCTTGTAGTTTTCTCCAGTGTAGAGCCTCTGTGGGTAGTGGAATACCTGCAACAAAAGCATTATGGTCTTTAGATATTGTTGTCCCTGGTATTCTATAGGTGAGTCGATTAACTATCTGATTGGCTGCTATTTCAGTTTTTGTACTAACATTATAAACGGCTTTTTGTATAATATAATTTTCATAAACCTGCACAATAATTTGTGAAGAGATAGAGGCAACAATACCCAAAATAACCAATACAAAAATAACCTCTAGTAGGGAAAATGCTTTTTTCATTTTTTTTATCATCAAAACTCACCATCACCCATCGGGTATGTCCCTAGATTGCATGAAAAAGCATTTATAGTAATATCTTTGACCAATTCATCAGTACTTGAAGGGTTTGCACTTGTCAAATTGACCTGTACAAACTTAATATTACTCTCAATGGTACCTGTTCCATTTGTTCCTAAGGTTTGATTTTGAAAAATGGTATTTCCTGCATCAACACTGCCTCCTCCAACCCAAGCGATACTTCCATTGGGTGTATCATCAGCAAAGGTTATACTATTATTAATGGTTAAGTTGACATCTACATACTCTCCTGTACTGGCTGTTGTTTCTTCACTGTTGAAAACACTAATACCCATGGTGAAATTATTATAATCGTCAATATCATCAAAATTTGTACTTGCATTTGCTGTAGTTTCATTAAAATCTCTACCAAGAGTTGATGCATTTGTATCTGTGTCTGGAATGATAGCAATTCTAGCATTATCACTTGCATTAAGCCCATCAAGCCCTCTTAGTGGAGATGCATTGGCATTTTGTAATGATATAATAGGGGCAGCATTTTCTACATTACTGGCATCTTTTTCATCCCATGGTTTACTCAGAAGTGTTGCCATCTGTGAAGATGTTGCAGCTATTGCCTCTTGTTGCATCGCAACAAAAGAGCTATTGATAGATTGTTGGATAAGCATGGGAGAGGAGAGTAGTACAATCCCAATAATAACTATGGCAAAGATAAGTTCTATCATTGCAATTCCCTGTTTAAAATTTTTCTCTATTATCATTTTATTCTTTACTCCTTTTACCAATCCATCTTACGAGAGGATGTACTGTTTGCTTTGATATTCAAAATATTACCTGTCTTTCCTATTCCTGATAGAATTCCAGGAGGGGTGTTTTTAAATACATTTAGATAGTAGGGATTTCCATTTCTACTTGGGTTAGGATGATACTTTAGCCAACTTGTAGGGGTGATAATATTCTCCGTTTTGACAGGTGTTCCTACGGCAATATCTTTTCCTGTAAAGATGGTCTCTAGTAGACTTTGCCTTCCTGACATTTTCTCATCAAAGCTTAATTTTGTGACAACTGGTTCTAGTGTCGTTGTGTTTAGTTTTGTATTGTTAATGTTTAATATATTAGACTGTTTGACCTTTGCTGTTCCATCTCTACTACCATTGTGTTTAATGGCGGTATACCAGTGGTTTGCTGAATGTGCATTGTTGAGACCATTTCCTTGATTTACTCTCTTCTCACCACACCATGTTTGATTAACATCACAATATATCTCTATTGTAAGGGGCGTAGAGACTCTTGTCTCAAAGGAGTCTTTATAGACAACATGGTCAGGGGCTACTCTAGCAAAATAGAAGAGTTTGGTGCTGTTAAATTCCTCTACTCCTTTTGGTATAAATATTTCATTTCTATCCTCTACTTCTAAAACCTTTGATTGCCAAGCGATAAGAGAGTGAGAATCTTTTGATGTTGCTATCATCTTTTTAAACTCTATCTCTACTGGGTTTATCGCTTCGGAAAGGTTTTTTTGAATATTATAGCGTACCTCAAGAGTACTTATCCCCTCATTCTTATCCTCAAATCTGCTTGGTAAGATAGTGATGTTGGCATCAATTGTCATCCCTGATGACGCATTTTTTAGATTCTCTTCTTCTGTTAAATCGACTGTTCCATCATTATATTTAATAATACGTTGTGTAATGATATTGCTATTTTTTATTGTCTTAAACTGTATAAAGGTAGTATTGTTAAATTCCCCATGTTCACTTTCTCCTTGATACTCCAAAGAGAGCATTACCTCCTTGGCATGACACTCTTTAGTAAAGTTTGTGGTGGTCTCTCCTGATTTCTCTTTGGCTCTAATTTCACCTTTGATAAGAATAGCCATTTTGTCACTCTGCTCCAAGTCACTCATATAGAGATAGTCGGCATGGTTGCTACTTGCAAGGTTACTGACATTTAAATCAGATAAATCAAAATAGTATGGCTCAAATGAGAGTTTCATATGGTAATAATCTCCACCATTAAAGGAGATATTTGAGTCGATATTACATCCTGACATCTGATTTGATGCAGTGGAGATAAAGGACTCTCCTACAACACAACCTCGTTTTGAGGGGATGGTATAGTAGTGGTCGATATTTGTCCAGTTCTCATCTTGTATCTCTATGCGATAGTCACCAACATTTTTATGTTTTAGATTATAATCTATCTTCATTCCGTGGTTAAAGTTATAAAAGTTTTTAAGTTCACTGTTATTGGTATCCTTACAACGCATATCATCATCAAATACAAGTGTTGCATTAACCTCTTGAAATCTTATATCTCGTTGTTGACCATGTCTATCTCTTTTAGTATAAGTTGTATATGTTCTACTGCGTTTATGATTAAAATCAAGAGCAGTTACATTTAATTCATAAGGGTATCCTGAGGCGACTTCAATTCTAGAGTAATCTGTACTGGTATGAATAACTCCATTGTACTCTCCCTCATCAGCACGTAGAGTTTGAATAAATCCAGCGGGTCGGATGGCAAAACTGTCTCGTGCATTTCTACTTTTGACAAGAGATGAGCTGGTCTCAAACTGCTCTTTAGTAAACTGTCCTTTTCTCATGCTACTATTCTCTTCTAAATAGGAGATTCTAAACTGTGCATCTCGTGTGGCATTAAGTTCAAGTCTTGTTGCATCTTCTGAGGTGATATCAAATCTACTTGCATTATGGTCTAAATATTT
>CAYVNI010000166.1:0-2577 GCA_964452815.1 uncultured Sulfurovum sp.
TTATCGCTCTTTGGGGGAGCAGTCTCTGCCTTATTCTCTTGTGGTTAACCAAGAGCAGTTTTTAACTTATTTGGGGAAGAAGAGAGATTTTAGTAAACATATAGCTCTGTTAGAGGATAGTTTTTCTCAATTTTCATTACTTGAATATCTATTGATAAAAGAGCCAAAATTAATAATGGAGTATGCAGAGGTTTGGGATAGGTTGTTGAGGGTTTGTCACTATTTCCTTGCTTCTCCTAGACCTAATTTATATATTCGAGAGTTAGAGATTGAAGAGGTAGATAGTAAGTTTATAGAGCAATATAAAAGGGTTTTAGATAAACTATTGGAGACTGTTTTAGAAGCATCTTTTTATGATAAAGAGATAAGTAAGATTTCTCATTATGGATTTGAGAAGAAGTATGGACTAAAGTATGACCTTCCTACAATTCGATTTCGTATTTTAGACCCCACGCACTATATTTGTAATCTTGATGACCTCTCTTTGCCTCTTAATCTTTTTAAAAACTTGGATTTGGCGTGTGAAAATGTTTATATTACGGAGAATAAGATTAATGGGTTGAGCTTCCCACCACGAAGAGACTCTATTGTAATTTTTGGATTGGGATATGGGATAGAAATCCTTAAAGAGATAGTGTGGTTGAAAAAGAAAAATATCTATTATTGGGGCGATATTGATACTCATGGTTTTGCTATGCTCTCTCAGATTCGTTCCTATTTTCCTCAGACGCAATCGCTCTTGATGAACCATGAGACGGTGATGAGGTTTAAGCATTTGGCAGTTATTGAGAATAAACCGTTTAAGGGGGAGTTGTCAAATTTGACACAATCAGAGCAGAGGGTGTTTGAGCGACTTAAGAGTGACTATTATGGTGAAGGCTTACGGATAGAGCAGGAGAGGGTCTCTTTGAGACAAATTTTGAAGTAGGTTGTTTTTGATAGTTTTGTTCTTATGGTATAATTGTGACAGAAAAAAATAGGAAACCTTTATGAAACTAACCAAACTCTATATACACAACTACAAAAGCTTTTATGATACTACTATTGAGCTAGATAAGCTCAATATTGTTGTTGGGGAAAATAATAGTGGCAAGAGCAATTTGATTGATGTGTTGGAGTTTATTGATATTTTTTTAAAAGAAGATTATCACAATCAAGCTATTATAAAAAAAGGTAGTTTTGATAAAATACTAAATTATAACAATGATGTAAACACTATTTTTATTGAGTTTGAATTAGATAATAAAACTTTTTTCAAAAAAACAAGAATTACATTAAAAAGAGATTTGATATTGTATTCTACAATAATTTATAATAGTAAAAAAGAGATTTATCAAATATCATCATATAGAACTAATTTAGCTATAGATAAACATACAAATAAATATTATCTTAATGAAAAGAAACAGCATGATTTGAGAAGTTTTGATTTTATGCAGTTAATACCTGTATCTAATATATCAATGTCCTATGCCTTCAATACAGAAACTATCAAAAATAAATCCCATCGACAAGGAGAAAAAGAGCTAAAAAAGGATGGTTCAAATCTAGGACAAAATCTTTTATATATTAAAAATAACTATCCTGATAGTTTTAATCTTATTTCTAATTCTATGATAGGTGTGGTCAATGAGATAAAAGGGATTGATGTTCAAGAGACATTTGGGAATGCTCTTATTGGTTTTAAAGAGAGAAATAAAGAGATAGGAATAGATATGGTCTCAGATGGAACAATTAATCTTTTGGCAACAATTACAGCTCTTAATCAAGGTAAAGATAAATCTATAATTTTAGCATTTGATGAACCTGAACGATATTTACACATGAAGGCTGTTCACTATTTGATGGACTCTTTTAGAAGTAGCAAAAAGCAGATACTTATTACTACTCACTCTACAGAGATTTTAAAATATGCAGATTTAAATGAAGTGATTTTTATCTATCGTGATAGTGATGGAGATACTCAATCTATAAGAGGAGATGAGATTCCTAATTTAAAAGAAAAAATGGAACATATTACCTATGAGCGAAGTATGACTTTAGATGAGATGCTTGATGAAGATATGGTATGGGATTTTGAATAATGGGAAAGCCTAAAGGAAAATGTAAAAGAATACCTAATGATATTGATAAGATTTTATTGATTGTTGAAAACAGTGAAAAGGTATTTTTTCAACAATATTTTAACCATGTTATCGAAAAAAGATATAATATTAAAGTAGCTGTAAAATCTTCAGGAAGTGGGAATAAGTGTGATATTACCAATTTTAATAAAATGCAAAAAAAGATAGAAAATTTTCTCCTAAAAGATAACTATAAAGCTGTTTTTATCATGATAGATTTAGATAGTAAATGTTTTGAGAGTGAGAGAAATCATAACTGTTTGGTTGAGTTAAAAAATGAGTACCTTCCTAAATATAGTATTGATAAAAGTTTAAGAGGACGTTTTTATCTTTTTGTTGTTTGTAATGAAATTGAGAGTTGGTTTTTGACGATAGATAAAAATAAAAAACATACCAATAGTCCTTATGAAGACCATAAAAAAGAGTTGATGAATCGTTTTAAAGTTCACAGTGA
>CAYVNI010000167.1:0-10018 GCA_964452815.1 uncultured Sulfurovum sp.
AGAGCATATGTGTCATGGTAAGTTCAACAGCTGCAATGGTATTTGCAGTTGGTACATTCATAATGACAATACCTTTTTTACTTGAACCCTCGATATCAACATTGTCAACACCAACACCAGCACGAACAACAGCTTTTAAATTTTGACAGTTATCTAAAAAAAATTGGTCAACATCAGTAGAAGAACGAGTAATAGCAATATCAGCTTTTGGAATAATCTCCGTGATAAGTCTATCTTTAGGCTCATCAGCGGCATTTATTAGGTCTATTTGAGGGTCATTTGCGAGTATATCCAACCCTATTTGGTGGATATGGTCGCAAACTACAATGGTAAATTTAGGCATTTTAAGTAGTAAACCTTATTTCTTTAGTTGGTCTTTAAATACATCACCAAGCGTCATACTATCATCTTGTTCTGCATTTAGTTGGTCGAGGGCTTCTCTCTCCTCTTGTCTTTCAAGTCTTTTTACTGAAACTCTAATTCTATCGTTAGCAGCATCTAAGAAGGAGATAACAGCTCTGATAGTTTGTCCTTTTTCAATTTCATCCTCTTTAATAGGACCTAAATCATCAAGTCTAAGAAGTGCATCTACTCCATTTTCAATAGAGATAAAGATACCAAAATCTTTTTTGTCTTTCACTGTACCTTCAACAATATCACCATTTTTATGGTTCTTTGCAAACTCTGCTACAGGAGATGGCTCTAGTGCTTTCTTAGAGAGTGAAACTTTACCATTTTGTCGGTCAATTTTAATAATTTTAACTTCAACTTCATCACCTTTTTTCAAGACATCTTTAGCATTAATTCCCTTATCCCAAGAAATCTCTTGATTGTGAAGAAGACCTTCAACAGCACCAATTTTAACAAATGCACCAAAATCAGTAAGTGATGAAACTGTACCTGTGATGACATCATTGGTTTTATTGGCAGAGGCAAATTGGTCAATTGGTTTAGGAAGAAGTGTTTTTCTTGAAACTCTAAGTCTTCTTTGAATTTTATCAATTTCGATAATCTCAACATCAATTTTTTGGTCAATTTCAATGTAGTCTTGTGGGTGTTTAACATTTTTGTCCCAAGAGATTTCAGATACATGAAGGAACGCTTCTAAATCTTCACCAAGGTCAACAAATACACCATAAGGCTCAATATTTGAAACAGTTACATTGACGGTATCACCTGCTCTTAGTGTGTTGTCAATATCTTTCCACGGGTCAATACTTGCCTCTTTGATGGAGAGAGAGAGGTGTCTTTTTTTCTTATCATAATCAATGGCGATAACATTAACTTCATCTTCCTCTTTGTAGTACTTAGATGGGTTAACTGGACCTTTGTGAGAGATTTGAGAGTAGTGAACAAGCCCATCCATACCACCAACATCAACAAACATACCGTATGAAGTAATTTTTTTAATAACACCACGAACAACTGCTTTGTTCTCTAGTAACTTATCTACGATTTCTTGTGTTTCAGCTTTGTCTCTTTCAATAAGCTCTTTTCTTGAAATAACAACACTTCCCTTCTCTTTATCAACTTTAACGATAAGTGCTTTAACTTTTTTACCAATTGGGTTGATTTTATGAGAGATATAGGAGAGTGTTCTTGGCATAAAGAATTCTAGTCCACCAACATCTACAACAAAACCACCTTTATTTTTCTTAGTAATTTCACCCTCAATAATGTACTCTTCTTCATCATCATACTCTTCGATGAACTCGGCAAGTGCGGCTCTTTTTTCTGCTAACTCATAAGATACGCTTGGACGCTCACCTCTGAATCCTGTAATAACAACAGTGATGCTCTCACCATTTTCAAAAAGGAGTGAACCATCTTCGTCTCTAATCTGGTCAAGTGACATAATTGCTTCGTTTTTACGACCCACATCAATAACAACTTGGTTCTCTTCTTCATCTATCTTAACGATAACACCATCAACTAAATCACTACTTGAATCTGACTTTTTAAACGACTCCTCGAGCATCGCTCCAAAATCTACATCTTCTATTTCGATATCTTCGAATTTCATACTTACTAATCCTTGCCTAGCCTAATTTTGGGCTAATTATACTATATTTTGATTAATATGCAATAAAAATATATGATAATTTTAGACTCTTAGTTGTCTATCTTAATTTCTTTGATTTTTCTAATAACATTTTGTACAATCCAGTCGGGAGTAGAAGCTCCTGCTGAGATACCACAGAGATTTTTATTCTCAAACCACTCTAAGCGTAGTTCTGATTCATTCTCTATAAGATAGGAGTCTTTACAAAAATGAGCAGAAATACTATGTAGCTGTTTGGTGTTGGAAGAGTGTTTGCCTCCAATAACGATCATCACATCTGCATTTTTTGCCAAATCAGAAGCCGCATCTTGATTCTCAAATGTAGCATTACAGATGGTATTAAAGACACGTACCTCTTTGTGCTTTAATATCAATGCATTAACTATTTTCAGAAAATCTTCTGGTTTTCTTGTGGTTTGTGCTACCACGGCTACCTTGTTTCTTAGAGGGAGTTTGTTCAGTTCAGCTTCATCCAAAACGATAAAAGCCTGTTCCCCCTCAGCATAGGAGAAGACCCCTTTTATTTCAGGATGTTTTTTATCTCCAAATATCACGACTGAGTAGCCAGAAGAACTCATCTCCTCCACAATCTGTTGGGGTTTAGTGACATAGGGACAGGTGGCATCTATTACTTTGTTATCTTGTGCCTTTAAAACTCTTAGTTCCTCTTTGGGGATTCCATGGGTTCGTATAACGACGGTATCATTCTCTTTAACATCTTGAATTCCCTCAGCTAGACCTATATTAAAGCCATTTTTCAGACGATTTATTTCATCTTTATTATGAATAAGTGGTCCATAAGTTAGACTATTTTCATGTTTTTCAGCAATATCAATTGCGCGTTTTACACCGTAACAAAATCCATAACTTTCTGCTAGTTCTATTTTCATATTGTCTCTCTTTTTTAAGTTTATATCTATTTTTTTATTTTTTATTTATTTTTTTTCTAATTTAATGATGGTAATTTTAGAGAGTATATCAAAAAAGTTTGGAAAAGAGGTATCAATACAATCTATATCATCAATATGCATACCACATACCACTCCAGCAATGGCAAAACTCATCGCAATTCGATGGTCACCATAGGAGTTTACGGTGGATGATTGTAGCTCTCCTCCTATAATCTCATACCCATCAGAATGCTCAACTGTTTTGATAGAGCAGGAGTTTAACCCCTCTAATACGGTGGCAATTCTATCGCTCTCTTTTACCCGTAACTCTTCGGCATTTTTAACGACAGATACGCCATCTGCACACGCCATAGCGATAGAGAGGGCAGGAAGTTCATCAATAAGCCATGCAATATTTTTCTTTACGGTGACAGCTTTTAGTTTTCCACCGTATCTAATTGAGATGTCACCAATAGGCTCATAGATACTCTCTTTTTCGATAAACTCTATCTCTGCACCCATCTCTTTTAATATTTTATAGGACTCAATACGGGTAGGGTTCAGCGTGACATTTTTAATGATAGTTTGACTATCAGGTGTTATCGCTGTAGCCACTGCAAAGAAAAATCCACTAGAAGGATCAGCAGGTACGGTGATATTTAGAGGTTTAAGTGGTTGAGTAAGTGGTTCTATCTCTATCCACCCTTCACTATTGGTTGATATCTCTGCACCCATACCACGTAACATTCTCTCAGTGTGGTCACGTGAGAGCAGATTCTCTCTATAATAACTTTTTTTGTCTGCTTGTAACCCTGCTAATATTAGAGCTGACTTGACCTGTGCTGAGTCAATGGGAGAGTGATATTTAAATGATTTAAGTGTTGCCCCACGAATCGCAAGGGGGGCTAGATTTCCATCCTCTCGACCATCTATCTTGGCTCCAATGTCTCGCAGTGGGTTGGCGACCCTTTTCATGGGTCTACCTCTTAAGTATTGATCTCCTGTCAAGATAAATGAGCCATCTATTCCTGCCAAAAGACCTGCGTAGAGACGCATTCCTGTTCCTGCATTCCCACAATCTAAAATATCACTCGGTTCAGTCAGTTTTTTAGGAGGAGTGATGGTCAGTTCTGCTCCATCTCTTTCTACTGTTGCCCCTAGTTGTTCTGCAATTGACAGAGAAGAGAGCGTATCCTCTCCCAAAAGAAAATTTTTGATATGAGAGGGTTGATTGGAGAGAAGAGAGAACATCGCACATCGGTGTGAGATGGATTTGTCAGGAGCAATGGTATCACAGAGCAGAGAGAAGTTTCTACCTTGTGTAGGCATTATTATGGTTACACTTCTCATCTAAGGGTTGCTCCATACTGCTCTTGGAGTGCGTCAATAATGGTAGCGGTGATGGTTTCACTATCTCTATCTTCTAGTGTTCCTGTAAGGGATTGAATAAAAAGACGTACGGTTAGACTTTTTTTGTTCTCTAGGGATGTATCTTCATAGATATCTACAGGAAAATATTTTTTGAGTAGCTTTAACTCTAGGCTCTCGATACTTGTGGCAATCTGATGATAAGGGATATTTTTATCAATGACCAAACTTAAATCTTTATAGACCCCTTGAAAGTTTGAAATTGCACTAGCATTAATATGTTCTGGAATGAGTGCCTCAAAAGAGATTTCAGCAATAAAGGTATCCGCTAGGTCAAACTCTGAAGCAACGGTTGGGTGAAGTTTACTCATAAATCCACATACTTTATTATCAATAATAATATCAGCAGATTGATACGGATGTAACAGTGCATTGTGTTGGGTACAGCTTCTTAACTGAAAATTACCGATAATTGCTGAGAGTTTTTTGGTAAAAGTCTCAAAATTAATCGCTTGTGGCTTCCCTGCATTTGAGATATTTTCACTCTCTCTTTGTCCTGAGAAGATAAGACTAAAAAGCTCTTTTTCTTGACGCTTTGTATCAAACACTGTACCCATCTCAAAGAGTGCTATGGCTCTTTGAGAGTAGCTTACATTTCTTTTTGATGCGATAAGAAGATTGACAAGTATAGTACTTCTTAATGTATTGAAATCTTCGGTAATAGGGTTGATGATATCAAGCTCCTCTTTAACCAAAGAAAATCCATATTTTTGAAGTAGGGTCTTATCTGAAAAAGCATAAGAGATACTTTCATCAAATCCATTGGCTGTTGCACGTGTACGCAATGCTTTTCTTGCTTGATGACGTATGGTTGCGTTATTAATATGTTGTTTTTCTGTAAATCTTAGTGCTTTAGACTCGATATTGTCAATACCAATAATACGGACAATCTCCTCGGTGATATCTTGAATATTAACAATATCATGTCTAAAAGGAGGTACGGTAACGGCAAATAAATCTTCAGAGGAGCTTTGAATGGCAAACCCAAGTGATGAGAGGATATTTACCATCTCTGTCTTTTCAATTTTTTTACCAATAATATCTGAGACTTCTGTATCTTTTATGGTAATGATATAATCCTCTATCTCCTCTTGTACCGAGAGAGAACCATCAAAGAAGTTACATCCACTGTGACGCTCAAGCAGAGAGATAAGGTAGGTCATACCGATATCCAAACAAGGCTCACTTCCTCGTGAAGTATTATAATAGAGTTCGTCTGTCTCTAGCGACTGTTCTGCTACTGCATCAACGAGAATATTAGGGTTGATATAACTTGCTTCAAAGAGAACTTTGACTGTTTTATCATCAGCTTTTGCTACTTCATTCTGTGAAACACCTAAAATAGAGAATGGTTGACCATTGGCTTCAATTGTGGTAATATCATCTTTTGTGGATGCGGTAATGGTGATTTTATCTTCCTCTTTAAGAAGAAAATTTCTTGTTTTATAGACACGTAAGATAACACCTGTGGTGTGTGTTACATACTTGGTCACATCCTCAAGTAAGGTATCTGTTTTCTCCCCTATAAATGCTAAACGAATAGAGATAATTAATGATTTACAGATATGTTCAATATCTGCCATAACATATTTTAATGAGCCTTGAATTAGCGAAGATGTTTTTATCTCAGCCACACGAGCAAGTCCAATTTTTTCTAAGTTTTGACTCTCATACTCAACAGGTTTTAGTGAAAGTTGAAGTGCGGCTGATAAGTCTCGTGCTACCCCATAGATACTCAAACAGTCACCACGATTGGCAGTTAACTCTATCTCTATGATGGTATCTGCCAGTTTCTTATAGTTGTTTAACTCCTCTCCGAGTTTAAGCTTTCCAATGGTTTCATCAAGAATTAAAATACCATTACCAAGCTTAGGTAATCCCAGTTCTGAAGCAGAACAGATCATCCCCTCACTCTCTACACCACGAAGCTCTGCGTGTTTAATCTCAAAATCATCTCCAAGTTTTGCACCAATAGTAGCCACCGCAACATATTTGGCTTTTACTACATTTGCAGCACCACACACTATCTGTTTTATCTCATCACCAATATCAATTTGACAGACATTTAGCTTGTCAGCATTGGGGTGCTTTTCACAAGATATCACCTCTCCTACCACCACTTTTTGAGGAATTGTATATGTTTTAATACTATCAACTTCTAGTCCAATTGAGTTGAGTGTCTCATAGAGCTTCTCATCGCTCACTTTGCTCATATCAATAAAATTATTTAACCATGTTCTTGTTACTATCATCTAAATTGCTCCAAAAGTCTTCTATCTCCCTCAAATAACATTCGAAGGTCAGGGATTTTGTGTAGTAGCATGGCAAATCGCTCAACACCAAGTCCAAAGGCATAGCCACTCACATTTTTGTATTCAACAGCCTCAAAGACATTTGAGTCCACAATACCACATCCAAGCACCTCTAACCAACCTGTATGGGAACAGATACGACACCCTTTGGCTTCACAGAAGATACAAGAGATATCCACCTCAGCAGAGGGTTCGGTAAACGGAAAGAAGCTTGGTCTAAAGCGTATCTCCACCTCTCCAAACATATGGTGCAAGAAGTCGGACATAATAGATTTTAGATTGGCAAAACTCACTTCACCTTTGTCATCTACCACAAGCCCCTCAACTTGGTGAAACATTGGTGTATGGGTGATATCATAATCTTTTCTAAACACAGCCCCAGGTGCAATCATGCGAATGGGTGGTTTTTGTTTTAGCATGGTACGAATCTGTACAGGTGAGGTATGCGTTCTAAGAACTGCTCCATCTCCACAGAAAAATGTATCTTGCATGTCTCTAGCAGGGTGGTTTTTAGGAAGATTTAGTGCTTCAAAGTTATGAAAATCATCTTCTATTTTGGGTCCATCTTCTATTGCAAAGTTTAATGCTACAAAATAGTCAATAATCTTATCCATCGTTGCCATAACAGGATGCAATGCCCCTTTTGTCTCCAAGTTCCCATAGAGAGAGACATCAATCGCTTCTGATTTCAAAATCTCCTCTATCGCCTCTTTTTTGAGAATATCATATTTCTCATCATAGCATTTTTGTAAATCTGTTTTACTTTTATTAAGACCTTCTGCAAATGCTTTTTTTTCAGGTCCAGGTACATCTTTGAGTCTTGCAAACTCTACTGCCATTGCACCCTTCTTACCAAAAAGTTCTATCCGAACCTTTTCCAATAATTCCAGTGTTGTTGCTTGTGTGATTTTGTCTTCTAAGTGTTTCAAAATAACCTCAGTTCAATTATTTTATTAATGTGCGTGATTTTATCGAAAATATACTAAATAGTGGGATTGAATGTGATATAATCTTAGAAATTTTAATAGAAGGATAGAGAATGTGTATTTTTTGTGAAATAGTTAAAGGAGCAATTCCTAGCAATAATGTACTTGAAAATGATGAGTTTATAGCCTTACATGATTTGTATCCTAAAGCACCTGTGCATATTTTGATTATTCCCAAAGTTCATGTTGATTGCTTTCAAGATACTCCTGCCGATTTGATGGCTAAAATGACCCCATTTATACAAGAGGTAGCAACCCTCATGGGTGTGGATAAGAGTGGCTACAGGCTCACCACCAACAATGGAGACGATGGTGGTCAAGAGATTCACCACTTGCATTTTCACTTGATGGGTGGGGCAAAGCTTCCGTTTGAGCATCGAAGCGATGAGACACATAACAGCATATAATTAGAGAGAGAATAGATGAATTTAGAACAACTAGACAAACAGTATATTTTACAAACCTACGGACGAAACTACACCAATTTTGTAAAAGGAGAGAGTTCAACACTTTTTGATGAAAATGGAGAGGATTATATCGACTTTGCTTCAGGAATAGGGGTAAACTCAATTGGTCATGCCAACCCTGTTTTAGTGAATGCCCTTTGTGAACAAGCAAACAAGATTATCCATATCTCAAACCTACAAGTGATAGCACCACAAGCGAAACTTGCAGAGCAGATTTGTAAACTTGCCAATTATGATGGAGCGATATTTTTTGCCAATTCAGGAGCAGAGGCGAATGAGGGAGCTATTAAAATAGCAAGAAAATATGGTGAGACCAAATTTGAGAAGAAGAAGTTTAAAGTTATCACCTTAGAACACTCTTTTCACGGACGAACCATCACCACGGTAAAAGCGACAGGTCAAGATAGTTTTCATACCCCAAATTTTGCCCCTTATCCTGATGGATTCTCTTATGTCAACGAGATAGAGAGCGTCTATGGGAGTATAGATGATGAGACAGTGGCTGTGCTTATTGAGCTTGTCCAAGGGGAGGGGGGTGTTCAGCCATTTCCAAAAGATGAGATAGAAAAACTCGCTTCACATCTCAAAGAGATAGGTGTGCTTTTGATTGTTGATGAGGTGCAGACAGGTATCTATCGTACAGGTAAAATGTTGGCATCAAACGTCTATGAGATTGAGCCAGATATCGTTACCCTTGCCAAAGGTTTAGGTGGAGGTATGCCAATAGGGGCAGTGCTAACCAAGCACAAAGATATCTTAAGTGCAGGAGACCACGGCAGTACTTTTGGTGGAAACTACATGAGTAGCACGGCAGGGTTAGCTGTGCTTGAAGTGTTGAGTGAACTTGACCAGAGTGGTAGACTGGGCAAAACTTTGGCATATTTTGAGAATAAACTCCAAGAGATAGCCCAACGTTACCCAAATCTTTTTGATAAAGAGGTGGGAATTGGTCTTATGCGAGGGCTTCGAGCCAAAGATAATGATATCATGAAAGCCATCTTGGCAAACAGCATGAAAGAGAGACTTATTGTGCTTCCGGCAGGGCGAAATACAGTGCGTTTCCTACCCTCTTTGACCATCACAAAAGATGAGATAGATGAAGGTTTTAATCGTTTTGAAAAAGCTATTACCTCTCTCTAGTCTTTTGGTTGTTGCGTGTGGTTTATCGCTTTTTGCACAGGATGAGCTACACGATATCCTCTCAGGAAATCAAGATATGTTGCTTGATTACAAACAAGAGCAGAGCAGTGTCAATGCTGAAAAATTAGAAGATTCATGGATAAACCCTATCCGTTTACAGTACTCAAAAAATTACTCTACACAGTTTAACTCTACCGTAGGCACAGGGCAGTTTCTTATCTCTGTTGACCAACCGATTTTCAAATCAGGTGGCATCTGGGCGGCATTAAAGTATGCCAAATATCAAGACCAAGCCAACAATATAGATATCGAGCTACAGAGAAGAGAGCTTATCTCACAAGCGATAAACATCCTCTATGCTCTAAAAAAATCCCAACTTCAACTCCAAAAGCTTGACCTGCTTATCAAAAATGATAAACTGGATATGCTTATCCAAAAAGAGTCCTATGACGCAGGGTTAACCAACCGAACCCTCTATGACCAGGCACTCCTAAAACACAATAAAGACATCACAGCCAAGCTTGATATAGATTTGAGTGTCGCTGAGCTTGAAAACAAGTTTGCTCTTTTGAGTGACAATGACCCCTACAAAATCAAAACCCCAACATTCGCCATGATAGATGAGAAACGCTACAACGAAAATCAGTTAGAGCTGGAGCGTGACACCCTAAGAATCGAGGAAAAAAACCAATACAAAAAGATGACATGGGCAAAATACTTACCCGAAGTCTCT
>CAYVNI010000168.1:0-4301 GCA_964452815.1 uncultured Sulfurovum sp.
AAAATTGTGTTACCAATAGAAAAAAGGAAACAAAATGAAAAAAATTTTACTTACAATGAGTTTTGTATTTACAACCATTTACGCCTCTGATATCACCATTACCACAGGTGAAGAGAGTGGTAACTATTTTAAAATGGGACACAATATTGCCAAATTAATTGGAACAAAAAATGTCATCTCTTCCAAGGGAAGCATTATGAACTTTGATAGGCTGATGAGTGGTAAAGCAACTATTGCGATTGCCCAAAAAGATGCTTTTCTCTACTATGTTGAGAAACACAAAGATGCAAAAAGCAAAATAGAAGTTCTAGGAGACTTGGGAAAAGAGTGTGTCTATATTGTTGCTAAAAAAGGAGGGAAAATAGACAGTGATTCTGATTTACAAGCCAAAGGGATTAAAATTGCTACAGGACGATTGGGTTCAGGAAGCAAGATTACCTATGAGTATATGTCCAAACTAGAAAAGGGTTTTGCCAAAGCAACTGTTATCCAAGAGGGTGGAATGAAAGCCATCTCTAAAGTTCTCTCAGAAGAGATTGATGCGAGTATGTATATGTTAACCCCCTCTACGGAGAACAAAATCATCAAAACCGTAGTCAACAATGATGAGCTATTTTTTATCCCTGTAAAAGATTGGGACTTAAATGATAAATTCAAAGGCAAACCCATCTACACCTTTGAGAAGATGGTCACCAAAAAAGGTTTTTTTAACGACAAAGTGAAAACCATCTGTACCACTGCAACCATCTTTGCCATCAACTCACTAGAAGATAAAATCATGGACAGATTAGCCGATGCCGTGATTAATAAGAGAAAGAGTATTGAAACTTTTTAGAAGAATCCACCTCCTTTAGGGGGGTGGAGTTGTCAATATTAATTATAAAAAGAGGCTTTAGAGAGCTTGACCACCACAGTATGTACATCAATAAACTTATCATTTTTCTCTATAAGTTTCTCCACATCCTTTTTTGAAAGTTTCTCTTTAGCAACCAATACCTTGGTCTCCTCCCAAAGCTGTTGACTAATGGTCAGTTTTTTTAAAATCTCTCTGTCTTCAGTTCCAGGAAGCTCCATTTGCTTGTCCCCCTCTTGTAGAGCCTTCATAAGCCTATCCATATTTTTAATGCTCTCTTGTAATCTTTTTTGATTTGCCTCTTTATCAACATCTTGTTTGATAAGAAGTCTCTCCTTGACAATTTTTGAAATATACATTCGAGGTTTCCCCACCTGTGTAAAAAGCATGGTTTTAATATGTGCCATAGACTTTTCAAGCTTATCATTGCTCTGATGAAATTTAATAAAATTAGAAAATATATAGTTTATATCTTCTAAAATTTCTAGATTATTATCTATAATATACTGCACAGCTTTTTTATCTTTGGCATTTTGCTCCAACTGTTTAATATTTTCATAAAAAGTAGACCATATGGTCTTAAAACTCTCTATTTTTTTGGCAAATTCAGGTAGTTTTTTAACCACCAACGCTATCTCTTCTTTACTATTGACAAGATTCAGAAATTTGGTGTTAAAACCATCCGCATCTTCTCGAAGCTTTTTTTGATAGAAAGTGCTGTTAAAATCCATACGAATCAAGAGGGTATTTCTTGCTATTCTTTGCGTTTTCATCCGCTGTTTAAAAGCATTATTTAGAACTTTTGACTCCTCAGCTTTTTCCTCTTCTGCCTCTGCTACAATCTCTCCTAAACCACTTAAAAGAGAATTTTGAGAGAATAAAAAACTAAAGGTGCATAACGATATAAAGATAATTTTTTTGATTAACATAATAACTCCTACTGTTTGGTAGTTAACCCAAGTATGTACCAATTTTGCATACCACCTCGATAATATTTAAGATGCTCTTCTGGATAGCCTAAAGAGATAAGATTCTCTATCGCCTTAGTTGCTTGAGCATCCCAAATACCATTACTAAAAATCACCAGTTGAGGAACATTGTCAAATTTCCATTCATCATTCTCCTTTTTTGCTCCCAATAGTTTTAGAATATTATTGATATATTTACTCTCTTTTTTAAGCATGGTAAAGGGAAGATTAATCGCTCCTGGAATGCTCCCCTTTTTTGTCCAATCTTTGGTTCTTGCATCAATCAAAATCATGTTGTTACTCTCATCTTGCATCTGCTGTAAAAATGTTAACAACTCCAACTCCCCAATGGTCTCTACTTTTCCTATCTTTATGGGTTGAATACAAAAAGGTGGACAAGCTCTTGATGTCTTACTAAAACTAGATGTTAACCTATGTTTCGTATCCTCTATCCGTTCAATTTGAACTGTTTTCCCATTATCTTTGATGCTAATTGATGCCAACTCTTCCGTAATTTGGACACTTTTTGCCGTTAATTGGTTTGCCATCAGCATCGCCATAGCATTTATTAAAACTGTTTTTTTCACTATCTGCTCCTTATGTAATAAATTTAAAGTTTAGGTATGACCAGTGTTGTTGAGGGATAAATGAGATAATCTTTCCCTATCTTATCTTTATTTGCATCGTAGATTAATTTATATTTTCCTGCATCGTTATAATACCGTTGTGCCAAGACAGAGAGGGTATCTCCATTTTCAACTCTAATGGTTAAATAACTATGATTATCATCTAAAATACTGATTCTTTGTGTAGATACATCCTTCATAATCGCTGTTGCAAATTTTGTGGCAGAGGGACTATTAGTCTCTTCTGCGTTGGCAACCAATTTTTTTAGCGTCTCCTCAGTTGCTTCCAAATTGGTGGTGGATGTGGTTACATTCTCAATTAAATTTTCTAATCTCTCTTTTACCTCCTCTGTTTTTATCTGAGAAGATGTCGCCTCTTCAACAAAAGAGTTTAACTCTTTTTTAACAAGCGATATCGCACGTGTCTCAGCCTCTTTATTCTGAATAGTATCAATAAAATTTTGTAATTTATCTCTGTTTACTATCTTCTTATTCTCCTGATTTTGAATATTTTGAATAAAGCTTTTTAACTCCTCTCTTTTGATATGTTGAGAACTCCCTGCACGACTAACCAATGCAATAAGACCATCTTTAATATCCCTCTTTTGGCTCTCTTCTTTTTCTATCTGTTCTAACGAGAGTTTAAGCTTTTCCCTAAGCGAAGGAGTCTTCTCTTTTGGTTGTTGTGTGGGGGAAATAGAGCTAAATCTCTCTCTCTCTTTGGAGAGTGTTTCCAAAATAAACTTAGCAGCACTTGGCTTATCTTCACGGCACTCTCCCGTCTTATTCTTATCTTTTTTACAACCAACTTCACTTATCTTTTGAGTAATGTTCTCCTCTATTTTATTGATTTTTATAAGCTCAATACTCTCTTGAACAGTTTGCTCATCACCCTTATTGTCACACCCTAAAAAACAGATACTTAAGAGGGTAAAAACCGTACTACTTACTAATATTTTTCTCATCACTAATGCTCTCCTTTGATTGGTTAGGCTCAATAGCTTCTGCGGTACAGACTTGTAAACTTCTCTGTAAAAGTGAGGTGAGACTGTAAGACTTATACCCCACCTCAAATGCCAGTATTTTACCATCTGTATTGAGAACTATGGTAAGTGGTATTACCCCTTTCCACTTATACTCTTTTTCTAGATAGGTTAAAAACCCTTGATGTTCATCACCATTTACAAGATGATAATTAATCCCTTTTTCTTTGATTAATTCTAAATTTTTACTATTAGAGTGGTGTTGATATTCCAGAGCAATCGTCTCAAATGCACCTTCAAATTTATTTTTTAATTTAATCAGTTCAGGAATCTCTTTTTCACAGTAATGACAATCCCAACCAAAAACTTTGAGAAAAATAATTTTTCCTTCTAACTCATCTATTTTAATCTGATTTGGCTGAATAGAGAGATGAAACTCTTTCCCTTGTACCGTCCGAAGTATTAGTGGTTTATCTTTTTCAAATTTTTTATGAAAAATATTAGGGGAAAAGAGAGTGAGATAAAGAGGGGTAGATATTGCCAATAGTGTTATTGTTAGTACACTTTTTAGGGTTAGAACTTTTTTTATTTTCATTATTTCCTCCATTTTTTATATCACAATTAAAATAATAACATAATAAAACTAATTAAAATATAAAAAAAATTTATTAGTTTAATAAATAATATTTACGAATAACATCTTTTTTGAATAAATAACCCAAGAAGAGCTGTGTAAAAAATCTTACATCTAAAGCAATACAATCATGATATACTCTACTTATGAAAAAATTAATTACCAGACGTATATTTATCAGCTCAACCATCTTAGCAGGAACAGCACTGGCTCTGCTTCCCCAAGGGGCAACAACTC
>CAYVNI010000169.1:0-6218 GCA_964452815.1 uncultured Sulfurovum sp.
GTAAAAAATTAAATTAAAATTAAAAAAAAGTCAATAAAAAATTATTTAAGAAAGAGTGTGGGTGTTTTTTTCACAAAGGTGTTGTTTTCTAAAGAACAGAGAGTTTGGGACAATGTTTAATGTTGTCCCAAAAGTAAGAATAAATATTAAGAAAGAACTTTTTTAACAGCTTTTCCAATCTCAGCAGGAGAGACAACAACTTCAACACCAACGGCTGAAAGTGCGTCCATTTTCTCTTTTGCAGTACCTGCAGAACCAGAGATAATTGCTCCAGCATGACCCATTCTTTTACCTGGAGGTGCTGATTGACCCGCAATAAACGCAACAACTGGCTTAGTGATATTCTCTTTGATATAAGCTGCTGCTTGAATCTCTAAGTCTCCACCAATTTCACCAATCATAACGATTGCTTCTGTTTGAGGATCATCTTGGAACATCTGTAACAGTTGTTTATAGCTAAGACCAATAATTGGGTCTCCACCAATACCAACAGCCGTTGTAATTCCAAAACCTTCATTAACAACTTGGTTTGCACCTTCATAGGTAAGTGTACCTGATTTTGAGATAAGACCAACATTTCCCTTTTTGAAAATGCTTCCTGGCATAATACCAATCTTACATTCATCAGCAGTAATGATACCTGGACAGTTTGGTCCAATGGTCATCATACCATTTTTGGTTGCTGCTGCTTTTGCTGCTTGCATATCACGTACAGGTGCACCCTCTGTAATAATTACTGCCAGTTCAATCCCAGCCGCAGCCGCTTCCATTACAGCATCAGCCACAAATGCAGGTGGAACAAATACCATAGATACTGTAGCACCTGTTTTAGCAACGGCCTCTTTTACCGTATTAAATACAGGTTTACCTAAATGTGTTTGACCACCTTTACCTGGTGTTACCCCACCAACAATATCTGTACCATATGCCATACACTGTTCAGCGTGGAATGTACCCTCACCACCTGTAAAACCTTGAACGATTACTTTTGTATCTTTGTTTACTAAAATTGACATCTACTACTCTCCTTTTGCTGCTGCTACTGCTTTTGCTGCACCGTCACCAAGGTCAGTTGCGGCAATTACATTGTCGATATTTGCATTCTCTAAAATGACAGCTGCTTCGGCCGCATTTGTTCCATCAAGTCTAACGATAACTGGTACATTTACATCTACAAGTTTTGTTGCTTCAAGAATACCATTTGCAATTCTGTCACATCTTACGATTCCACCAAAGATGTTTACAAAAATAGCTTTTACATTTGGATTTTTAAGAATAATCTCAAACCCTTTTGCAACGGTCTCAGCGTTTGCTGTACCACCCACATCAAGGAAGTTCGCAGGTGTTCCACCCATGTAGTTAATTGTATCCATTGTACCCATTGCAAGACCCGCACCATTTACCATACAACCAATCTCTCCATCAAGAGCGATGTAAGAAAGTCCATATTGAGAAGCTTCTCTCTCATCTGGGTCCTCTTCACTTATGTCTCTCATATCTTCGATATCTGGGTGTCGTCCAAGAGCAGAATCATCAAACGCCATTTTACCGTCAAGAGCAATGAAATCACCAGCACCTGTTTTAACAAGTGGGTTAATTTCAATCATCTCAGCATCATTTTCCATATATAGCTTATAGAGTTTAGATGCAAATTGAATCATCTTTTTCTGTTCAGCTTTGTCGGTGATACCCAAACCAAATACAAGCTCTCTACCGTGGAAACCTTGAAAACCAAATGCAGGATCAATCGCAATTTTAATAATTTTCTCAGGAGTCTTTTCAGCTACAGTTTCAATGTCCATACCACCTTCAGTTGAAGCCATGATAATAGGCATTTCCATCGCTCTGTCAAGTACAACAGAGAGATAAAGCTCATCTTTAATATCTGCACCCTCTTCAATGTAAACTTTTTGAACAAGTTTACCCTCTGGACCTGTTTGGTGTGTTACCAAAGTCATTCCTAAAATCTCAGTAGCAAGTTCTCTTACCTCTTCTTTCGATTTAGCAAGTTTTACACCCCCACCAAGTCCTCTACCACCTGCGTGGATTTGAGCTTTTACAACCCAAATATTTCCACCAAGCTCTCCTGCGTTAGCAACGGCTTGGTCTGGTGTGTTAGCAATAATACCTCTAGGTGTTGGTACACCATATTTAGCGAAAACTTGTTTCGCCTGATATTCATGAATATTCAATGTGGACTCCTTCAATTTAGTAAAGTTGAAATAATTATACGCTTATGGAGAACAATCATAAATTAATAATAATATTATTAGGAGTAATTTTGTATGATTGTTGATTATCTACACAGTTAACTGTTTCTGTGTTGGGTGTTTCCTACTTAAAATGGTTAAAAAATATTGAAAATATGAGTATATACGTAACACTTCAGCCTCCCCTCTCTTTTAAAGCTCTTTTGACATAAATATACGGTTTCCTTTTTTTATATAGAGGGGTTCTCCTCCTGTTTTTCTAACTTTTTTAAATTTTGGTCTAAATTTTATAACACTTTTTCTGAGTTCTAGGTACGCTTTTCCCTTTAGGCGAGTACTCTTTTTATGTTTTTTGATACGAATATAACGGGCAGGGTTGATGGCCTTTCCATTTTTGTACATTCCAAAATGTAGATGAGCTCCTGTACTTCTTCCTGTTGAGCCAACATATCCAATGATTTTTCCTTGTGGGACTCTGCTTCCTACTTTTAATCCTTTTCTAAAGCGACTCATATGGGCGTAAAGGCTTCTTACACCATTTGGATGTTGGATAATGATACACTTTCCATATCCACCTTTCCATCCTCTATAAACAATTTTGCCTTTTGATGTGGCTTTGATCTTTGTACCTGTACAGTTGGCATAGTCAATTCCTAAGTGAGCTCTGTAGCGTTTTAAAATAGGGTGAAATCTACGATGGGTAAACCTAGAGGAGATACGTGTTTTACATCCAATTGGTCGGATATAAGGGGTAATAAATCTTTTGGATTTTTTATATTTTTTACCCATTGAGTCATAATATTTATTATGTTTTGTCAAAAAGCTATAAAACTTTTTCTTTTTCATAACCACAAGTGATGCCACTATCTTAGGATTATTAAGGGCGATACCTTTTCGTCTTTTCTGCTCATAAAATATGCTAACAGAGTCACCTTTTCTCATTTTGTTAAAATTGATACGATGGTTATAGGCAAGTTTTAAAGATTTAAAAAGAGTGCGACTGTGTGTTTTTTTATAGAGTTCTTTTTTTAAATTTTTTTTAACCTTAAGAAAAATAGAACCCTTTAATACTTCAAACGGTATCGGCTCTAAAAAGAGTTTATGTTTCCCTTTTTTTCTGCTTTTTATAATTTTAATTTGAAGTTCATCTGTTACAGGGATGATAATTGTTTTATCTTTTTCAATAAAATATTTTTGACCTGCACGAATCTCCTCCATTAAATCTTTATCTTCATGGTCAAGACCATAATAGAGTGATTTGGGAAGATGGTGTTTTTTTAAAAACGAGAGCAGTGTCATGCCCTTTTCCCAGTGAAAAGTCTTGGAGAAAACAGATACGTTAAATAGCCCAATTATACTTAAAATAAGAAAAATCTTTTTCATTGTAAATAATAACCCTTTGAAATCTTTTTTTAATAAAAAATCACAAGTATTATAACATAGCCTATCATTTTTTTTTCTTAAGGTAAAAAAGCTATTTGTTAGAAAAAGATAGAGTAATGGTCACAATATTTTTTTCTATTTCTAACTTTTCCATTATACTTAATTGATGACAGAGTTTTTTTACAATATGAAGCCCAATCCCCAATCCTCTCTCACTCTCTTTATAAAAACGCTCAAACACTTTTGATGGCTCTTTTATCCCATAGCTATCATTACTAATCATAAGCATATTCTCTTTGGCGATAATCTTTACAAACCCTTTAGAGGTATTATATTTACAAGCGTTATTTAATAGATTATAGATGATTCGACTAAAAGCATTTTGATTGGAGAGGATAACCAACTCCTCTATCTCTATCTGCCAATCAAGGTGGTCATAAAGAGGTTTAAAAAATTTTATTTGTTCTCTCACTGCTTTTTCAAGAGAAAATCGCTCCTGTTCAAACTTGCTATCTCTTAGATAGACATCAAGATTTTTATGAAGCATGGCAATGGTATTGGCACTTTGAGCAATGCTCTCTACCTCTTCATTTCTCTCCATCATCTTTAGATTGATAAGAATGGAGGTGATGGGGGTGTTTAGGTCGTGGATAATATCTTTGATAAACTCCTCTAATAGACGCAGAGAAGCCCTTAGTGGAGAGAGGGAAAAGAGAGAAAAGATTAAAGAGATAATCCCTGCAATAAAAGAGAGAAAGAGAGACTGGATTACGATGGTATGTCTAATATCTCCCAAAAGGGTTTGATAGGATTCTAGTGGATAAAAAATTGCCAAAGAGCTGTTTTCATCTTCTAAAAATGGGGTTAGAATATAGAGATTTTTCTTATCAAAATAGAGTTCATAGAGTTGAGCATCTTCAACTTTTGGGACGATATCCATATCAAACCGTCTATCATCAAAAAAGAAGCTGTAGTTCTTCATCTCCAAAAAGAGATGTTCGCTTAGATGCTCCTCCTCTATTTTGTAGTAGTTGTAAAAGATAAACGCCAAAAAAAGCTCAATGACCACAAAAAATAGACCAAAGCTCTTTAGAAATGACTCCTTTTCATGCAAGTTTATAGCCCACTCCTCGTATGCTTTTTATCTCAATATTTAATATCTTTTTGAGTTTGGCGATATTGACACGTAGAGCGTTTTCGTTGGGTTTTTCTAAAAGAAGCAATAGCTCATCATAGCTCACAGGGTTAGGATAGTTGAGAAGCAGAGAGACAAAGAGGTTCTTCTGTACATTACCTAAAAAAAGTGGCTCTTTTTTGTGATAGATGGTCTGACTCTGTAGCTCAATCTCGTACTCTTCGTAGCTTATTCTCTTTTGGAGTGAAACTGTTTTGGCTTTTATACGAATCAGTAGTTCCTCTGGATCAAACGGTTTTTTGAGATAATCATCTGCTCCTGCCATAAATCCACTGCTGACTGATGCCACATCAACCATTGCAGAGATAATAATGGTTGGAGTCATATCTTCAGCCTCTCGCAGTGCGGTGAGCAAATCAATACCATTCATCAGTGGAACATTAATATCAAAAAGATAGAGTAGGTAGCTGTTCTGATAACTAAGCTCAACCCCCTCCTCTCCATTTTTTGCCCAATCGACCTGATAACCGTTAAATTTTAGATACTTGATAAGCGTTTTTGCCAAATTTGGGTCATCTTCAAGTAGTAGTAGTCTATTCAAAAGTTACTCCTAGTTTAAGTGAGATAGTATGGTCATACGAGAGTGTGTCTAGCCCTCGTGAGTAGTTAAGTATTCCAAAAAAAGTGTCGTTAAAGATGTAGCTATTAAAAAGTGAAACGGCTTGATAGTCATCATTATCTTGATAGATGGAGTTGGCACGTTGATATAAAACCGAGCTATACCAACGGCTGTTTAGCATATATCCCACACCCAAAGAGTAGCTCAAGATATTATTATAGTTGGTCTCATTGCTATCACCTAATAATGTATAGTTTAGTTGGGAGATAAGGGCTGTTTTTTCATTTAAAATATAACTGAAGTTAAGTGAAGTAAAGTAGTCATTCTCTCCTGTACTCACCTCGTCATCTCCTGTTGAGAACTTGGAACCAAGAGAGAGTTTTGTGCTAAGATTATGGCTATCAATAGTGTATCCCATCGAGAGATAGAGGTCACCTGTTGCATTGGATTTGTTACTGTTGGTGTCCATGTCCATGCTACTCTGTTGGGAACTATAGAGAGCGATATCCCACTTTTGATAGTTGTAATCTATAAAAAAGTTATAATCAGTAGTTGAGGATTCATCTCGATTGATATCAGCCCCCAAACTTAGTGATATCTTTCCCCAGTAGTTCTGCTTTTCAGGACATCCATCTTCATCAACTGTATCTTCAAACGAGGTATCAGGGCAGAGGTCTTGGCTATTAGAAACTCCATCTATGTCACTGTCTTCAAACGTATGAAGTTGTGAAATTATCAATAGTAAAAGGCTATATTTTGGTATCACTTGTGTCCGTTTCCTTGATGTCCATTTCTTGCTCCAGAGCCATCTCTTAATCCCTGTTGTAGGTGTCTAAATTTTGGTTGATGATGGGAAGTATGAGAGCAGTCA
>CAYVNI010000170.1:0-15498 GCA_964452815.1 uncultured Sulfurovum sp.
TGAAAGGCTCTCAATATGAGAATAGAAGAGATAATTTTTTCTTTATGTTTGTTATCAATCATCATTAAAGATAAACAGTTTGATGAACGAGCTATATTGTTAGCTCATAAGATTGAGATTAGACCAAACCAAGAGCAAGAAGAGTATCTTTTAGGTGCTGTGGGTTCACGCCGATTTGCATATAATCATCTTGTAGCTTACTATAATGAACAAAAAAAACTTACAAAAACAGTTTCTGTAAAATTAATCAAAGAACTTAGAGCTAAGTATGAATGGTTAGAAGATTTTTCAACTCGTGTAATTAGAAACTGTGTAGATGATATTGATAAAGCGATAAAAAGGGCTTGGAGTCCTCAAACTCTAATAGAGAGAAATAGAGCAATAGCCAAAGCTTCGACTCCAAAACAGAAATTGAAAGCTTTTAATTTAGGTATGCCACAATTTGCTAAAAAAGGTATCAATGAGAGTTTTTCAATACGAGAAAAAGAGAAAATCACTCTGAAAGATAGAAAGTTTAAAGTCGAAAAAATGCCTTTCTATATCAAAATGAGAAACAAAATCCGTTTTAGTGGAGTAGTAAAACAGGTTACTATATCTATGCAAGGTGGAAAATGGTTTGCATCATTTTTGATAGAGACAACCGATAAACATGAAGAAGAGCAAAAGCCACGCTTGGATTCTGTAGGTGTTGATGTAGGTATAAAAGAGTTAGCAACTCTATCTAACGGTGTAGTATTTCCAAAATCTCAACCACTTAAAAAACAACTCAAAAAATTAAGACAATTGCAAAAAAAATTATCTCGACAAGTACGCTATAGTAATGGTTATGAGATAACAAAAGCTAAAGTAACAAAATTACACTATTTTGTTAGCCAAAAGAGAAAAGCAACTGTTCATGAACTTACAGATTACCTAGTTAAAACTTTTGATAGAGTAGCTATAGAAGATTTAAATGTAAAAGGAATGATTAAAAATCGTAAATTGGCAAAAGCCATTAGTGATGTTGGTTTTGGTATGTTTAGAGAGATTCTAACATATAAGTGTAAACTTTATGGTGTGAAATTAGTGCTAGTGGATAGATTTTTTCCATCTTCAAAAACTTGCTCAAAGTGTGGCATGAAGAGAGATAATTTAAAACTAAGTGATAGAATTTACATTTGTAATTCTTGTAACTTAGTCATTGATAGAGACTTAAATGCAAGTCTAAATATCAATGGTTGGCGACAGGTTTAGGCGACAACTCAAACGATAGTGGAGAAGTCTCGTTGGAGATTCTGTGAAGCTATAACATTCCTAGGTTTTTCTAGGTTTTTATGAACGGAGAATGCTATATGATGATGAAGAAGAGAGAAGGAGTAGCCTTCTCTTTTTTTCTACTTAACTTCGTACTGTTCACGCCCCATTTGATAGAGGTCATTTCCTTTGGTATCGTTTACCACAGTAACAGGAAAGTCTTCAACAGTAATTTTTCTCACGGCTTCTGGTCCTAGTTCTGGATAGGCGATAACTTCTGCTGAACGAATCTGTTTTCCAAGTAACGCACCAGCTCCACCTGTTGCACCAAAGTAGATGCCATCATAGGCGACACAAGCGTCTTTTACCTCTTGGTTTCTGTTTCCTTTTCCTATCATTCCCTTTGAACCGTTTTTAAGCATGGTTGGAGAGAATGAGTCCATTCTATATGAGGTGGTAGGCCCTGCACTGCCGATTGGGTCACCTGGTTTTGGAGGGGTTGGGCCTACAAAGTAGATGATAGAACCCTCTAGGTCAAATGGAAGCTCTTCGCCTTTTTCTATGAGGGCTACGAGTCTGCTGTGTGCTGCGTCTCTTGCTGTGAAGATTGTTCCATTAAGTAGAACAGTATCTCCAGCTTTGAGTTGTTTGGTATCTTCTGAAGTTAGTGGTGTTGTTAATGAATAAGTTGCCATCTATTTTCCTTATATGGTGATATGCGTGTGTCTTGAACTGTGACACTGAACGTTTACAGAGACAGGCAGAGACGCGATGTGACATGGATTGGCTTCGATATGGACAGCAAGAGCCGTTTTTGTTCCACCCATACCCATTGCACCGATACCAAGATTGTTGATTTCTACTAGCATTCTAGCCTCTAGTTCAGCCATTTCAGGGTCAGGGTTTTTGGTCTCTAGGTCTCTAAATAGAGCGTGTTTTGAGCTGATAACGGCTTTTTCAAATGTTCCACCGATTCCTACACCCACGGTGATTGGAGGACATGGGTTTCCACCTGCATCAGAGATAACCTCTTTTACATAGGCTACGATTCCATCTTTTCCTGCTGCTGGTGGGAAAACTCTGGCACGACTTACGTTTTCAGACCCACCACCTTTGGCAGCATACTCAATATCAATTTTGTCACCTGCTACAATATCAAAGTGAATGATGGCAGGGAGGTTATACCCCACAGAGTCTTTTAGGTTTAGACGAGAGAAAGGCTCACAAGTGGAGGCTCTTAGGTAACCTTCGGTGTAGCCTTGCTCTGTGCCTTGGTTGATGGCATCTCTAAGAAGACCACCGTTGATGCGTACCTCTTCACCCACATAGACAAAAAAAACAGCCAAACCTGTATCTTGACAGAGTGGTCTTTTTTCATCTTTTGCAATGTTTGCATTTTCAAGAAGTTGACGGATAACCTCTTTGCTCACTGGTGATTTTTCATCCTCCATTGCTTGTTCTAGTGCATCATAGGTATCTTGTGGTAAATCAGTACCACAGTGCATAATCATATCTTTAACAGCTTTGACAACAACGTCAAATTCAATTTCTCTCATAAAAGCTCCTGATTGTATTATTTTTAATTATTCTACTATTTGGGGTGTTAATAGTCTATTAATGAAGTGTGGTACGTTTAAAGCTTTATCTCTGTGAGTAGAGTGGTAATCTATTGAAGTTATTGAAAAAAATGACTCTATTCTAAAAGGTACAATAATATAGATAGTGATACCATATAGTAATCTTATCATATTTATAAGGAAAAATAATGTCATCTAAAAGAACAGCAGTCGTAAGAATGGAAGAGGGTTATATGAGAGCGACGATTCAGTATAGCGATACTGAATATAAGTCTGAAATATGCAAAGCTATTACACATTTAGAAAAAAAATTAGATTTATATCCAGAGATAATACATCGAAGAGATAGTCAAAAAAAGGGCTTCTGTTCTGTAGAGTTTTCAGGAGATGAGTATGTCTGTAGTCGCTCTTGTGGAGAGTTTATCGAAGCACTAATCTCTGAACTGGAGATTGAAGAGTGTGTGGATGATTGATTGAGGGAGAGGAGTGTTTTACCACTCCTCTTCTCCTTTTAAGTAGGCATCAATAGAGTTTGCCGAGTCTCTACCCATCCCCATTGCCAAAATTACAGTTGCTTGACCAAGTGTAATATCTCCACCTGCCCATACCCCTTTTTTGGTGGTTTTTCCAGTTTTCTTATCTGCTTCTATATTTCCCCATTGGTTTAATTCTAAGTTTTTTGTGGTTTTTGTAAGCAGTGGATTGGCAGATGTTCCAATGGCAATAATCGCCAAATCACAATCAATATACTCATGCTCTCCTGTCGCAATAGGTCGGCTTCTTCCCCCCTCATCAGGTTCACCTAGTACCATTTTTTCACAGTTTATTCCTACCAGTTTTCCACTCGCATCACCGATAAACTCTAGTGGTGAAGTTAAGAATTTAAACTCTACCCCCTCCTCATCTGCATGGTGAATCTCAATATCTCTTGAGGGTGACTGCTCTCGTGTTCTTCGGTAGACAATGGTAACCTTTTTCGCTCCCAATCTGACAGCCGTTCGAGCTGAATCCATCGCCACATTTCCTGCTCCTAAAATCGCCACATTTTTTCCAGGGATGATAGGGGTGTCATAGTTAGGGAAATCAAATGCTTTCATGAGATTCGCACGGGTAAGATACTCATTGGCAGAGAAGACACCATTTAAATCTTCACCTTTAATGTTTAAAAAGTTTGGAAGTCCTGCACCCACGCCGATAAAGACGGCATCATAGCCATACTCCTCTATTAGCTCATCCACATCCACGGTTCGACCAACTACAGTGTTACAGACAATCTTGACCCCCAATGCTTTAAGTTGCTCAATCTCATAATCCACAATATCTTTTGCCAATCTAAACTCAGGAATACCATAGAGCAGAACACCACCTGCTTTATGGAATGCTTCATAGATGGTAACTTCATGACCTTTGATTGCCAAGTCACCTGCGACGGTAATTCCTGCAGGACCCGAACCTACTACGGCTATCTTTTTTCCTGTACTTGGGGCAATTTTGATATCATTTACCACCTCATTTTTTCTTGCCCAATCGGCGATATACATCTCCAAATTACCAATACCCACAGGCTCTTTTCCTTTTTTGAGACCCACCACACAGACCTCTTCACACTGAATCTCTTGGGGACAGACACGTCCACAGACAGCAGGAAGGGCTGTGCTTTCCCATACTCTATGAATCGCTCCTGCTCTGTCTTCGTTTACAATCATCTCTAAAAAACCAGGAATGTCTATGCCCACAGGACACCCCTTGACACACGCAGGGTCTTTACACTGAATACAACGGGCTGCCTCATACTGTGCATCTCTAAGACTGTATCCCAGTGTTACTTCTGAAAAGTCTTTGTTTCTAATGTGTGCATCTTGTTCAGGCATCTGCTGTTTTGGAATCTGACGACGCTCTTTTTTGGTCATCTCTTTCGCTTCAATTTCAAATGTCATCTTATGCCTCCTTCTCAAACATACAATCTTCAGAGTGTTGCTCTTCGACAGTATAGGCTTGTAGCCGTCTCATTAGCCCATCATAATCAACTTGATGACCATCAAACTCAGGGCCATCCACACAGGCAAACTTGGTTTTACCCCCAATGGTCACACGACACCCTCCACACATTCCTGTTCCATCTATCATAATAGGGTTGAGGCTCACCATGGTAGGTGTATCATATTTTTTAGTAAGCAAAGAGACAAATTTCATCATAGGCACAGGACCAATGGCAACCACAAGGTCAACCTTTTGAGCTTTTAAAATCTCCTCTAACTCCTCTGTTACAAATCCATGTCGTCCCTTTGAGCCATCATCGGTACAGATACGCACCTCATCAGAGACCTTTGCCATCTGCTCCTCCATGATGAGGTAATCTTTGGTTCTTGAACCAATAATAGAGATAACCTTGTTTCCTGCTTCGTGCATTCCTCTGGTAATCGGGTGTAAAACGGCTGTTCCCGTTCCTCCTCCTACACAGACAACTGTTCCAAAGTTCTCTATGTGGGTAGGCTCTCCTAGAGGCCCTACCACATCTTTGTATCCATCCCCAACCTGTAGAGTCGAGAAGAGTTTGGTACTTTTCCCTACTATCATATAGATAATGGTAATCGTTCCTCTCTCTTTGTCTACTTCTGCCATTGTCAGAGGAATTCTCTCTCCTGTCTCATTGACCACCAAAATAACAAACTGCCCAGGTTTTGCTTTTTTAGCAATCTGAGGGGCTTCTATCTCATTTAATATAATTGTACCGTGTGCTAACTCTTCTCTTTTTACGATTTTATACATTAAAATTCTCCTTATAAGTATATATGATAAATATCATAATTAAAATAGATTATAAATCAATCTTGATTAAAGAGGAGTGTGAAGCATGAAAAAGAATAGAAAAAAATTGATTTACATATTTTGTAATGGATAAGTTATGTTTGTTTATTGCTCTATCTATTCTAAAAACTTACTCACTGATTTTTCTCTTTTTAACATAATATATAATATCTCTCTCGCTTCCCACTTGATTTTTTAGGCTCTTCTACTGTTCCTCTTTTAATAGTTTTCATAACCATACAAGGGTCGGCTTTAGCCGACCAAATTTAAAGTAAGCTCCTCTCCAACGCATCTACAACCTCTTTTTGCAAGACTTCTCTATCTAAACTATCCACATTTAATAGATGTACATATAGGTCACTGTTATCTAATTCTAGTGTAATTGTCCCAGGGGTTAGAGTAATTGCATTTGCCAAAAGAAGCTTATCATGGTCAGAGGTTAACTCTGTTTTTAGTTTAACAATACCTGTATTAATAGGTAACTTTGGATTTAATACAATTTTTGCTACCTCAATATTAGACTCTACCAATTTTTTTAGAAAGATAGGGGTAAACTTGATATATGTTATTACTAATTTTTTAAAATCCATATTATCATCTTTTGTAAAAAACTTAGCCACTACAAAAGCAACTACAGCACCTACAATAAGCTCTTCTATCTCTAAAGAGTTTGTTAATCCAATCCAAACTAAAAAAAGTAGTATAAATTTTGCTATCATCACTTATCCTTTGGCATATATAAAAAGTTATTGCTATCTTCGTTTGCCCAAATTGATTCACTCTCTAGTTTCAAAGAGCTTGGAGGACAGACATCGGTACACAAACTACACCAACAGCACCGTCCATAGTCGATTCTTGGAATACATGCACTGTTGTTTTTTGGATTCTTCTCTTCTGTTATGGTTATCATATCTATAGCATCATTCATACAGACATCTTGACAGTTTGCACAACCGATACATGTCTCTAATAGATTGGTATGAAATCCTCGATACCCATCTACCTTCTCTTTTTTCTGAGATGGGTAGCAGATAGTTTGAGGATGTTCAAAGACTCTTGCAATAGCACTAAATGGGGCTATTGTCCCTTTTATATCTATGCTAAATTTCATTTTCTTCCTTTATATTACGGAGTATTCCTAACTTATCTTGCAGAACTTTTTGGATTTGCAAAATCTTATCTATCTCTCTATCTCTGGTGGGCAGATACCAAGTGAGTTCATAATCATTGCCACATTAGAAAGCTCTTCGCCCTCTAGCATCTTCTCTAGAAGTGTAAATCCATGAATAAGTGATGGACCTTTTACCTGCATTCTTCGTATTTTTTCTGTTCCATCGCCTGCCATATAGTAGTTAAACTCTCCTCTTGCCGATTCACAAGAGACCAAAATATCATTTTTGGGAATTTTGAACTTTCTATGTTTAGGGATTTTCTGCATAATATCCCCTTCGGTTGGCATATCTGCAATCACTTGACGAAGGATTTTAATAGACTCTTTAATCTCTTGTCGTCTAACCAAGGCTCTAGCGTAGACATCTCCACCCTCAAAGGTAGGAATATCAAAATCTAACTTGTCATAAACTAGATATGGATTATCTTTTCTCACATCTCTTTTGATTCCACACCCTCTTAGGGCTTGACCAACATATCCATATTTCAGAGCCTCATCAGGGTTTATAACTCCAACTCCTATGGCTCTCTTTTTAAATGTGCTATTATCAAATAGGATATTGTCATATTTTGGCAATCTTCTCTCTAAATAGTCCAAAAATTGGGTTAATCTATCCAAAAATCCATCGGGTAACTCTCGTCTAACTCCACCAGGATAGATATACATGTGGTATACTCTTCCTCCTGTTAGCTCTTCAAATAGGTCAAGAATTAAATCTCGATCATAGATACTCCATTGAGCCACTGTTCCAAGACCCACAGAGCCACTCTGTCCACCCATCCATAACATTTGAGCAGATAAACGTGACATCTCTAAAACCATTACACGAATATATTTTGCCCTTTCGCTTATCTCAATTCCTGCTAAACCCTCTATTGCTCTTGCAAAATTCTCTTCGTTTGGGTCAGGTTCAGGAACACAGATTCTACATACAATAGTAAAAGCTTGAATAATAGTTCGTCTCTCAACCAACTTCTCGAACCCTCGATGAAGATAACCAATATGCGTTCTTGCTTTTTGAATAGTTTCGCCCACAAGGTCAAGCTCTACACTCATATTTCCTGTAATACCAGGGTGTTGAGGACCATGAAAGATTTTTATTACTCTATTTTGTTCACTCTCTATCATTTTTTTGCCTCCTTCTTAGCCTTTAATTTTTTGGCTTCGGCTCGTCTACGCTTTGTTTCGGCTTTAACATCTTTGTTATCTTCTCGCCCTGCTCTAAACTCAAAATGTTCATTTACATAAGCCAAGGTATCAAACTCTCTTCTAAGTGGAGGTATCTCATTCCAATCTTCAAGAGCAAAATCATAAAGAGTTAAATTTCCAATAAAATCTATTCCATACATCTCATGCAAATCTCTCTCCATAACTTCAGCTTGAGGAAAGATATGTAGAAGTGTTGGTAACTTGCTCTGCTCTCTTGAAATCTCTAGCTCTATCATCAAATTCTTATCTCTTCTATCTGTAGTTAAAATATAGTTCAAAATAAAAACCTCATCCTCTATCCAATCGCTACATGCTATCTGAGAGAGGGTAATAAAGTTACTGCTTGAACCTATAAAATTTATAGTTCGCAAAAACTCATTTTGGTTAATGCGAATCTTAAAGAGTCGATTTCCCTTATCTTCTATCTCATACTGTTTAGATAAACTATCTATCATATATTCATTCCTGCAAAATTTGCTTCATAAGTTGGTTCTATATTATCTCCAAATATCTTTTTTTGATTATCTTTATAGAACAGATTATTCTCTCTATATTTAATATATCCTGCCTCTCTTTTGGCATCTTTTATATTGGATTGAAGCTTTACAAAGCCTTCAATAAGAGATTCAGGTCTAGGCATACACCCATTTACATACATATCAACTGGTATATAATCTTCTAATTTTTTAATTGTATTATAACTATCCCAATACATACCACCATTAATAGTACAGCTTCCAAGGGCTATCACATACTTTGGCTCATTCATCTGTTCATAGCTTCGTATAACTCTTTTAAGTGTCTTGTATGAGCAGTAACCAGAGACAATTAAAATATCTGCCTGTCGTGGAGTTGCCACGCCTACTACACCGATTCGCTCTATATCATATCGGCTAGTAAAGGTTGGTGGCATCTCAATAGCTCCACACCCTGTTCCATAAGCCAACACAAACATACTCTTAGAGCGAAACCAATCTACAGCTTTTTGAATAACACTCTGTGTACTCTTTATAGCATGCTCTTCATTATTTAAGACCTTTTGATAGTCTATAAATCCTTCTTCCATTTTAATTCCTAAATATATATAAATTCTGTTTATTCAATTGAATTTTAGCTATAAAAATGCCAATCCAACCAAAGCAATCACACTTGGTACTCGAACCAAAAACTCAACACTCTGAACTGTAGTAAATCTAGCATAGACATTTCCAACAAAGACAGCTACAATAAATAGAATAAAAGTCTTAACCACAAGCTCTAGCAGATTAGAAGCACCACCCAAAAACAGATTGACCATTAAAAGCAGTTTTGCAAATGAGAATATAGCACTTTGTGAAAGAGCCAATGCAAAAAACTTACCACTAAACTCCGTTGCAGGGCCACTATAGACCTCTTGTGGAGCGCCAACCACATCAAATGGAGATTTTCCCATAAAACCTAAGAATGAGATAAAAGCACCAATAAATAGCAGAGGATGGGTAAAAGCGTTATATCCACTATTTTGATTTGTCATAATAGTGCTAATATCTGCTGTCTCATTAGCTATCATAATTCCAATAACAGCAATATAAAAAGGTAGTTCAAGCCCAATTAGACGTGTAAGACCTCTTGTTATTCCCATTGCTCCAAATGGATTACCGTTGCTTCCAATTCCCATTGCGTTACCCAAAGGTCCTAGAACCATAAGATAGAGAACAACAATAAGGTTTCCATACGCACTAAACCCTACTAGATGTTTAGAACCATTTAGATAAGGTATAAAAAGCAGTGTCATAACAGCACCTGTAACCATAAAAACAATTCCTCCATAGAACATCCAACCAAAGTTGGTTGTGTTCTCTTTGGAAAATAGCTTAATACTATCAAAAAAAGATTGAGCTATAGATGGGCCAAATCTGCCATGAACTCTTGCAGATATATTTCTGTAGAGTCCATAGTATAAAAATCCAAAAAAGTATGCCAAAACTAGCATATATAATATATCTAAAAACATTATTTTACCCCCACAAAGAGTAGTATTGTAAAGAATAGCAGAGTTAAAAGAGCTATATTCTGAACAGTTAAGCCATATAGCTTTTTAATAAGTGTTGAGCTATCTTTTACAATAGTAGATATTCGCTCCCAATACTCTTTTGAGCTATTTCTTAGAATTACACCAATAAAACTAATACGTCTTAACTCTTCGCCCACTCCATAACCATAATGCAGATTAACAGTTGGGTTTGGAGTCTCTCCACAGTAGCTTATATCAAATCTATCTCTTCGTTCACGTATCTTATTTTTTAAAGAGAAAGCTATAGATAAAATAGCTACAAAAATTAGAATAAATAGGGTCATAATCGCTCCACCATTAAATGAAGCAAAACCACCATTTAGTTCAAAAAGGCTACTATAGGCTGTTGGTTCAAAACCTAATGAGATAAGAGTTGGATTAAATATAGCTATACCAACAGATGGTAAAAGACCCAATACAACCAATATTACAGCTCCTATAATTTGAGGAATATAGTAGGCTGTTGGCAACTCTTTATGCTCTGTTACCTCATCGGTCGATTGCCCCAAATAGATTCCATATATAAGTTTAAAGCAGTATAAAAATGCAGAAGCTGAACTAAACATTACAGCCACAAGCAATAGAGCCTTTTTCTCTTCTAAAAGAGTTGTATAGATTAGGAACTTACTGTTAAAGCCTCCTAATGGTGGCATACCTGCTAAACCTATAATTCCAATAAGAAGCATTATAAAGAGGATTGGATAACGATAAATTAACCCACCAAGCTCACTAAATCTGTTTTTACCTGTAATATAAATAATTGAAGCTACATTTACAAATAGTAGAAGCTTAACCAACGTATGAATTAGAGTATGATAGAGTCCTGCCTCTATTCCACTTACTGAAAATATAGATAGGATAGTTACAATATATCCAAGTTGAGCAATAGATGAGTATGCCAAAAGGCGTTTCATGCTATCTTGTGATATAGCTTTGAATGTAGCAATAACAGATGTTATAACACCCAACCAAGCTACTATATCAAAAATCATCGGTTCTAAAAATTTATAACCTATTATCTGACTAAACATCAAAATAAATAGAAAAATCCCTGCTTTAGAGATAATAGCACTTAAAACAGAACTAAATAGGTTATCAGCCTCTTCATAGGTATCAACTACCCAATGGTGGAAAGGCATTACACCCGATTTAATAAAGATAGTAATAAGTAACAGCAAAGTAATAGGAAAATGCAGTGCTGTAGGAACTTTACTAAAAGCTATATCGCTATAGAGTGCTGTTCCTGTAAAGCTATAGATAAGTACAACTGCTCCAAGAAGTGCAAACCCTGCTCCTAGATTAAAAAGTATATACTTTTGAGATGTTTTTAACTTGGCACGATTTGTAATAATAAAGTAACTACTCCAACTCATAACCTCCCAACCTATAAAGAGGGTAATAAGGTCACTAGCATAGAAGATAACACCCAAAGAGATAAATAGAAGAGTATATAAGAAGATAGAGCTATTATTTTTGAAATCAGAGGCTTTACTACCCCTAAAAGATGCAAAATTAACCAATGCTAATGAGACAAAGACAATAAGGGTAAGTCCAAAAAATAGATTACCCAATGGGGTTACAGAAAGATTAAACATCTGCTCCTCCTATAAGTGTGGTAGCAACATCTTTAGAAATATCTAAAAGTGCATCTGGGAAAAGTCCAAAATAGACAATAGCAATAGCCATAAGAGAGAGCAGAACTTTTGGTAATAGCTCTATCTCAATATCCTCTTTTGGCTCTTGAACTCTTGTGCTTCCTAGAAGTCTAAAGAAGTAGACAGCCTCTATAAGAGATATAACCAAGATTGCACCAACAAATAGATACTCTCGCAGACCTACAAGACCATTTAGAATAGTAAGTTTTGCAATAAATCCACCAAATGGAGGAAGCCCAAGAAGCGATAAGAAACCTATAGCAAAGATAACTACCAAAAATAGAGAGTTAAAGTTTTTAAATATCTCTATAGTTGTACTCTTAAACTTCTGTTCCAAAATATCTAATGATAAAAAGAGCATTAGCTTTGTAATCGAGTGTATAGCAATCAGAAATATAGCTCCTGATATAACATCAATGCTGTTAGAAGAGAGAGCGATAAAAAGCACCCCAATCTGACCCAATGTTGAGTATGCAAAGATTCGTTTTATATCTTTACTACTCAAAGCAGATAATTCAGCCACAGCAAAAGAGATAACTCCAATAACAGCTAGGAAAGATAAATATTTTGTATCCACATGCAACATATAAGCGATATGAAAAAATAGGAAAATATAAGCCTTAGAGAGTATGGCACTAAATAGTGCATTAACTCTATTACTAGATGCTTGATAGATGTCTACAACCCAAAAGTTCAAGGGAAAAATCTCTGCTTTAATTCCAAACCCAATAAAGAGAGAAAGGATAATTAAAAATTGACTATTTTGACTAATAGTAAAGAACGATTCACTAATGGTTAGAAGATTTAGAGTACCAAGATTTAGATAGATAGTTACAATAGCAATAAGCAAAAAGATAGAGGCAAATGAACCTATTATCATATATCTAATCGCTCCACTATAAGCCTTTTTATCTCTGCCCAAAGAGGTCAAGATATAAGCTGTAATACTTGCTATCTCAAAGAAGATATAGATATTAAAAATATCCCCACTAAGTACCAATCCAGAGACACTTGCAAGTAGCATATTTGTTAAAATAAAGCTATCTTTACGGCTCTCTTCTTTCAGATGATATAGTGAAAATAGTGTCATAATCAGAAAAAATAGAACTACAAAAAATAGAGATGCACTATCAAGCACAAAAGAGATACTTAAAGCAGAATCAAAAGAGATATACTCTCTTATTGGTGTGTCTCCCATAAAGCTAAGTGCAAATACCAAAAGTAAACTGTTGAGTGCTACAGAGATATATCGAAGATAATCTTTAAAGAATGGTGTTAAAAACGATGCCAAAAGTGGAATAGTTACAAAATAGAGTATACTCATTTTCCCTCTCCTAGTTCATTCATCTCGTTAATTCTCATATTGTTGGTTAGCTTAAAGTAGTTAATAACAAATGAGAGAGCCAATGATAAAACTGCAATAGCAATAACAATAGTTGTTAAAATCATAGCTTGTGGTACAGGGTCAACCATATTTAAACTAAACTTCTCTACCTCTTGGGTCACAATTGGAGCTACTTTTCCAACCTCAAAGTGCATTCCAATGAAATAGATAAAAAGACTCGCTTCGGCAATTGCCAAAGAGAGGAAAATTTTAAATAGATTCTTTTTAGTTAATGCTCCAACCAAACCAATTGTTAAGAGTATTAATGAACCAACAGTAATCACATCATGTAGAAACGGAGTTTGATTAAAACTACTCAACATCTTTAATCCTTACAAAATACTCAACTAAAGCAGTAATTTCAGCAGAGACCTTTAACCCTACAAATATATAGATAAGTGGAATAACTCCTCCACTAAATAGGTTACCAAGAGTTCCCAAAGGCAAAAAGTTATCAAAGAAACGATTAACAATCAATAGACCCAAAAGACCAATCAAAATAAAACTAGCACCACTTAAAGCCTCGATAAGCCCCATAATTTTATGGTTAAGAGCAAAATCATCATTTTTTGCTAAAAACATTAATAGAAAAGCACTAGCGATAATTACACCACCTTGAAACCCACCACCTGGGCTTAGATGTCCATGAATAATTACATAAAATCCAAATAGAATAATAAGAGGAAATAGTGTATCTACAGCTGTTTTAAGAAGTTGATTTTCGTAAGCAAAAATATTTAATTTATCTTTATACCCCTCTAACCCCAAACTAATTCCAAAAATAGAGAGAAACAGAATGGTAACCTCTCCAAGTGTATCAAACCCTCTAAAGTAGGTAACCACAGAAGTAACAGCATTTGCAGTTCCTGTTGAGGCTTCATTGATTAATAAAATCTCTGTACCTATTGAGCTTGAGACCTCATTAAAATTTAAAAATAGAGAGATAAGCATAATAGTCATAACTGATACCAAAAGAGATACTACCAGTGTCTCTATAGATATATCTTTTTTTATATTTATCATTTTTTTACCTCTTTACTTCGTATCTGAAGAAGTGTTACCAAAAAGACAACACCACTAATACCTGTGCCAATAACTGCTTCGGTTAGTGCCACATCAGGAGCAGAGAAGAGAAAAAAGAGAATTACACTTCCTAACCCAAACCCCATAAACAAGATAACACTATGAGGTAAATCTTCGTTTGTAATAATTAGAACAGCCAAAATAATTAACGTTATAAAAATAGAGAGAATTATTAAACCTATCATTTTCTCTTCTCCTTTAGGTCATCCATACCACTCTGATTAAGGAAACCATGTTTAAGATAGGTACTTCGAGCCAAAATAGATGAAGAGAGTGGATTTGTTATAAGAATAAATAGAGCTAAAAAGAGTAGTTTAAACCAAAGCGATGGCTCTAAAAACATCACTCCAAATATAATAAAAAGAGTTCCCAAAGTAGAAGCCTTTGTTCCTGCGTGTATTCGTGTAATAGTATCAGGCATTCTTAAAAGCCCTATGGCACTAATAACAAGCAGTAATGTACCCAGTGTTATAAGTATAAATCCGACTATATTAAGCATCAATATCCTTTGCAACATTAAAACGTGCAAAAATTATTGTACCAATAAAGCCAATAAGTGCAAAAACAAGAGCTACATCGAGATAGATACTATCTTTTATAGCCACAGACAACAGCACCAAAAGAGATACAGCAATTATCCCCATGGTATCAAAAGCAACAACTCTATCAGTTAGGTGTGGTCCTTTTATAAACCTTACAAATGATAGGAATATTGCAAAGAGAATGAGTAAAATTAAAAAATTAAGCAAAATACGACCTTATATTTATATGCAAACCTTAAAAGCCCACATATTAGTAGAATTATATACTTATTCTTATTATAAGTCCAATGTATATTATTTAGTTTCAATAATTTTCTACTATACTAAATAAAACCATCATAAGAAAATATAAATATTAAGAAACATGGAGTCTCATTTGAACAGGCTTCTTATGTTTTTACAGACCCATTTGCTCTGAACCGATTTGATGAGGGGCATTCAGAAGATGAAGAGAGATGGGTTTATCTATGGGCGTTTTGGGTATTTATCAAATTGTAGTGTAAAACTACCTCTTTTAAGGGGTGGATGTAAGCGTGGATTTTAATTTTAGGAATAAGTATTCTTGAGAAATGGGGACATTATAATCTTTTGAGCTTCTCTTGTGCCTCTCCTCTCTTATAATCTAAAATTAGATACAATACCCACTATTAAAAGATTTAAACTATTAGGATTTTATAGTGTCAAAAAAGATTGCATCGGCTAGAATTTCACAGACAAGCTCCAAACTACTTCAAGAGTTAAACAACTCATTACCCTTTGATAGATTGTTATATAGAGAAGATA
>CAYVNI010000171.1:0-3642 GCA_964452815.1 uncultured Sulfurovum sp.
TAAATAAGCTTAACAAAAGAGCCAGGTGTTAGATATTTTTCGGTATCAAATTTAACCATTCCTGCATCAACTTCCATATTGGTAATATGTGCCAAAGGAGAACCTGCCTCTTTCAGGTTTTCTCTGTGGTCTGCCAAAAAACCATCACTTGCGGCTCTTCTACCAATACTAAAAGAGTATGGTAGCTTACCCTCTAGCATCTTATTAGAGTAGATGAAATATGCTCTTCTGACTCTAAAAACTGTATCGGTAGATTTTGATGAACCTGCCCAACTTTTCATTGATGGATCTTCATACTGTAGATGTGCCCCCCAGTTACTATAGGCTACAATTTGACCTTGAAAAGAGAGATATTTTGTTGGTGCAGATTTCATATTTAAAAGTAAACGACTCGTCATAAGTGCATTGTTCTCTGCTGAAGTCCCTGATAAATCTTTACCTTTGTATTTGTAGTCATTGTAGGTATACTCAATATTGTCATAAGTATTTCTAAAGTCGGCACTAAACTTAATATTGTCATAAGCATCATGTGCTTTTACTTTATTTAATTTTTTATTGAGACTTTTGACCTGTTTTGCCAGTTTTGCAACTTTTTTGTCCAAATTCTCATCAGCTTTTTTTTCATCTGCCATCACAGTAGTAGCTCCCAACGAGATAATAACTGCTGTGGATAATAGAATTTTTTTCATACGACTTCCTCTTTTGTAATTTTAAACTATTGTAACAAGCGATTGGTTATATTTCTATTAATATAAATTATATTTATTATAAGTTCTATAGATGTATCAAATAGAGTCATGAAGTAAGAAATTGAAAATTAAGGGGAGTTTTTTATAAAAAATTAAAATTAGGCTTCCCTCTGAAAGGAGAGAGGGAAGTAGGGTTGGAATTAACAGCTTGGAACATTTCCTGAATCATTAGCAAACTCATCAGCAAACTCATAGATAAATGGAAGAAGTTTATCTTTAATGGTCGCTCCACCACATATTGCACTTATTTCGTCAGCCATTTTTCCACCATCATTAATCTCTTTCCACTCATCTTGAGAGTGTTTTGCTGCAAAATCCCCACCTGTCATTCCACAAGGTGCTTTGAGTTTCTTTTGGTAAAGTTTTTGTCCCTTTGCAGCGTCTGCTGAAGCGAATGTTGTCATGATTGCCATACCCAATAGTGTTGATACTGCTAGTTTTGTAAATTGTGTCATTTCGATACCTTTTTATGTTTTGATGTGTTGCAAGTATAGAAATCATTTGTGTAACAATCGTGTAATTTTTCTATTTTTATAAATAAAATATATAATTATTATAAGTATTAATGAACTAAATTATGTAAGTATATTAAAAAAAATCTCTGCTATACTATTTAAAAAAGGATATTTTTGCTTCGATTTATACCTCTGTTCATGTTAACTTTTTCACTGCTTCTTGCCCAAGAGAATGCCCTAATCAAGGAGAGTTCACCCTATCTACTACGCCATGCACATAACCCTGTAAACTGGTACGCATGGAATGAAGCCACTTTAAAACTGGCAAAAAAAGAGGATAAACCCATTCTTCTCTCTATCGGTTACAGTACCTGTCACTGGTGTCATGTGATGGAGGAGGAAAGTTTTGAGCATCAAGATGTAGCAGATATACTCAATGAGTATTTTATCTCCATAAAAGTGGATAAAGAGGAGTTCCCCAATATCGACAAAAAGTACCAAAATCTCTTTCGAGCCTACAAGGGAAAAAGAGGTGGGTGGCCGCTCTCTGTTTTTTTAACCCCAACACTAGAGCCTTTTTTTATCACCACCTATATGCCAAGGGGTGCATATGGTGGGATGGAAAATATCACCACCTTAACCACACGACTAGGAAAACTCTACCAAGATAAATCAAAATTAAAAGCAGAGATGGAGAGATTTTCACTCGCCAAAGAGAGGTTAAACGCACCACCTAAACCCTCTGTGGAGCGTTTAAAACTAACAGCAATTATCAAACAGTCAATGAGCAATATATCCAAGCAGTATGATGTAGAAAACAGTGGTTTCTCTACAGCCAATACCAAATTTCCCGAAGCGTCAAAAATAGAGCTACTTTTAAAAATATATCAGATAAATGGCGATAAGAATGCACTAAAAATGGCAAAAGATACACTCTTGACGATGTCAAAACGGGGAGTCTATGACCAGATAGAGGGTGGATTTTTTCGCTATTCCAATAAAACATGGACGATTCCACATTTTCAAAAACTTCTCTATGTCAATGCACAGTTAACTCCTCAATATTTGGAGATGTATAGGATAACTAACGATAGCTATCTCTTCAATATCGCCAAAGCAACGGTTGATGAGATGGAGCGACACTACCAAGAGGATGGACACTACTACTCAGCCAGTGACAGTGTGGGTAAAGAGGGGTTAGAAGGGCTATATTTTACCTATATGTATGATGAAATTTTAGAGGGATTACAGAAAAAAGAGAACTTTAGCCAAGAGGAGGCAGAGGAGATATTGGCGTATCTAAACATTGAGGATTTGGGCAACCTAGATGGAGAACTTTCACATGTGAATATCTCTGTAGAACTCACTCCTCATAAGAGAATTTCAGATGTGAATAACTATTTAAAAAAGCTTCGTAAAGCCCGAAACTTCCCATTCTTAGACAAAAAAATCATCACCTCTTGGAATGCCATGATGGTAAAATCACTCTATATCATTTCTCAGTATGATAGCAGTTATTCAACCATCGCAAATAGGAGATTAAAGAGTTTAATAGAACTCATGTGGGATGGTAAAAGGCTCTATCATCAGACCCTCTTAGGCACAAAACCAACACAACACGGACAGCTAGAAGATTACGCCTATCTGGTCGATACACTCCTCACAGCACATCAGGTCACTTTAGATAAAAAATATCTCAAAAAAGCCACACTCCTAGCACACCAAGCCAAAAAACTTTTTAATAATAACGGCACTTGGTACATGAGCCAAACCCTTCCAAAGGTAAAAGCAGATTTTGATGACAAATATTACAGTTCCCCTTTGGCTATATTGCTCAACTCATTTTTAACCCTTGCCAATATCCATGATGAGTTAGATTTAGGAAAAGAGGCTCAAAGGGTGCTTAAACTCTATGGTCAACTCCTAAAGAGCAGTCCCGAAGAGAGTAGCACCCTAGTTATCTTGGCACTACGAGAAAAGGGAGGAGTGGTAACCCTAAAAGGTTCAAAAAAAGATTTAGAGAATTTTAAAGAGATTGACCACCCCTTTCTCCTTAGAAAATCACACCCATACAAGGGCTATGTGGCGTGTAAACTGGGCATCTGTTTTGCGACAGCCAAAGATTTTAAAGAGATTAAACGTCTCATAGAGAGAGAAAAGAGTGAGATGGGGGAAAAAAAAGTTATTAAGAGGTGGGGGAAGTAACAAGAGGTGTTACGAGTAAAAAATCAATCAACATCCCCACCCCTAAAAAAATAGGCTCAATAACTAATTATTCTCCTAAAAAAGATTTACAAAAATCGCTTTGAAAATAATTAATTATTGTCCCTATTTTTTTAGGGTTTACCCCATAAAACCCAACATAAAAGAATTTAAATAATTAATTGTTCTCTAAGAAAGTTTGATATAGAATGTGGGAATAAAAACAAGAAAGAAAC
>CAYVNI010000172.1:0-13622 GCA_964452815.1 uncultured Sulfurovum sp.
ATAATCCCTACCCCATATATCTCTTTTAGAAATTTTGGCACGATACGCCTCTAAAAGATAGGTGTTCCATCGTCTTGATGGGTTTGTGCTTGGGCTTGTGACATACCACCAACCGCTTCTGCTGCCTTCTGCTGTTCACGCTCCTCTTCATACGCATTCATCTCCATTCGCACCTCATTAATCTGTACATCGGTTACTCCATCTTCAGCCGACCAAGCCACCTCTATCTCCCCACCATAATCAGCACCAATCTCTTCGATTTTTAATGCATACTCTTTAATATCTAAACATATCTCCATATGCCCCTCTTCTGTGGTATCATTGAGTTCAATATACCAACGTCCTACTGGATTGGTTTTAATAGTAGAGTTTATAATTACTGCCATAGTTGTTTCCCTTAATTTATTAGTGATTTAATTATAACAAATTAAGATAATGTTTTGTTGATGGATGTCAATTAAAAAATATTGCATCTGCATGAGTACTACGCATCTCAACAGGGGGAAGCTCTCTATAATTAAACGTATAAATACTGTCCAAGTAGTGTGATGGGTCATTAGGAACGCTAAACTCTAGACCCTCAAACATCATTCTCTTTAGTGGAAATATTTTACCATGGTCAAACCACGCAGCGACATCAGGCATCTCTCCACCATAGATTACTTTGGTATCACTCTTTTCAAAACCTTGGTGCATCAATGCCAAAGCATCAAGCAGTTTTTTTCTTGTTTCAGGAAGGTCTGCTCCCTTTGGGGTATGAAGACTCACCGAAGAGACAGAGCGAATAAATTTAAAAATACCATCATAGAACTTCTCATGAAAAGAGCTATTTGGAAGTGTTAACATGGGAAAAATATCTACAAAAACCCCTTGATGATACGCTATCTCTCTATCTTTTTCATGAAACTCTACTATTTTTGCCCGATTTGAACGCAATTTTATATAATCAAATTTAAAAGCAGGGTCTGTTTTTGAGGTTTGAAAAAAGATATCAGAAGAGAGTTCATTTTTGGCTATCTCCATAAACTTGTTATAATCCTCAACAGGCATAGAGAGGTCAATATCATCATCCCAAGGGATAAAACCCTCGTGACGAACAGCACCCAAAAGTGTTCCTGAATCTAACCAATACTTGAAATTATTCTTTTTACAAATGGCATCAAACTCTACTAACATATCAAGCATAATAAGTTGAGCTTTTCGTAATAACTTTGGCTCTATTTTTGCCATCTATACCCTATCTATTTTATAATAATCATAAAGTGCATTTATTAGAACATCTGTATAAGCTCGTGTCATGTCACCCATATGTGAGACCCTAAAGATAATATCACGTTCTGCTCCACCATTAGGACAGACCATCACATTATATCCATCCTCTAAACCATTAACAATATCCATTGCAGATTTTCCATCCGTAGGTGTTAAGGTGGTCATCGCGTTTGGCATAAAAGGGGTATACTCTTTTAGTGGCAGACCTTTAATACTCTCTCTAAAATACTCGGCTATCGCTTTGGCTGATTTAATACTCTGCTCTACTCCACCACGTCTCTCTATCTGTGCAAGTCTCGCTTCAAGTTGTAACATAATCGTCACAGCAGGAGTATAAGGGGTTTGACCTCTTTTCCCATTACTTAGATAATCTTTGAAGTTAAAGTATAAGCTTTTAACCTCTTGCACTCTCTCCAACGCACTGGGAGCCAACACAACCATGGTTAATCCTGGAGGAAGTGCCAACCCTTTTTGAGAACTGGCAATGACCACATCAATGTTATCAGCTGACATATCAATAGGGTCTGTCACCAACATACTAATAGCATCGACAATAAAGAACATACCATTTTTCTTGGCATATGCCCCCATCGCCTCTAAACTATAGAGATGACCCACGCTGGTCTCATGTGCATTAACAATAAGTGAAGTATAGTTCTCTTTAGGTGCTAACTCCTCTATCTCCCACAAGTTAGTCTTCTCTACTTTAAAATCAGTATGAGGAATATCATGTGTGGCACAGATATCAACAAAACGACCACCAAAACCACCACCATGAACCACCAAAGCGTTGTCATCTTTAGTAAGCAAGTTCATCACCACCGATTCCATTCCTGCTGTTCCAGAGGCTGTTAAAAAGATAACTTTTGAACCCTCAGGAGCATTGACCATTTTTAAAAGCCCTTTTTCACAAGCATAAGTCACATCAGAAAACTCACAATTTCTAAAATAGGGAGTCTGCTTTGCCCCTACTTCTAAAATCTCTTCGCTCATCTTCACAGGACCTGGGGTAAATATGTAGTAATCTTCGTATATCATTTTTTTCCTTTTTTGCTTTTTTTATCTCTGTCATTGTATTCCAATAAGACACGGTTGATACGTATCATATCTGAAGGTGTCAACATCTTTGATTTCCGTTTGTCTCGTTGAATAAGCGAAGTAAACTCAGCAATCATATAACGCAATCCACATCCATCAAACTGATAGTTAAATACTTGTGTCTTATGCTCATCTTCAAAACGAACATAAAACTTTTGGGTCAACCACCACGGAGCAGGAATATAGATATACCCTTTTGTCCCCGAGATAACAGCATCACCCTCAGACTTAATACCCGTTGCAACCAGTGAGATACCTATTTTCCCACCTTTATGTTGACTGACAATTAAGTTAGAGACATCATAACCCTTGTTTTTTTGGTCAAAAAAAGTTATGCTATTGCTCTTCCCTAAGATTTTGCTAACCAGTAGAGAGGGATAAGAGGAGAGAATATTGGTAGCACCTTGTGCTATAAACTCATCAGGGTAGTTCTTCTCTTTGTAGAGAGAGGTTCGTGTGGCTCTTACCTCTTTAACCTCTCCAATGATTCCAGCATCAAGTTCAGTAAGAAGCTGATTAAAGGCAGGAAGAAAAGCTGTTTTAATAGCAGATAAAAGCATTACTTTCTCTTTTTTTGCCAAAGACAAAAGCTCTTTTAACTCATTTTTGTTAAGGGTTAAAGGGTTTTCACACAAAACATGCTTTCCTGCCAAAAGTGCTTTTTTGATAAGCGTGTAATGTTCATTTAAGGAGGTGTCAATATAGACAGCACGAACAGAGGTATCTAAAAAGTCATCATAGTTATCATGACCATATTTAATTGTTTTACTATTTTTAGTGAAGTTCTTTACCGTTAGAAAATCAGAAGAATAAACTCTATTGATTTTAAGATTAGAAACAAACTCTGCTTCATCAATAAACGCTTGGGTATCACGACCAACACCCACAATGCCCATCTTTATTACATCAAAATTTTCACGTCGAAGCTTGGTACTTGATATCCCTTCGGTTCGAGCCAAATACTCCACATGGGTATACTCGTTGAGGTAATCAAACGCCCCAATCCAATCATCTCCAATAGCAAAGATATCAACATCATACTTGACCATATCTTCTGCTTTTTGATTTTTATGTGTTTCAACGATTACTTTATCTACAAAGTCCAACGCTTCTATCGCCTTAACACGTTTTTTTGTACTCTCTACAACATTGAGTTTACCTCTTGAACGGTCATAGTTTTCATCAGTCACACCAACAATCAGATAGTCACCCAACGCTTTGGCTCTCTCCAAAAGTTTCATGTGTCCTATGTGCAACATATCATATGTTCCATAAGTAATAATAGTCTTTTTATCTTTCACAATGCCCCCTGTTTATTAAGTTAATCTATAATATCTCTATTATGGCGAATACTCCATTAATAGATATAACTAAATGGATTGTCATAATAACTTTTTATAGTAACTGATGCTTATATACACAATATTTGATTTGATTTGCTATGATTATTCCGTTATTTGAGATACATCATAACTCATGGGATAGGATTTTGCCATCGGTAAATCTTCCATTTTAACCACTTTTTTTACTCTTTTATACTTTATTTTTACTCTTTTTTTAGTTTTACTACGTATCTGTTTTTTACTCACTTTAACTTTAAGTTTATCAACTTTAGGTTTATCTGATGATAACACCATAGGCTCTGATTCGGATACTATTTTAGGAGCTGAAGATTTCATTATCGTAGTAGTTGAAATCTCAGACATTGCTTTCATTATCTCATCTTCTGTGGCACTCATGACCAAAGTTGTGTATCCCACCATTAATATCATCACAACTTTGCCTATTCTTTTTACCTTCATAATAACCCTTATAATATAATTTATATTAATCATTATCATATAAAAACTCTTTTATTTTGCTTTATGTGGTATAATTCGCTCTTAGGTGTGACAGGTAGTTGCTGGTAATTTTTTATAGGTTACGAGAGGAAAGTCCGTGCTACACGTGAGATAGGACTCCATCTAACAGATGGCTAGAGTAATCTAAGGGCAAGTGCAACAGAGAGTAGACAGCCCGATTTATCGGGTCATGGTGAAAGGGTGGTGTAAGAGACCACCAGTACTTATGGTAACATAGGTAGCTAGGTAAACCCTGTCCGTAGCAAGAGGCATATGGTAGAAATCTCACAACGTCATTCAATTGACATTGGTGTCTCGCTTGAGCGTATGGGCAACCATACGCCTAGATAAATAACTACCCAACGACAAAACACGGCTTATCGTTGCACCTAAATTTTAATCTATTTCTGCTTGTTTATTTAAATCTATCTTGTTATAATCCTCACAAAAAGGGATTTAATGATACGATATCTACTGCTACTGCTCACTCCCATTTTGATAATCGCAAAAGTTCATTATGCTAAAGTTGAACCCTATGAAAATATTATTCTCAAATCGGCCGTATCAGCACAGGTGACAGAAGTAAAGCTTGAACTAGAGGGAACAACGGTAGGGGATGATATTGTTATCCAACTCGATAGCCAACTCAACAAGACAGAACTCACCTCTCATCAAAACTCTTTACAACTCATTGATAATATGATGGTCACCAATCAAAGCATACTTGAAGCCCTCCAAGAGTCACGCTCACGACAAGAGGAGTACTATTACAACATCTCAAAGCTTGTCTCTATCCCAAAAACCAAAAAAGATACAGCGTTTTACAACTATATCTCTACCAAGACGCAATATCTCTCTACCCAAGAGAAGATAGAGACATTGAGCAAACAGCAAAATGATATTAGATACAACATAAAGAGACTCCAAGACCAAATCTCTAAAAAAACCATCTTTGTACACAATAAATTTATCTATAAAATACTGGTAAACAAGGGGGATTTTGTCAACATGGGAACACCCTTGGTACAACTCAAAGATTTAAGCCAAGCCAAACTGGTACTCTTTTTAGATGCCAAAGAGCTCAAAAATATTAACGCAAAAACCATCTATATTGATGGTAAAAAGACACACTACCACATCTCAAAACAGTGGCGAGTGGCTGATGAGAAGTTTATCTCCTCTTTTAGGGCTGAAATTCTCATTGACAACCCTCAAAATAGATTTTCAAAATTAGTAAAAGTGGAGTTTAGATAATGATAAAAACAACCTGTGGACTTGACTGTCCCGATGCGTGTGGGATAACCACCTCAACAGAGACATTTCCAAAACTAACAGCCGACAAAGAGCATCCCACAAGCAATGGAGCATTATGTGCATTGCTCAACAAACATCTTTTTGAAGCACCCAGAATAACCGTGGCAAAAGTCAAAGGAAAAGAGGTATCACTAAAGAGTGCCATAAAAGCTACAGCCGATGCCCTAAAGAGTGACAAAAAACTTCTGTGGCGAGGCTCAGGAAACTTTGGAGTGATGCAAGAGATAACCAATCTCCTCTTTGAAAAGATAGACGGCACAACCACCAAAGGAACGCTCTGTGATGGTTCAGGAGATGCAGGAATCTTAGAGGGTCGAGGGGTCAACCGTATTCTCCCTCCCGAGCAGATAGCAAAAGCCGAAGTGGTCGTGGTGTGGGGAAAAAACATCACCGTCACCGCCTCACATCTTATGCCCCATATTAAAGGTAAAAAACTTATTGTCATCGACCCCATCAAAACCCCCATTGCTAAACAGGCTGATATTTACCTACAGATAACCCCACGAAGTGACTTCTATATTGCCACCCTGCTCTCACGATTTGCCATTATGGGCGACCATGAAGACAAGAAGTTTTTAGAAGCGTTTGATTTGGATATTGAAGAGTTCTATGACTTTACTAAAGAGTTTAGAATTCGCCCCATTCTTGAGCATATTGGCACAGACCTTAATGAGATGGGTGAGGTACTAGAGATGATAACAGGTAAAAAAACCGTATTTTTAATCGGGAATGGGGTACAAAAATACTCCAATGGTCATCATGTACTCCATGCCATTGACTCCTTAGCCATTACCCTTGGCAAGATTGCCAAAGAGGGGTGTGGGGTGGCATTTTTGGGCAACTCAAAACTGGGATTTACCAACCCCTTTGCTATTCAAGGTAAAAAAGTACAAAAAGCCACTACCAACTTCTCAGCATTTGATACCGTCCTCATCCAAGGAGGAAATCCTATCGCCTCCATGCCAAACTCTGCTCGGGTCATTGAGGAGCTAAAAAAGAGCAAAACAGTTATCTATTTTGGTCTCTATGAGAACGAAACTTCCAAAATGGCCGATATCATCATCCCTGCTCAAAACTTTTTTGAAAAAGAGGACATACGCCTAAGCTACGCACACCACATGGTCAGTCCCATGCGAACTGTTAACGCGTGTCCATATGGAATAAGCGAGTATTCGTTTACCAACACCCTACTCCAAGCGTTGGGCTTTGATGCCCTAAAAGAGGAGCAGTACTATCTTGATTTTTGGCTCAACCAATGTGAAAAAATAGGCGATTACTATCGCTCTCCTGCCTATCAAGCAATCCCTTACGCAGATGGATTTGGTGAAGATGAGGAGGATGAGTTTGAGTTTATGGAGGAGTACAGTGATGATTTTATTAAAACCAAACAGTTTACACGGGCAAGAAAAAAGAGTAAAAAAAAGAGCGTCATCAGTGACTATTGGCTTCTTAGCCCAAAAGCATCTAACGCACTCAACACGCAATTCAAACGAGATAATCGAGCGATTTTACACCCAAGTTTAGGCTTTAAAGATGAAAGCTCCATTACTCTTTGCTCTGCCTATGGTGAGTATAAATTTATCGTTAAAAACAGTAAAGAGATGAGAGAAGACAGTATACTTATCTATGCCAACACTATCGGAGTAAACTTCTTGACCCCTGATATTATCAGCGAAGAGGGAGAGAGTGCCTGTTATCAAGAGGTAAAAATTTCGATAAAATCAGACCCTGTTGATGTAGATTAACACAAAATTAACAAATTTCCTCTAAAATAAACTTATTATTTATATAAGAGGAGTTTATTAATGGGAAAAATAGTATCAAAAAAGGGAATCTACTTATCTCTAATCTGCATCACATCACTTCAAGCATCAGAACAGCTAGAGGACATCACACTCAATGAACAAGCACCCATCAACACCAAAGTGGTCAAAAATGTCAGTGGCGAAGAGGTCAAATCAGCCGACCTCGCCGATGCACTCAACCAAAAAGTCCCCTCTGTCTCGCTTATCAGACGAAGTGGAATCGCCAATGATATCACCCTACGAGGTCAGAAACGAGACAATATCAATATCACCATAGATGGGGCTAAAATCTGTGGGGCATGTGTCAACCGAATGGATCCCCCAACCTCTCATGTGGTGACCCATGCCATTGATGATATTGAGATAAAAGAGGGACCTTTTGATGTGGAAGAGTTTGGAACGCTTAGTGGTTCGGTCAAAGTAACCACCAAAAAGCCCCAAAAGGAGTTTGGTGGTGAGGTGAGTATCAACGGGGGAAGTTTTGGCTATAAAAAAGCGTCAGGAACAATCACAGGAGGGACAGAAAAAGTCAGGGTGCTACTCTCTGCCTCGACCGAAGAGGGAGAGCAGTATGAGGATGGAGAGGGCAATAACTTCTCAGAACAACTCGCCAACTACACCAAAGACAATCCCGACACAGCCAAGTTTAACTACGCACCTAACCATGAAAATATGGATGCCTTTAGCAAAACCATGTACATGGGAAAAGTGTTTGTTGATATCACCGATGACCAAGAGCTAAAACTAAGCTACACAGCCAACAGAAGTGACAATATCCTCTACCCATCAAGCAAGATGGATGCTGAGTATGATGACAGTGATATGTTAAACCTAGAGTATGCCATAGAGAACCTATCAAGCCTCTCCAAAAAGCTTGAACTACAGGTGTACCAATCAGAAGTAGAACACCCCATGAGTACCAAATATCGTGCCTTGACCCAAAAAATGGGAAAATACACAACCCACTACCTCACCACCAAAATGAGAGGGGTAAAACTAAAAAACGCCACGGATATTTTGGGGGCTGATATCACCTACGGAGTAGACACAAGCCAAAGAAATTGGGATGGCACATACAAGGTCACCCCCCTAAATGGCACACAACCGACCAAAAACACAGGAAAGAGCATCAATGATGTTAACACCGACAATGTGGGTATCTTTTTCAAGGGCAAAAAGAGCGTTGGGGCATGGGAGATAGAGGGTGGACTACGATATGATGACACCACCATAGAGACCACCTCAAACCAAGAGAGCAACAGCGACTACACGGCATCAAGTGCATCTCTGTTTGCCTCCTACAAACCCAACAAAGATACAAAACTCTTTGCAGGAGTGGGAAAATCAAACCGTGTTCCTGATGCACGAGAGCTTTATAATATCAAATACAACACCAAAGAGAAACCTGCCAAAAGAGTGGTCAACGGAAACCCCTCTCTCAACCAAACCACCAACCATGAGCTAGATATGGGGGCAGAGCGATACTTCCCAAATGGTCAACTCAAATTTAAAACATTCTACTCCAAGCTAAAAGATTACATCTACTACAACGGAAGCCTAAAAAAGAACAACTTTGAAAACATAGATGCCCACATCTACGGCTTGGAGCTAAGTGGAACTTACCTCGCCACCGATGAGATATATCTTGACGCTGGATTGTCCTACAAAAAAGGAAAAAAAGATACCCTTACCACAGGGCAAACCGACAGAGACCTAGCCGACATCAGCCCCCTAAAACTAAACGCCTCTGTCACCTATGACTACGATATGCAAGGAAATATACAACTCTCATTTCTAGCCGTGGACAGATGGAGCGACATAGACGCAGAAAATGGAGAGCAAGAGTTGGCAGGATATGGCACAATCAACCTAAAAACAAGCCGAGAGTTTGACAACGGATTAACACTACTCTTTGGGGTAGACAATCTGCTTGATAAAACCTATACCACCACCAACACCTATAAAGATTTGATTTTGATGACAGACAACAGCGACACCATGCTGATTAATGAACCAGGACGTTATCTTTATCTCAATGCCACCTATCAGTTTTAGCATGAACCCAACACGGTTGTCAATTTTTTAAAAAATGGTGTTTACACTTTAAGCCCAAATCAGTATAATCAAAACAAAAAAGATTAGAAAAAATGAAAAAGATACCTTATGGCATAAGCGATTTTAAACTATTAAAAACCGAAGATTACTTTTTTGTAGATAAGACCAAATATATTGAGACATTAGAGAACTATAGTAGTAAATATCTGATGTTTCTACGCCCTAGACGGTTTGGAAAGTCTCTGTTTATCGCTATATTGGAAGCATACTATGATACCTATTTCAAAGATGAGTTTGAGGCGATTTTTAAAGATACTTATATTTTAAACAATCGTACCAAAGAGGCGAGTAGCTATATGATTTTGAGGTTTGATTTTAGTGCTGTGGATATTTTTAATGTCAATAAAAGTTTTAGGCATCTATTACAGATAAGAATGGAGAGTTTTGTTTATAGATATAATTTAGATATTAAGTTTAAATCAGATGACCCTATCTCCATGCTCAATGATATTCTTGAATATACCAATAAAAACCATCTAAACCTCTACATCCTCATAGACGAATACGATAACTTTACCAATAGACTGTTTCTAAATAATAGAGAAGACTACCTTGATATCGTCACCCAAAAGACAGCCCCCTTTAAACAGTTTTTTACCACATTAAAAGCAGGAGCATCAGGTAATAATGCCCCAATAAAACGGATGTTTATCACAGGAGTTACCCCCATGACCATGTATGATGTCACCAGTGGGTTTAATATTGGTAAAAATATCTCTTTGGATAGTAAATTTCATAACATGGTAGGATTTGACACCAAAGAGCTTAAAAATACACTCAAAGCGTATAAGATAGAGGATAAGGTTGAGCTCTCTCTACTCAAAGAGTGGTACAACCACTACACTTTTAGTGAAGAGAGTAGTGAACCCATTTATAATACTGATATGATTTTATATTTTGTGGATAAGTTTATAGCCCACCATAAACTCCCAAAAGAGATGATAGATATAAATGTCAGAAGTGATTATAGTAGACTTAGAAGCATAATCTACACCAATAAAAAACTAAACGGAAACTTCAAATCTCTACAGACACTCATCGGTGGAGAGAGCATATCTGTCTCAAATCTGGTTCAAGATTTTAGTGCATTAAATCTACATAAAGAGGAGAACTTTAAATCTTTTATGTTCTATCTAGGATTGGTTACCATAAAAGATAGAGATTTTGATTTGAATCTCAAAATTCCCAATGAGACCGTCAAGAGAATAGATATAGATTTTTTGGCAAACGCCTTGGAGTTAGAAAAAGTATTTGAGATTAGTACGACCATACTCCAAAAGCACCTAAAAGCTTTTGCCCTACATGGAGATTTAGAAGTCTTTAGATATCTAGCCAAAATGATAAAAGAGAGTACAGGCATACGAGACTATATCTACAGTGAACAGACCGTCAAAGCCATGTACTTAGCCTATCTCTCTCTAACACCTTACTATGTTATCAAGAGTGAAGAGGAGCTAAACAAAGGATTTTGTGATATTTTGCTTAAACCCTTTAATCCCTATGTTGAGTATGTGGGATTGGTGGAGTTTAAGTATGTCAAAAGAGCTGAAAAATCCCCCTCACAAAAACAGATAGAGGCACTGCTTAGAGAGGCAAAAGAGGAGCTTGACAAGTATGAGCAAGATGAGTTGGTGCAGAACTATGTTAAAGAGGGGTTAAAACTTCAACGGGTAATTATTATCTTTTGGGGGTGGGAGATGGTTTATTGTGAGATTGGGTAGTTTTTTTGTAACTAATCACCCCCACAAACTAAGCAAAGCAGGAAGCAACAGCAAATCCAAAATCAATGCCAAATTCAACGCAATCACGGTAACAATCGCAAAGTTTACATTGGGTACAAAACTACTAAGAGCAAAAAGTGAAAAGGTAAAAGAAAGAATAACCGTGGTTAAAATCATCGCGTTTCCTGAGTGGTTTAAGATATAGTCTATGGTATCTTCAAAATTTTTGGTTTTTATCCCATCAAAATATTTGGAGAAGAAGTGAATGGTATCATCCACGGCGATACCCAAGATAACGGCAGCCGAGATGGCTACACCTATGTCAATGGTGATGCCTAAATGTCCCATTACCCCTGCTACCAATAGAATAGGGGCAATGTTGGGTAAGATAAAAATCCATAATATTTTTAGATTTTTGAATATTAGTAACATCGCAAGGGCTACTATTATGAGTGTAAGTGTGATGGAGACAATAAGGGTGTTGCTCACGGACTCTTGCATATAGGCGAAGATGGTGGTTTGCCCTTGGACATCGGCACGGTAGTTGCTGTTTTTTTTCCACCACTCTTTTATCCATGCTATCATCTTTAAATCTTTGGAGGTATCAACAATGCTTGTATTGATGGAGAGGCGTAAAAACTGCTCTTTGATGTCCTGTTTGTCGTTTATCTCCATCCCCTGAGGTAGGCTCATGGAGTAGAGCAGGAGATATTGGGCTACTAGGTTTTTATCTTTTGGGATTGGCTCTGTGGCGTTTGGATTGAGAACATTTTGCATTCGCTCTACGATATCTTTTAGAGAGGTGGTAAATCGTATGTTATCAAAATTGGCTCTTAGCTCCTCTTCAAACGTGACAATGGTTTTTAGAAATTCTGGCGATTTTATCCCATCTCGTTTTTGGGAATCCAAAATAATCTCATACCTCATCGAACCTGTTAACTTCTCCTCTACAAAGTCTGACCCTGCCCTAACCTCAGTGGTTGGGGCAAAATATTTAATGGAGTTGCTGTCCACTTTGATATCTTTTAGCCCATATCCTATAAAGACAAAGAGCATAAAGAATAAAAGTACTATTTTCTTGTCATTTCGGACGATAAATGCACCATACCCTTTGATGTTTAAGAAATTTAGAAACTTTATCGGTTTGGCTTCATACTTATCCCCAAGGAGTAACAAAACACTCGGCACAAGCGAAACCGTCAATAAAAAAGCGACAATCGCCCCTGTCCCAATCGCCATTCCCAAGGTGGCTATAGGCTCAACGGCACTAAACCCAAGGGTAGCAAAACCTACAGTGGTCGTAAATGAGGTCAACGTGATAGGGGCTAAGTTCTTCTCTAAAGCTACCTCTACGGCTTCTCTGTTTTTTAATCCTTGTAGCTTATAATAGAGCCATGCCAAATAGAGGTGCATCGCGTTGGCAATGGCAACAGCTGTCACAAACGCTGGAGTATTAACCGTAAAGTTATTGAGCTTATAGCCCAGTATCATCTGCATACTAACCACCATCAAAAAAGTAAAAACAATGACCAAAGAGGGGACTAAAACCCCCAACATCGAACGAAAAAGTAAAAATAAGAAAATCACAACTAACAGTACAGCCAATGGAAGTAAAATCATGGAATCATGTTGAGAGACCGTGACCAAAGAGGCCGTAATGGCAGGAATACCAGAGATATAGAACCTGTAACCACTCTTTAAACTCTCTGCGTTGGTTATCTCTCTAATCCTATTCATCACTTTAATATTAAGTGCCTCATCTGCTCCTGATTTGGTGAGAAGTCGTACCGCTATCATGGTGGTTTTGGCATCTTGGCTAATGAGCTGATGTAAAATGAGCTTATCGGCTATGGCCTCATCTCTTTTTTTATTTAATGCCTCTTGTGTCAACTTCGCATGAGGGATAAAATTCTCTACCATCACATCATCATCTTCTCCTCTTATCTGCTGATAGTTGGTGAGTGAGTCTACTTTTTGGACTCCTCCCATCTGATAGAACTGCTCGGTAAGCGTCAAAATACTCTTGATGGCTGTTGGGTTAAAGATACCATTCTCATCCTCAAACGCGACAATAAAAGTATCATCTCCTGAAAAGGTACTTCTAAAATTGTCATAATCTTTGAGAATTTTTGAATCTTGGTCAAACCATATTCTATAGCTTCCCTCAAACGCTAGATTTTTGAGCGAGATACTCATAAGGGCTACCAGTAGCGTGGTTAAGATAATGAGTTTAAGCTTATGCTTGTCCAAAAAATTAATGTAGTTGTTCATAAAAATCCCCTCTATTTTACTCTTTTAGTTATGATTTTATTTTAAATTAAAAAAATTATACTATACTTTGCATTACAAAGTACTTTGAAAAGGACAATATTGATGAGCGAAAAAGAGAAGGTGTTACAACAGATATCGGAGATTAAAAACCACCTAATAGATAGGGAGACCTTTTTTCCCTATAA
>CAYVNI010000173.1:0-10737 GCA_964452815.1 uncultured Sulfurovum sp.
GCAAAAGGGGTTGGTGCAATACCACTTCCTAAGTCTCACTTCACAAACTTTAGACCAACCCATAAATTTGATGGTAAACAGTTTACAAAATCAATTGATAACTACAAAAATGAGGTATCTATCTCTAAACCAAGTGAGAAACTATCAATGGCTAGATTTAACTGTACTCAGTGTCATGCACCACAATCAAAAGGAGACTTGGCTGTATCTAATACATTCCAAGGTGGATTCTCTGAAAAAGATGGTAAAAGTGGTTCATCATGGTTTGACCATATGAATGATGACTTGGCAACGGTTGGTGAAGGTAACTCTGTGGTAACAGAAGCTGATATTGCAAATAAAAATTCAGCTGCTGGTGCGAGTGCTTGGGCTAAACACTAAGATGAAAAGAAGAGAGCTTTTTAGCTCTTTTACTTCTGCTTTTAGAGATGACGCTAAAGCAGAGGTCAAAGAGAGTGTTATCCGACCACCTTACTATGTAGATTTAGAGCGTTTTAGTCTCTGTATGGAGTGTGAAGATAAAAAGTGTGCTACTACCTGTGATGAGAATATCATTATTATTCAAGAAGATGGTACACCAAAACTCGATTTGACCACACCCACTGGGTGTACCTTTTGTGATGAGTGTGCAGAGGTGTGTGAAGCCGATGTACTTCAAATTGATAAGATGCGAAATATAGACGCTCTTATAGAGATAGATATACTTAAATGTTTAAGTTGGAATCAGACCATGTGCTTCTCCTGTAAAGAGCCATGTATTGATAATGCCATTGACTTTTTAGGTATGTTTAGACCCACCATAAATCAAGAGAAGTGTACCTCTTGTGGATTTTGTGTTTACAGATGTCCAACCAATGCGATAACAATTAAAACACAGGAGAGTTAATGCGATATATTTTACTATTTCTACTATTTTTTATAGAGTTAAATGCCAAAGATTTAAAACCAAGCTTCGTTTATGAGGGGAGTGGTGCAGTGACCGATTTGGTCTATCAAGATAACAGACTTTACTCGGCAACAGCAGAGGGTAAAGTGGATATTTATGACACTAAAGAGCAGAAGCTTATTAAGAGCATTGAAGTTCCTAAGATAAAGGATTTTATAGGGGATGAAGTCGCTTCTAAACTCTACTCTGTAGATATTATGGATGGTAAAATTATGATAGCTTCCCAAGGTAAGATGGGTTACAGAAGGGTACATATCTATGAAGATAATAACCTCAGTGAGATTATAAACACCTCAGCCTCCTATACCATTGCCAAAGCGAAGTTTATAGACAAAGAGCATCTGCTAATAGCCTTGCTTAGTAATGAGTTGATTCTCTATGATATTAAGAACAAGAAAGCTGTTTATAGAGAGCAGATTTCAGCCTCTAAATTCTCAAGTTTTGCCCTTAATGAAAAAAGAGATAAAGTCATTATTGTGGATGAGAGTGGTGATTTAAAACTTATTAGTGTCAAAGATGCCAAAGTTTTAAAGGAACTCAAAGGACAAAATGTTGATAATGTTTTTCAAGTTGACTATAAAAATGGGTTGATTATCACAGCAGGACAAGATAGACGATGTGCCATCTACTCAAAAGATGGAAAAACTGCCTATTTTAAAAATGGTAGTTTTTTGATTTATAGTGCAGGGCTTAGTCCTAGTGGTAAGATAGGTGGGTTTGCAGGAGATGAGCATAATAATGTGATGCTTTTTAACACCTCAACCAAATCTGATTTGTATAAGTTGGGTTCACACAAAGCGACCATTAGTAGCATTCTTTTTATTAATGAGAGTGAGCTATTTACAGCGAGTGATGATATTCATATCAACTACTGGAAGTTATAAAATAAAGGAGAATAAAATGAACATTTCAAGTATCGTAGTGCAGACACTGCCACAAAATGTAGAGAGTGTAATCGAGAGCCTAAAAGAGAGTGGTGTATGTGACTATCACCTTCACGACCCAAAAGGGAAGATTATCGTAACCGTTGAGGGCAAAGATGTAGAGGAAGAGATAGAGAAACTCATCGCCATTCAGATTTTACCAAATGTAATCGCAGCCGATATGATGATGACTTATCAAGAAGATCAACTGGATGAAGAGATACGAAAAGTAAATGAACAAGGGGTTGTCCCTCCTATGCTTAATGATGGTAACTTAGACCCTAGAAGTATCGTCTATAACGGAGACTTAAAGAAGAGATTTTAAGATGGCATTTATAGAGGTTGATGGAGAAAACTTTCAAGAGGTGATGGACGAAGTTTTTGAAAATAATAAAATAGCCATTTTAAAGTTTGGTTCAGAGTATTGTGAATCCTGCCACGCCTTGGAGTGCGAATTAGAGGATATAGATGATGAGTATGAAAATGTCTCAGTTCTCAACATAGATACCGATGAATCACCAGAGTTAGCCGAGCAGTACGAGGTATATAAACTTCCTACCATGGTTATCTATAAAGATAAAGATACCCTCATCTATAATAAGGGTGGCGTGATTCTATCTCAGGATATTGAGGTTATGTTAGAGTACCGTTAAAACCCAAATAAAGGAGATGTGATTCTAGTTCATATCTGTTGTGCTGTTGACAGCCATTACTTTTTACAAAAACTACAACATGAATTCCCCACGGAGAAATTAGTAGGATTTTTTTATGACCCCAATATCCACCCCTACAGTGAATATCAGCTACGTCTCTTAGATGTCAAACGCTCATGTAAGATGCTTGGTATTGAGCTTATTGAGGGGGAGTATGATACCGATAATTGGCTAGAGGCTGTTCGTGGATTAGAGAGAGAGCCTGAAAAGGGAGCCAGATGTGCTGTCTGTTTTGATAGGCGTTTTGAGGTTTCGGCTGAGAAGGCATATGAATTAGGAGAAAAAAGTTTTACCTCTACTCTGCTTACTAGCCCTAAAAAATCTCTTAAACAGTTAAGTGTAGCAGGAGATAAACTAGGAGAGAAGTTTGGTATTAAATTTATCGCTCCTGATTATCGAAAAGCATCAGGAACACAAGAGCAGAATATTTTGGCAAAGAGAGATACTCTTTATCGTCAAGACTACTGTGGTTGTATTTTTGGGCTAACCATGCAACGAGAAAACCAACAGAAACTAGCGGATGAACTATTTTCGCCTATCTCCAAACAGATTCAGGCTGAGTCTATTGAAGCACGATTGGAAGTTTATGAGAAACGTTGGGAGTTAGAGGATAAAAGTATCCCTTATAAAATAGTAAAAGAGCGTTTTTTAAACTGGCGACAGACCTTTGGTAGTTTGAAGATAAAAAAAGAGACAGTTCCTTCTTATTTTTTGCCCTATTCTAGCATGAAAAGTAACTACAGTCGAGGAAAGATTGAGTATAATATGGATAATCTCTATTATATGAACAGAGATGAAGTCAAATTTATCACACTTGATACTTATAATCGCATGACAAAGAGTAACTATAAAAGCATAAAAGAGCTTATTTTCAATGCTCCTACCTTAGAAGTAGAGATGAAACTTCGACATAAACTTATCAGTAACTCTTTTGATTTATCTGCCATCTTAGTTGTAGCACAGATTCCAACACAAAAAATAGAGATTGTTAATATCTCTTACGTATATGAAGATGTCAAAGAGGTTCTCTATCAACTTTGACGCTATTTTTAGATTTTTTGGATAAAATAAGTAAATTATTTTTTAAAGGTTATACTCGTGATATTTAACGTAGTTGAAATTCAAGAAATCTTACCTCATCGGTATCCATTTCTCTTGGTAGATCGTGTGACAAAATTAGAAAAAGGTGTCTACTTAGAAGGGTATAAAAACGTATCTATCTCAGAACCTGTTTTTCAAGGACACTTTCCCGATCATCCAATCTATCCAGGTGTTATGATTATAGAAGGAATGGCACAAGCAGGTGGAGTTTTGGCATTTAAGAGTTTAAGTGATGAAGACCAAGAGAATGCAGAGAACAAAGTCGTCTATTTTATGAGCATTGATAAAGCAAAATTTAGATCACCTGTTACCCCTGGAGACCAACTTATTTATAAAATCTCTGTACTTAAAAACAGAGGTGCAATTTGGCAATTTGGAGCAAAAGCGTATGTTGAAGATAAATTGGTCGCTGAAGCTGAACTTAAAGCCATGATTGTCGATAAGTAGGTCTCTTAGATGTCAAATATTCATCCAACTGCTATAATAGAAGAGGGAGCTAAGATAGGTGAAAATGTTACCATTGGAGCATTTGTAACCATTTCATCCCAAGCCATTATAGGAGAGGGAACAACTATTGATGCTCATACGGTTATTGCAGGTAAAACTACCATTGGAAAAAATAACCATATTTTCTCTTTTGCAGCGATTGGAACTATTCCTCAAGACCTAAAATATAATGGTGAAGAGGTGGAGCTAATCATTGGTGATAACAATCGAATTCGTGAGTTTACTTTGCTAAACCCAGGGACAAAGGGTGGTGGTTCAGTGACACGCGTAGGCAACAACAATTTGCTTATGGGATATGTTCACCTTGGGCATGATGTAATCATGGGCAATAACTGTATTCTTGCCAATGCGGCTAATATTGCAGGTCATGTCATTATTGGTAGCAATGTTGTTATTGGAGGAGTAACCCCTGTGCATCAATTTGTGAAAATTGGGGATTATGTTATGATTGGTGGAGGAAGTGCTGTGAGCCAAGATATTCCTCCATTTTGTCTGGCAGAAGGAAACAGAGCCACACTAAAAGGGCTAAATCTTACAGGACTTAGACGAAAAGTTTCAAGAGATGAGATTAACGAATTAAAAATAATATACAGAGAACTATTTGAGAGTGGACAACCACTTCAAGAGACAGCCAATAGACTGTTGAACGAAGAGAACACTAAAGAGAACAATTCTCAAAATATAAAAAATCTATTAGAGTTTATCACAACATCAAAACGTGGTATTCCATTTATAAGGAAAAATATTAATGGCTAAAAAATTATGTAGCTTTTGTAACACAACAGAAAAAGAAGAAAATCCATTTATAGCAGGAAATCACTCTGCCTATATCTGTTCAAATTGTGTCACATCTGCCTTTAAAATCCTCTTTGATGGAGAAGAGACAACATCAACCTCAGAGGAGCTTACCACTACTTTACTGATTCCCAAAGAGATTCATAGTAAACTAAACGATTATGTTATTGGTCAAGACCGTGCAAAAAAGACACTTTCGGTTGCTGTTTACAATCACTTTAAACGTATTTTCAAAAACTCTGAAAACAATGAGACCTATATTGACAAGTCAAATATTTTACTTATTGGTCCAACAGGCTCAGGAAAAACGCTACTGGCACAGACCATTGCTAGATTTTTAGATGTCCCTATCGCTATCTCAGATGCTACGAATCTAACAGAAGCTGGATATGTGGGTGAAGATGTAGAGAATATCTTAACAAAATTACTCCAAGCAGCGGATGGTGATGTGGCTAAAGCAGAGCATGGAATTATCTTTATTGATGAGATGGATAAAATTGCTAGAATGGGTGAAAATCGTTCTATTACCAGAGATGTTTCAGGAGAAGGGGTACAACAAGCTCTTCTTAAAATTATAGAGGGTTCTGTGGTAAACATTCCACCAAAAGGGGGAAGAAAACACCCAAATCAAGACTTCTTACAGATAGATACTAAAAATATCCTCTTTATCTGTGGGGGTGCATTTGATGGTGTTGAGGAGATTATCCAAAAAAGACTAGGAGCAAATCAGCTTGGATTTGGGCAAAAAAAACGCTCAAACAAAGAGAATGAAGATGTGATGCACCTTATTGAATCAGATGACCTTGTGCAGTTTGGAATTATCCCTGAGCTTATTGGTAGACTTCATGTAACAGCTACTTTGGAGCAGATTACTGTTGAAGATATGGTGCGTATTTTATTAGAACCTAAAAACTCTATTATCAAACAGTATCAAAAACTTTTTGAGATAGACAATGCACTTCTAACATTTGAAGACAGTGCTTTAAAAGCGATAGCCGACAAAGCTATTAAGAGAAAAACTGGTGCAAGAGGGTTACGCTCTATTATGGAAGAATCACTGGTAGACATTATGTATGAACTTCCTGAACTTGATGGCTATGAGATAGTTATTACTGAAGAGGTGATTAACAATGGAATTAAACCCATTTATATAAAAAATTCAAAATCAGCATAGAGGATAAAAATGTTAAAAAAAATATTAGGTATGTTTTCCAATGACTTAGCGATTGACTTAGGAACAGCAAACACATTAGTACTCGTGAAAGGAAAAGGTATCTGTATAGATGAACCTTCTGTTGTCGCAATACAATACGACAGGCATGGGAGAGAGGATATCTTGGCCGTTGGGCAAGAGGCAAAAGATATGGTGGGTAAAACACCAGGCAACATTAAAGCAATTAGACCGATGAAAGATGGTGTTATTGCTGACTTTAATGTTACTGAGATGATGATTCGTTACTTTATTGAAAAAGTACACAATAGAAAAGGTCTTTTCTCTCCAAGGATTATTATCTGTGTTCCCTTTGGTCTTACCCAAGTTGAGAGAAAGGCGGTTAAAGAGTCTGCCATGAGTGCAGGGGCTAGAGAGGTCTATCTTATTGAAGAGCCAATGGCCGCAGCAATTGGTGCAGGTATCCCTGTAAAAGAGCCTAATGGAAACTTGGTAGTAGATATCGGTGGAGGAACAACAGAGATTGGTGTTACTTCATTGGGTGGTTTGGTACAGAGTAAATCTATTAGGGTTGCAGGTGATGCTTTAGATAAAAATATTATTGACTATATGAAGAAAAACTTTAACCTTCTCATTGGTGACAGAGTGGCAGAAGAGATGAAAATCAACATAGGAACAGCAATTCAACTCGAAGAGGAGTTAACCATGCAGGTTAAAGGTCGAGACCAAGTAACAGGTCTTTTAACCTCTATTGAGATTAACTCTGAACACATGAGAGACGCAATGAAATTACCAATTAAAGAGATTGGTGAAGCCCTAAAACTTGTATTAGAAGATACCCCACCTGATTTAGCAGGTGATATTGTTGAAAATGGTATTGTACTTACAGGTGGTGGTGCGTTAATTAGAGGACTTGATAAGTACCTCTCAAATATTGTAAAACTTCCAGTTTATGTTTGTGAAGAGCCTCTACTCGCCGTAGCAAAAGGAACAGGTAAAGCACTTGAAGAGATAGATTTACTACAACACACCGCCTATGATGAATAAAAAAATAATATTTTTTATTATTATTTTACTTGTTGCACTCCTCTTATTAAAAAAAGAAGAGGAGATACAGAATCACTTTTCAAAAATGGTTCTTCCTCTCAAAGAGAAATATGTCGATATCACAACGGGAGCGAGTGAGTATATTGAAAAATACACCTCACAAGCCGAAACCATTGAGAAATTAAAAGAGGAAAATCTTCTACTTCGTAAATATCTTTATAAACAAAAAAGCACTATTATTCAACTTGAACAATACAGTAAAGTTAAATTTAAAACTTTTTCAACCAATGAAGATATTCTTCCTGTACAGACCATCTCTTATGCAAAGTTTAATGACTTTTCACGCATTCATCTTAACCATGGAGAGAATTTAAAAAATGAAAAAATATATGGTTTAATTCAAAAGAATGTGGCTGCAGGAATCGCCATCAAAGAGAATGGACTACTAGAAGGAATTCTACTCTCAAATCCCAAATGTCAATTCTCCACCTTTATTGGTGAAAAGAAGATGCCAGGGATTGCAAAAGGTATTGATGAGAATACAATGGAGATAAACTTTATTCCCAAATGGTCAAAAATCAATATTGGAGACAAGGTAATCACAAGTGGACTAGACAATATCTTTTTGGCAAATATTCCTGTGGGAACGGTTCAGAATATACTCACACGCAGTACCTATAAAACAGCTATTATCGACACCTATGCTGATATTTTACATCCAAACTACTTCTACTTGGTCAAAAAAGTACCTATTCAAATCTATGATATTAATGAGAGCAAGAAGTTAGTAGATCAAAATATATCAAACCCTCTTAGCAAGAAAAAAAGAGAGCATTAATAGATTGTTAATACTATTTTGCTAAGATTTATACTAATTTTAATTTCAACATAAAGTGAAAAAATGTTACATAAAAAATCTTCTGGTTTATGTCTTATAAACTATATAGTCATTGCGTTACTCCCTACTCTTTTCTTTCTAATGATTACTCTTGGATATTTTCATATAATATCATTAAAAGTGGACATGCACTCTGTGGTTATCATCGGTCTAATTTATATTATCTATCTGCTTTTTATCCAACACAATGCGAATTATGTCATCTGTAATATGCGTAAAAATCACCATGACCTCCAACAAGGACTTCAAAAGAATATCCAAGAGAACTCACTTACCATTGGAACACAGACAAAAGCAACAACCAACATTGTTGAGTATATCACCGATTACTACAAGACATTTAGAAATGACAACTTTGCCTCTGTTGCTCCCTCTTTTTTCCCCATGCTTGGAATTTTAGGAACATTTACAGCCATTGCCATCTCCATGCCTGATTTTGCAATCAAGGATACCAATGCACTGGACAGTGAAATCTCACTGCTTCTTAGTGGGATAGGTACGGCTTTTTATGCTTCTATCTATGGTATTGCTCTCTCTATCATATGGAACTATTTTGAAAAAAGAGGTCTCTCTAAAGCAGATGAAGACCTTTACTATTTTGAAAATACCTACAATAAATTTATCTGGTCACAGAGTGAGCTAAAACGAAATGAGCATCAACAAAATGATGTTCGTGACCAAAAGCTAATAGAGGGTCTAAAAGAGACATTTAATCTAGAGTTTATTCAACTTCTAAACGAAAAACATCTTGATAATTTTCAGACTATTATCAATGAGACCAATAAGAATTTTACCACTGTTACCAAACATCTACAGCTCGTCTCAACCGACTTAAAAGATACCATTGCTCAGATTCATCACTCAAAAAATGCCGTTGAAGCCAATGAGAGTATCGAAAAGAATCTCCAACACTTTACACAAACAACATCAAGGCTACAAAACTCTATTGAACGATTTGACGCTTCACTAGAGAAATCTCTTAGCATGACATTCCACAAGATAGATGATGAGTTGGGCGATGTAATTATTAAACTAGGAAACTTTTCCTCTACTATTTTAGAGCAAAATGAGGTAATTCACGATAGTATCTCCAAATACCACTCCCAAATATCTGATACGTTAGTGAATAAATAAGATGTTTAAATCCAAAAAATCAAATGAAGAGAGCAGTAACTTTTGGATATCCTATGCCGACTTGATGGCAGGACTTCTCTTTGTTTTTATTCTACTTATTGGTGCGATTATTGTTAAATCTACGGTATTGAAAAACTCTCTAAAGGAGAGCGAAGAGACACTAGAAGAGCAGTCTAAAAATATTGTAAACAAAGATGAAACCATTTTTGTAAGAGATTATGAGATTAATAAACTTCATGACCTCTTAGCAAAACGAGAGAAGAGCATAGAGAGTGCTAAAAAAGAGCTACTTATCTCAAAAGAGACCCTAGAGTTAAAAGCAGATGAGATTCAAAAATTAAACCAAATTTTACTGGCAAAAAATAGTAAAATTACAGATTATTCTAACCATATTCTAATTTTAGAAGATATAGCAAAAGAGAATAATAAAACGAAAATAGAACAAAATATCACCATAGATAAATATAAAAATCAAGTGTTTATCCTCTCAAACAGTCTCTCTGAAAAAAAGGAGAAACTAGAGTTAAACGATAAAAAACTCCTACAACTTTTACAAGCAGTGGACAACAGACAGACAAAATATGACAAGCTACTCATCAAGCTACAAGAGCAAAAAGCAAAAATAAAATCACTTACAGGTATTAAACTAAAAGTCATCGCGGAACTCAAATCAGCACTTGGAAACAGTATAAACATTGATAAAAAGAGTGGCTCATTACGATTGGCTTCCAATATTCTTTTTGACAAAGGCTCATCAGCACTAAAAGATGGTTCTAAAAAAGAGCTAAAATCAAATTTTATAAAATATGTTAACACCCTTATCTCTAATAAAAATATCTCAGAGTATCTTGATAAAATTATCATAGAGGGACACACTGACAGTGATGGAGGATATCTTTATAACCTAGAACTATCCCAAAAACGTGCTTTTGCCGTTATGAACTATCTTCTGACCTTAGACTATATCAAAAAAAACAACATAGAGAGAAAACTCGTAGCCAGTGGTCGCTCCTATTTGGATGCCATAAAAAAAGATAACATAGAGGATAAAGACGCATCAAGAAGGATAGAGATAAAATTCCGACTCAAAAATCAAGATGCCATGTACGAAATAGAGAGGATTTTGGATGCAGATTAATTTTACTCCACAAAAAATAAAAGCGGCTAAAGCCTATATTGAAAACTTGGAAGAATTTTTAAAAGAGAGAGATAAGAAGAAAAAAATTTCTTTTTTTAAGAGAATTCAGAATTTTTTTACCCTTTCAACATCAGATAAAAGAGAGTAAATCACACCCTAGAATGGTGGGGGTTTACAAAAGAACTGCTGAACCAAACTTCACTAAATCAAGAGTGAGTATTAGAAGTTTTAATTTCAAAGTTGACCAATATCAAGCTTTTTTTAAGAACTTATAATTATAATAAAATAATTTTATAATTAGGAGACAATATGTCGGAAATAGAAAAAAAAGAGTTAGAGGTAATGGGTGCTACCGTGCCTTTCT